>NZ_JBFAZX010000054.1:0-20993 GCF_040689395.1 Dactylosporangium sp. NPDC051484 | reverse complement strand
AAGTTGCTCGACACAAGTTGATCTACCAGAAGTCCCGTTCGCATCTGCAGGCCCCCTTGACACCGCCGCCAATCACCAAACGCAACGGCGTTGATCTCCCTTTCAGTACGCGATCACGACCGGCGGACCAGGACGTCACCGGCGAGCGCCGCGGAGGGCGTCTGCCGCTCAACCGTGACCGCACCGTTGACGATCACCATCTCGATGCCATCCGCGAGCAGGTCAGGCTCCTCGTGGGTGGCCCGATCGCGGACGGCCACCGGGTCGAACAGCACCAGGTCCGCGCAGCCGCCGACCTGGATCGCGCCGCGATCGAGCAGACCGAAGCGCTGGGCGGGCAGGGAGGTCATCCTGCGGATCACATCAACGAGGTCGAGCGACCCCTTAGGTCGGACATACCGCCCCAGCACCCGCGGGAATGTGCCGAACATGCGCGGATGCGTCCGGCCGCGCGGGTTGGGAAGGCCGTCGGAACCGATCATGGCGAGAGGGCTCGCGAGTGCGGCGGCGACCGTGTCCGGGGACATCATCTCGATCACGGCGGTCACCGAGTTGTCCCGTTCGGCGATCAGGGCGACGGCCTGCTCCTGCGTGGTTCCCCACTCCTCGGCCAGATCGGCGAGATATCGACCCTCCAGCTCCCGCAAGTCAGGGGCCGAGATGACGCGCACCGCCCGTGGGGAGGCGGCTGAACTCGTCGCGGCACGCAACGCCGGCTCCAGCGCTGTCGATCCCGACGTGTAGGGATAAACGTCGAAGGTCACCGGGACACCGGCCTCGGCGGCGGCGTGGATGTCATCGAGCGCCCTGCGCATCCGGTCGATCCCGTCCGGCCCGGTCGCCTTCAGGTGACTGACGTGGACCCGGCATCCGGTGCCGCGCCCCAGCGTGAGGACTTCGGAGATGCTTTCGCGCACCCTGGCGCCCTCGTCACGGATGTGCGACACGTAGATAGCGCCCTGGACGGCCAGAACCTCACACAGCCGCTGCAGTTCCCGGCTCTGCGCGTAGCGACCAGGGTGGTAAACCAACCCCGTCGACATGCCGACCGCACCAGCTTCCAGCGCCGCCGTGAGCAGGTCGCACATGGCGTCGATCTCCGCCTCGTCGGCCGCACGGGCGGCATCGCCCATCGCGGCGAGCCGCAGCGCACCGTGCGGGACAAGCCCTGCGCGGTTCAGGGCACTGGGTGACTGGTGCAGGAGCCGTAGATAGTCTCCGTACCCGGTTGGCCGCTGCGCGATCGCGTAGCCCAGTACCGCTGCGAGTTCGCCGGTAAGGTGCCGGCCGAGCGCCTCGCTGTGCGGTGCGAGGCCGATCCCGCAGTTGCCGAGGACGACGGTGGTGACGCCCTGGCTCGTCTTGCAGAGCATCGTCGGATCAGTCAGCACGGCAGCGTCGTCGTGTGTATGCACGTCGATGAATCCGGGAGACAGGACGCGCCCACCTCCGTCGACCACGCGGGGGCCGCCGTCACCGGTCGCCGGGAACGAGGACGGGGCGTCGCCCGGCTCCGCGATCGCGGCGATGCGCCCGTCGGCTACCAGGACGTCGCGTCGCTGGACGGGCGTGCCCAGTCCGTCCACCACGTCGACGTTGGTGATGAGCAGCCCGGCAGCCGAGTTGTGTGAACCGCGTGTGCTCACCAGGCGGTCCAGCCGCCGTCGACTCGCAGTTCGGTGCCCGTCACGAAGCTCGCCGCGTCCGAGAGGAGGAAGAGTGTCGCTTCGGCTATCTCCTCGGGTCTGCCGAACCGCCCCATCGGGGTCTGTGCGGACAGCGCCCGCACCGTGGCCTCGTCCAGGGGCGCGCGATCGTCGATGGTGATCATGCCAGGCGACAGGGTGTTGACCCGGATGTCCATCGGCGCAGCCGCGATCGCGAGCTCGCGGGACACCTGCAGCAGGGCGCCCTTCGACGCCGAGTATGCGACGGCCCGAACCGGTCCCTGGTCCGTCTGCGCCGGGTAGGCGGTGTAGTAGGCGTTGTTCATCCCCACCGAGGAGTAGACCGATCCGATGTTGACGATCGCCCCTCCGCCGCCGTCGCGCATGATCGGCATCAGCGTGAAGGAGAGGAAGGCCGTCGCTTCCACGTTCAGGGCAAAGGTCTGACGCCAGCGCTCGAGATCCTGTGCGAACAGGCCAGCGGCGTACGATCCGCCCGCGTTGTTCACGAGGGCCGCAAGACGCAGGTCGCTGGCGCGGACAGCCTGCTCGATCGCCTCACGGCCGCCGGCGGCCGTGACGTCGGCGGGCACCACGATGGCCTCGCCGCCGGCGTCCGCGATCAGCCGCGCTGTGTCGGCCAGCCGCTCGGCTCGGCGCCCCGCCAGCAGGCAGGTGTAGCCGGCGCGGGCCAGCCGTCGGGCGATCGCCCGCCCGATGCCAGAGCCGGCGCCGGTGATGGCGGCGAGTTGTCGGCTGCTCATGCCGAAACCTCCGCTCCGCTCCGGACCGCTCATGCGGACCCCTGTGACATCGTCGGGTCGATCGGATCACTCGGCGAGACGCCCTTGGGGGTGTCGGCGAAGCGGCGGAGCACGTTCTCAGTGACCCGGGATACGGAGTTGTCGTAGCCGTGGGCGGACAGGCAGGCCCGCCAGCAGATGGCGCCCGCCGCGAACACGGCTCCGCCATCGGGGTACTCGAGGTAGGCCAGGTCCGAGCGTGCGAAGCGATGCGGTCGTCCCGGGACCTGCGGGTCGGCGGTCGACGCACCGTCGCGGCCCTGGACGTACCAGAGCTGATCGTCGAACAGCGACCTGTGCGACTGGTTGAACCGGTTCGACGAAGCGAGGACGAGCGTCGTCGCCGGTGACCCGAGCTCCGTGTCGACCCGATCGAACTCGTACCCGGCGGCACCCCACCTGACCTGGAGCGACGGCACGTCGCCGATGAGCTCGTCCGCACCCAGGCCGGCGAACACGAACTGGACGCGAGGGTCGTAGGAGTCGGGCATGCGCTGGTAGGGCGAACCACGGTCGAAGCCCGCACCGGCGGTTCCCATTCCGACCAGCGCGTGGGGTCCGCGTCCGCGATTGCGCCAGATTCCGCCCTGCTCACCGGTTGTGCTGTGGTGGCGTTCTGCCGGGGGCGATTCGAACGGCCAGCTGGTGCCCCAACGACGCACCTCGACGGCGTACGGCCGGTGCGGGTCCACGGAGACGATGCCGTAGAAGCTGTTGCCGCCGAGATACATGAGCCTGCCGCCCCGCTCGAGGTAGGCGGACAGGCCGTCCATCATGGCCGCTGTCCAGTACTCGTGCTGCGAGCTGGAGATCACCACGTTGTACGGCTCAAGCAGCGCGGCGCCCTCGGAGTGCAGGTCATGGTCGGTGAGATAGTCGACCTGGATGCCCAGCTGCTCGAGCCAGTCGACCAGGTAGAGGTCGGCCGCCAGCCGCACCGGGACACCCATCGTGCGGTACCGGAACTTGGGCCGCAGGTTCAGCAGCGGCTTCAGCAGACTCGCATAGCACACGCCCGACCCGTCGGCGTGGACGTCGTACGGACCGTAGAGCGAGTTCTCGTCGATGTATTCGTAGACCTCGCGGAACAGCGACGGGTCGGCGAGGGGGTGCGTCAGCGCGTTGCCGACGAAACCGTTGTCCTCCCGCCACACGCCCTTGCCGAGGTCGGTGAAGTTCTCATAGACGAGGTAGGACATCGTCGATATGAGCACGGCGATCCGGCTGCGGGTCACACCGGATGCGGGGCGCACCACGAATGGGATGTGGTCCTCGTCCTCCCCCGCCCGCAGCCAGGCGGCGTACGTGCCGCTGGGCAGGTCCGCCGGTACGGTGAACTCGAAGTCCACGGCCCAACCGGCGTCGTCGAGGTCGTCCCGGTGGAAGTGGACAGCGCCGTACTCTGCGCGAGCCAGACGGAAATCGGTCTCCCGGCCGGTGTGGTTGTACCCGGCGACCGCGCGGGTCGGCATGTTCACCAGGCGCCCGTGCCGGCCGTGCCGGGACGCGTCACACATGAGGTCAGTGGCTACGTCCCGGCTCAGATCCCATGCCGCCACGACGTCGGGGTCGGCGATCGCCGCGTCCGGCTCGGCCACAAGCTGCCCGATGTCCTCGGCTGCGACACCGCGGCCAAACAGGCGTGGCCGGTCCAAGCGGCCGTCCAGGTGGCGCACGGTCGCTCCGCTGCCGTCCACGGTCGCGGCGAGCAGCAGAGGCGCATCCGTGCGGAGCTCGCCGCCGCCGACGGCAAGCACACGGTAGGGAACGAGCACCTCGCCAGGAAGCTGCCGGACCGGACGGCACCACGCCGCGACCTGCCCCTCGGCGACGCTCAGTCCCACGTGGTACCAGTGCCACCGGGACAGCGGCGGGCCGATCCTGTGGCGTTGGGTAACTCCGCCCTGGCCGAGTACCACCTCGAGGCAGCCCTCGTCGTCGAGCGCGATGGCCCATCCCGGTCCGCCCTCGTAGGGCATCCCTCGGCTGGCGATGACCTGCTCCCCAGCTGCCGGATTCGTCGGCTGGAGGAAGGTGGCGAAGGTGAACCCAGGTTGGTCGGCGGGCGTCGCGGGTAGCTCGACCCGTGCGTACGAGCCGGTGCGGATCGACTCGCGCTTGCCCGGCCGGCGCCCATCGATGGACGACGGGACCACCTCCTGGCGAAAGCCAGGTCCGGCGGGGTTCGTATCCCCGTGAATCAAACGGACCAGCCGGACCTCGTAGTCGTTGTGGTCGCAGCTGACCATGAACTTGACAGTGTCCCCGGGACCGGCATTGAGACGGTCGCTGTAGCCGAGCAGACGAAGCACGCGGCGGCCCTCAGCTCTGGGCGCGTGCGACGGCGGCTTCGAACGCCTCGACGAATCCTCGAGCGGCCTCCGCGGTCCGCGACGGGTGGATCGACAGGCGGATGAAAGGTCTGCCCCGCAGTACCCCGTAGCTGTGTCCCCAGCCGGCCTCCAGCAGGTTCTCGTGAACGCGCTCGAGGTCGATCGAGGACGAGACGAAGCCAACGACGGAGATGAACTTCGGCGCGGCCAACGACATCCCGGGAATGGCGGTGACCCCGTCGACGATGGTGTCGCGCAGCGCCAGCACGTGTCGAGTCGACTGCAGGTATCCCTCCCATCCGAGATTTCGCAGCGCGGCCCACGCCGCCGCCGCCCGGCTTCCCGGCTTGGTGGAGGAGGTGGTGTGGATGAGGGTCCGCTCGGTCGGGATCGCCTCGAACAGTTCGGCGTCCCGTGCGAGGAAGAACCCCGTCGAGATCGGCAGGAGCCCCAGCTTGTGCCCATCCGTGGAGATGGAGCTGACGCCGGGCAGCGAGAGGTCGAACGGCGGCACGTCGTAGCCGAGCTCCCGCATGAACGGGAGGATGAAGCCGCCGAATGCGGCGTCGACGTGGAGATAGAGCCCCTTGCGCCAGGCGAGGTCGGCGAAGGCCTCGACCGGCTCCATCGTGCCGAAGCTGCCTGCGGGCGCTGAGCAGGCCAGCCCGACCGTCCGGGGCGTGATGGCGCGTTCGACGTCGGCGATGTCCGGCTGGAGGGTGTGGTCGTCGACATCCACCTCCACCAGGTGAATGCCCATGAGCTCGGCGCCCAGCCGGAAGCTGAAGTGGATGGTGACCGGGACGATGAACTCCGGCGCGTCGAGCTTGCCGTTGTTCCTTGCCAGACGCAGGGCGGCAAGGTTCGACTCAGTGCCACCGGTCGTGATGAAACCCGGCGCGTCGGGCTTGCCCAGCAGGCCGGCCATCATGCCGACGGCCTCGCGCTCCATGGAGAGAGTGCCCGTTTCGGAGTCGGCCCATTCGACGAAGAACTCACCGACCGCCAGCTCCTCGACCTTGCGCGTGATCGCAGCCGGCATGCCCGAGTAGCTGATCGCGAAGTTGCGGTCGTGGCCGTAGTCGTTTCGCCCGAACCGGTCCTTGACCTCGGCGAGTACATCCGCCTCGGCGATGCCCCGGGTGGGCAGTGCCGCGATCGCTACTGGCGGGACATCGATGTGGCTGGCGGGAAGGTCGAACTCGGCTGCAACCATGCCTCAGACTCTACGAGCGGCGCTGTCCGCCATGCGTGGGCGACCGCACACTGTTCGACGAAGAGATGACTGCACGCGCATGCGTGGGAGCTGACAGGGTGTCCGGCTGGCTTCACCCGCTGGGGGCGGCGCCGTCGAACGTCGGTAGGAACTCCCCCGGATGCGTCTCCTGCAGCCAGGCCAGCGCGGTGACGACCTTCGCCATGTCGGCCGGGGACGCCAGCGACCGTCCGATGAGCGTCTCGATCCGGTCCAAGCGCTTGCGGACCGTGTTGCGGTGCAGGAACTTCCGTGTCGCGATCTCCCCGATCGACCCGTCGAACTGCACATAGGCCGAAAGCGTGTCGAGCAGTTGGTGCCTTATGTCGGTGGGCAGCTCGATGACCGGACCCAGAACTTCGGAGACGAACGCACCCGAGACGACCGGGTCCGAGTGCATCAACACGCTCAGCCACCGGTCCGACAGGTAGAGCACCCCGGCCGATTCCGCGGGCCGTGACTCGGTGACCACGCGTGCCAGGTGCAGACCTTGGCGCAGCTCGCCGAGGTCTCCGCGCACCTCGGCGACGCCGAAACGCCCGCGATCAAGGCCGGACAGCAGCTCGCGGATCTCGCCCCGCTTGAATTCCGAGGCGTCCAGGACACCGCTGATCGCCTCGAGGGGCCCTCCGACGAAGCCACCAGCGCGGCGGTGTGTTAGCCGAGATACCAGTCGACGCAGTGCCAGCGCCTCGTCCTCGGGCAAGCTACCGGTCAGCACGATGAAGGTGCCGTCCTGCGGCAGGCCGAGGATCCGCCCGCACCGCATCTGCACCGACGTCGCGCCGGCCCCACGCTCGAGCAGTTCCGCGAACGCCCGCTCGCGCGCGTCGGCCCGGCCGTCGATGTTCTCGCGCTGCCGTTCGCGATACGAGTCGGCGACCTCCTCGGCGATCGACTCGACGACGCTCCAGACCTGCATGCAACCGTCGAGCAACGCCTCACTGTCGGTCAACTGTTCGTCTCTGGCCTGCTGGACGATGGCCGGCCAGAGCACACTGAAGTCGAGACGGAACGCGTGCTGGACCGCCGCGAGCGGGATCTCCTGGTCAGCGCGCAGCCTGCCGATGTCCACCGCCGCCGTCGCCGCGAACCCCGGCGCCGGGACGCCGGCGAGCCGCGCCAGTGAGAGCGTGAGTGTGCTCCGAGTGGCGCGGCTGACTTCGCCGATGACGACTCCGGCCGCCGCGTACGCCGGCTCCACCTCGAAGATCCGCCGGGTCGAGATCCCCTGAAGTCGGTCCACGGCGCCGTCCTCGAGCAGCCGACGGGCCACCCGGGAGATCACCGCATCTGGTGATTCGCACGCCGCACGCTCAGACTCCGACACGCCGACATCCTACGTTGGTTGCCTTTTGAGCCGACTTCCGCTATCTGAAATCCACAGGGCGCTATGGGGCGGCCGGTCACCAGTCCTCGGTCAGGATCGAGTCGAGGGCGTCGACCAGGATCTGGACGTGGCTCGTGTCGAAGATCAGCGGCGGCTTGATCTTCAGGATGTTCCCGAACCGGCCGTTCGGGTAGATGAGGACGCCCTCCTCCCGCATGCGCTGGCTGACGTAGAGCGCCTCGGCACCGGCCGGCTCCTTGGTCGTACGGTCCCGGACCAGCTCGATTCCCGCGTACATGCCTTCGCCCCGGACGTCTCCGATCAGGGCGTGGCGCTCTGCCAAACCGCGTAGTTCGGACAGCAGGTGCGCACCCGTCAACGCCGCGCGCTCGACGAGTCCGTCACGTTCGATGACATCAAGCACCGCCAGGCCCGCCGCACAGCAGACGGGGTTACCGGCGAAGGTGTTGAAGTACCGGATACCCCGGTCGAACTCGTCGGCGATCTCCCTGGTCGTGGCGACCGCCGCCAGCGGCATGCCGTTGCCGAGTGGCTTTCCGAGCGTGACGATGTCGGGAACGGCCCCATGCGCCTCGAAACCCCACATCGTCCCGAGCCGTCCGATACCGATCTGGACTTCGTCCGAGACGCAGAGCCCACCAACCGCTCGCACGGCCTCGAAGGCCGATGCGAGGTAGCCCGGCGGCAACGTGATCTGCCCGCCGGAGCCGATCAGGGCCTCCGTGAACAAGGCAGCGGGAGCACGGCCCTCGCCGCTCAGCCGTCGTGCGACGTCGTCGACGTCGGCGGCATACTTCTGGGCCGCGAGCGGGTCTTCGTATCCGTACGGTCCGCGATAGCGGTTGGGCTGCGCAACGACGTGCGTGGTATCGGGTCGTCCGCCGCCGCCGGGAGCGTCGTAGCGATCAGGGCTGATCTGTAGCACCGCGGTGGTGTTGCCGTGATAGGCACCGTCGACGACCATGACGTTCGTGCGACCGGTGACCTGCCGCGCCATCCGCAGTGCGAGGTCGTTCGCTTCGCTACCGGTGCAGACGAAATACACCACCGCCAGCGGATCCGGCAGCAGGCTGGCCAGTCGCTCGGCGTATCGGCCGAACTCGGCATACACGAAGCGGCTGTTGGTGTTCAGGCGACGGACCTGACGGGAGACCGCATCGGCGACGGTGGCGTCGGCATGGCCGATGTGCGTGACATTGTTGATCGCGTCCAGGTACGCCAGGCCGTCCGTGTCACTCATCCAGACGCCCTGGCTGCTGACGACCGTCATCGGCTCGTCGAAGTAGTACCGCTGCGCCCTTCCGGTGTACTGCTCGCGGACGTCGACCGCGGGGGCGGGGTCGTCGGCCACGACCCCAGCGGCAAGTTGCGCCGGCGCCGGGCTCAACGCCGCCCACACCTTCCGCAGCCAGGGCTGCACTCGGGCAGGAACGCCCGGGACGAGGTCCTCTTCGGCCAAGACGGTGAGGCGACACGACCCGCCGCCGGTGTCCTCATCCCTGCCGTCACTGACGACCTCTCCGATGGGGCTGTTGTCGCCGATCCGGGTACCCGCGACGACGACAGGGACGATACCGCGCCACACGGACCAGTGCGTTGCCGCGCCGCTGCCGTGACGAATGGTGACCGTGCGCTCCTGGCGGTCGGCACTGTCGACGAGGCCGCCGACCGGGGTGGTGATCCGAGTCCCGTCAGTGGGCTCGATCCGCATGCCGAGTTCGAGGGTGGCCGGTTGCGGGTCCGCCCGGTTCGGCACCGGCGTGCTCCCGGGTGCGAACTCCAGGGACGGTGTGATGCCGATGAGCTGTGCGCCGAAGGTGGCCGCGACCTCCGTACGGACGGCGACGCCCCGCGGCCACGGGTCGAGGCCGGCCGCCTCGCGGAACGTGGCCTCAGCGAGGGTGGACGGGATGTCGCTGAGCATCGCCAGTAGGTCCCACGAGTGCCGCGACCGGGCGCGCCCGTAGTCGCCCGTCTCATCCGCCGAGGCGCGTCGGGTCCACGTCGTGGCGTTCACGCAGACCCGGGCAGCCGCGAGCGGGAATATCACACCGATCTCGCCGGGATCCAGGTCCGTCGTGCGCGCGTATCCCCGAACGACCTCGGTGGCCGCGCGCAGCGGGTCGCGGGTCCCCAGCATGGCATAGGCCACGGCCACGGAAAGTTCCGCGATCCGTGCGGTGTACATCGCGTCGCCGACGTCCACCACCGCGCTCACGTGGCAGTGCCCGTTCGCGTCCCGGCCGAGGAGGATGTTGAAGTCGTTCAGGTCGTTGTGCACCACCGACTTCGGCAGCGACTGGATACGCTCCCGCAGCGCCGCATAGCGGGTCATCACCCGGGTCACCAGGGCGACTCGGTCTGGATCGGCGACGTGATCCAGGCAGGAGGCGACCGCCTCGTCGGCACGGGTCAGGTCCCAGTGGTGGTTCCCGCTGACCGGCGGTGGTGCCACGTGGGTGAGCGCCGTCACCAGCGTCGCCGCCGTCGTGCCGATCTCCCGCAGCAGCGTCGGAGGTCGCCTGCTCAGCGAGCTGAGCAGGGTGCCGGGGATCCAGGACAGGACCTGGATGTAATTGAGACGCCCCTCGCGACGCAGGACACCGAGAGTGTCGCCGTTCAGGGTGGGCAGCGGTCGAGGTACGGCCACGCCGGTGACCGACTCCCCCAGGTGCCGCAGCAGTTGCACGCGCCAGGTGACGTCCGCGAAATCCGCGGCGTCGCTGAGGACCTTGACGACGTACCGGGTACCGTCGTCGGCCTCGACCAACAAGTTCTGGTCGATCTCGCCGCCGAGTTCCGAGATCTGTGCGACGGTGAGCCCGTAGCTCTCCTTGAGAACCTCGCGGAGCTGGGTCCGGGAGACCTCCGGTGCACCGGCGCTGATCCTCTGGAAGGCCGTTTCGACGAATGGCTCGGGTCGGGACCGGGGGATGTTCACGCATCTGCCTTTGAACGGAGTGTCAGGTCACGAATACTGCGCGAGCCCGTGGGTCGTCCGGGCCGCGGTCACCCTGATCGTGCGGGCATATCCAACCCTGCCTGCGCGACGCCGTGCGGGCCATGGGCACGCGCCTTCATTTCTGCGACGGCGCGTGTGCACGACGGACGCCAGCGTCCTGGACGGTCACCTCACGAGTCCTTGAGCAGCGACGAGGGCGGGCCGTGCTCGGTGTGGGCGGCGGGTTCGGCCGGTTGCTCGTGGCCGGGCGTCGAGGGCTCGGACACGGACACGCCCTCGACCGAACGACCGCGTCGGCGCCGCCGCCTCCCGATCCGCTGCAACTCGGCGACGGCACGGGAGCGGGGATCGACGAGCACGCGAAGCCCGTCACCGGCGAGGCTCAGCGCGGCAACCGAGATCACGATCGCTACGCCCGGCGAGATCATGTGCCACGGTGCTATCTCGAACGACGACTTCGCGTCGGCGACCATGTTTCCCCACGTCGGCGTCGGTGGTGCGACGCCGAGACCGAGGAAGCCCAGTGCCGCGTCCGACAGTAGGGCCGAGGCATAGACGAAGGTCGCCTGGACCACGATCGCGGGAAACGCGTTGGGGGCAACGTGGCGGAGCAGGATCTGCACGCCGCGGACGCCCGATGCCTTGGCAGCCGTCACGTAGCCGGTTCTCGCGAGGACGATTGTCCGGCTACGGACCACCCGGGCGACGAGCGGTGTGTACACGGCCGTCAGGGCGATGAGGATCCCGACGGCATCGGGAACCTTGCTGTTGAGGCCGACCGCGAGGGCGATCGCCAGGATGATCACAGGAAACGCCTGGAGGGCGTCCACGATCCGCATCAGAATGCCGGCCGAGCGTACGTAGAAACCGGCAACCAGTCCGATGACCGATCCCAGCAGCACCGCCGAGACCGTCACGGCGGCCCCGAGGCCGAGCGAGACGCGCCCCGCTGACACGACCCTGCTCAGGACGTCACGGCCGTAGTCGTCGGTGCCCAGCCAGTGCGCCCCGGACGGGGCCTGCAGTTTGTCCGAGAGATGCTGCAGGTTCGGCGGCTGCAGGAGCAGCGGTCCAACGACTGACAGCAGGATGAGCAGGACGATCAGCCCGGTCGACAGGCACAATCCCGGGCTCGTGCGCCACCAGCCGGCGAGCTTGCGCAGCAACGGGCGCGCTCCGATCCGCGTCATCTGCTCGACCTCACTCTCGGGTCCAGGACCGCATACAGCAGGTCAACGGACAGATTGACCAGGATCGTGATCACCACCGCGAACACGGTGACGCCCAGGACCAGGTTGTAGTCACGCGACCCGATCGCGGAGCTCAGCAGGTATCCGAGACCTGGAATCGAGAAGATCGTCTCGAGGATGATCACGCCACCCAGCATGTGACCGAAGTTCGAGCCCAGCACGGTGAGCGTGGGCAGGAATCCGTTGGGCAGCAGGTGGCGATACATGACCTCGCGTTCGGCGGCGCCCTTGGCTCGTGCCGTTCGCGCGTAGGCGTTCAGCAGTTCGCCGGCCAGGGACTCTCGCAGGGTGAGCACGAGTAGGGGAACCTGGTAGGCCAGGAGGACCACCAGGGGAAGGAACACGTGGTGCACGAATGACCCGAAGTCCTCGGTGGGATTGACGTACCCACTCACGGGGAACGCATTGATCCTGACGGCGAAGACGAGGACGAGGACGAGCGCGAGCCAGAACCCGGGAACGGCGAGCAGTGCCGAACTGAGGAAGAGCAGCGATCGCGACAGGAGCGAGTTGGGGTGCGACACCGTATGAACGGCGAGGGGGACGGCGAGAAGCACGCTCAGCACCATCGCGAGAGCTGCGATCAACAGGGTCGGGACCATGAAGTCCGCGATCGCACTGCCGACTCCCCTGGACTGGGAGAGTGAGAAGCCAAGGTCGCCGTGGAGCGTGTTCCACAGCCAGGAGCCGTACTGATCCCAGACCGGCCTGTCGAACCCCAGCTGACGATTCAGTTGCTCGATGGACTCCAGCGGAGCGTTGGTCCCGAGGATCGCGATGGCTGGGCTTCCCGGAATGGCGTGCAGCAGGAAGAACATCGCGCTAGCCACGATGAATACGGTGATCACCATGTCTCGGACGCGGCGTAGGACTACCACGATTTTCAGCGGATCTCCTCGTGTCGGATGCGTGGGGGCAGGGGCCGCGCCGGGTCACGACGCGGCCCCGCCATTCAGCGGCTACCCACGTAGCGAAGCGTTCCAGAAGATGTTCGTGTACGACGTGCCCAGCACGAGCTTCTTGGAATGCGGGTTGACGTCGCTGACCTCGCCGAGGACGAGGGCCGGCATCGTGTCGTAGAACAGCTGCTGCAGCTGGTCGACGTACTGGCGCGCCGTTGTCTGGTCCTTCGCCACCACATACTTGGCGAGCAGATCGTTGACGCCAGCCTTGTACTCCTGCGTCGGGAAGGCACCGTACGGTGCGAGGCTCCCGTTGAACCACTCCACCTGGGCCACGTTCCCGAACGAGGCGAGCGTGTAGGTCGTCATCATGTCCCACGACTTCGGATCGTCGACCGCCTTACCCACCATGGACGGGTAGTCCAGCACCTCGATATCCGCCTTCACGCCGATCGCGGAGAGCTGCCCCTGGACGGCGACCGCCCATTGGTACATGTACGGGTAGGTCTTGGTCGTGAGGATCTTGATCGGCCGGTTGAGGCCGGCCGCGAGGAGGGACTTCGCCTTCTCGGTGTTCTGCTCGGACCAGAGGTTCAGCCCGGCCTCTGAGTGGACGTCCGGCACACTCGGTGATACCAGCGCTCCGGTGAGCGGGCTCCAAAGGTTCTCCGGACCGAACATTGCCTTGGCGATCGCCGGTTTGTCGATCGCCGCATTGACGGCCTGGCGCGCCTGGAGCGAGTGGAAAACGGATCCCTCAGCACCGTTGAGAAACACGACGTTGAGGTTGCGGTCGGTCGCGGGCTCGACGACGAACGACCGGTCGTTCGCCAGCGACTGCAGCTGGTCGGCGTCCACCGTCTGGACCCAGTCGTACTGATTCGTCTTCAGACCGTTGAGGCGCTGCTGGCTGTCGGTGACGAAGCTGTACACGATCTTGTCGAGGTAAGCATGCTTCGCACCGGCACGGCCGCTCGAGTTCTCGGTCCGGCGCTGATAGCCGTCAAAGCGGGCCAGCGTCAGGTTCCGCCCGGGGTTGTAGCTCTCCAGCTTGTAGGGGCCGGTACCGACGATCCGGTCAGGGGCGATCGGCTTGGTGCCGGCCGACGTGGCGAGCGACGCCGGGATGATGACGAACGGGCCCTGGATCCACGCCAGATCGGAGATCAGCGTGGAGCGCACCGAGTTCAGCGTGATGACGAACGTCGAGTCGTCGATCGCCTCGGAGGACTTGACGTTTCCCTTGACGTTCTTGCTGTTCGGGGAGACCGCGATCCAGCGATCGAAGCTGGCCTTCACGTCCGTGGCCGTCATCGTCGACCCGTCGTGGAACTTGACGCCGGTGCGCAGCTTGATGGTGTAGGTCAGCCCGTCGTCCGAAACGGTGTAGGAATCGGCGAGCATCGGCTGGGGGCGTAACTGGGCATCGAGTGCGAACAAGCTCTCGAACACGTGCTGCATGGTGATCCGGGTGAGCCCACCCGCCATGCTCATGTCCAGCGTCTGGGGGTCACCGCCCAGGGCAGCGCGAACGGTGCCACCGGTCTTCGGTTCGCCGGTGGCCGTCGCGTTGCCGCCCTCCGAGGAGGAACCCCCGCAACCGGCAGCCGCCGCTACGCTCACAGCGATGAGAGTGGTGGTGAACCACCGCGATAGAGATTTCATATGTGGACCTGCCCTTTGAGTAGTCACTCGCCCTCGCGGTACTGAGCGGTGACACGAGATTTTCCAGAGCTCGGGGCGCTGTCAGGCCCGAGTGCAACTGTTATATATGCGCTGCTGGGCGGCGCGGATGGGCGTGCGCCCCCGATCCCGGTCGCAACGTTGTGCGCGTTCACTGCGGTGTGTGCGGCGCGCTCGCATCCGCCGCCGACGGGACGAACGGGTCGGGGTTGGCCGCCATGAGCGCCCGCGTGTATTCGTGCTGCGGTGGTGCCGACACGTGCGTCGAGTCCAGGACTTCGACCAGAGCGCCACGGAGCATGACGCCGATGCGATCGGCGACAGATGTCACGAGGCTCAGGTTGTGGGTGATGAAGATGTACGTCAGACCGAACTCGCGCTGCAGGTCGAGGAGCAGATTCATCACCTGGCCCTGCACTGAGACGTCCAGCGCGCTTGTCGGCTCGTCGGCGACGATCACGCTCGGCCGCGGTGCGACCGCCCGCGCGATCACGACCCGCTGGCGCTGGCCGCCGGACAGCTCCGACGGGTATCTGTCCTCCGCGCCCTGTGGCAGTCCGACGTCGTCAAGAAGCTTGCGAACGCGTTTCTGAATCCCGGCGCGATTCAGGTCGGTCAGTGCTCGGATCGGCTCCGCTATGGACTCGCCGATCGTTCGTCTCGGGTCGAGACTGCCGCTCGGGTTCTGGAAGATCATCTGGACTTCGCGGCGGAGTGCGCGTTCGGCCGCCAGCCCGCGCCGATGTGACAGGTCGTGGCCGGCGACGCGGATCAGCGAACCGGGATCGGCGCGCTCGAGGTCGACGATCAACTTGCCCAGAGTCGTCTTGCCCGAGCCCGTCTCGCCCACGATGCCGAAGAACTCGCCCCGGTTGATGGTCAGAGTCAGGTCCTTGACCGCGCGGTGCGCCGAGGCGAGACGTCCGTGCGCCGGCACCCCGTTCTCGTGGATCGCAGCGTAGTCCTTGTGCCGGGTAACGCCGTACGTCTTGTTGACACCCCGCAACTCGACAACGGGCTGCGGTGGCGCGGGGGCGCTGCGCGAGGCGTTGCCTGCGTCGGCCACGTGGCCGGTGAGACGGTTGACCGCCTCGTCGGTCCATTGCATGACCGGGGCCCACGAGCGGACCATGTGGGTCCTGTCCGACGACCACACCGTCGGCGGAGGCTCGGTCAGGTCGCGCCTGGTCGCCAGCGCATTGCGCGGGGCGAACCGGTCGCCCTGGGGCATCTTTCCGGGCTGCGGGGGCTGGCCGGGAACGGTTCGCATTCGCCCGACGAGACGCGTGCCGGGACGGGGCACGCACTCCAGCAGGGCCTTGGTGTACGCGTGCTGGGGCGCTCGCAGCATCACGTCCCTCGGGCCGACCTCCAGAACCTGTCCCGCATACATGACGGCGATCCGGTCCGCGATGACGGACGCGACCCCCATGTCGTGGGTGACAAGAACGCAGGCGATGCCGCGCTCGCGTTGAAGCCGCCGGATCAGTTTCAGGACCTCGGCCTGAACCGTGACGTCCAGTGCCGTTGTCGGCTCGTCCGCGATGAGCAGATCCGGATCACCGATCAGTGCCATGGCGATCATGACCCGCTGCTGCATGCCGCCGGAGAGCTGATGCGGGTAGAGCGGAAGCACTCGTTCGTCCAGTCCGACCTCGTCCAGCAGGCCGACCGCCGCACTCAGGCCGTCGCCCCTCCTGCTGTCGCGCCGCCCCCTCGCACTACGCATGCCGTGCGACAGCGCGTACGCCTCGGCGAGCTGGTTGGCGACGGTCTTGGTGGGGTTGAGCGCGTCCTGCGCCTCCTGGAACACCACCCCGACGCGTCGGCCCCGGATCCGCGACATCTGACGCTGGCTCAGCTGTAGGAGTTCGTCCTCTCCGAGCCGGGCGCTGCCACGGATCCCGATCGGCGACGTGAACTCCATGAGGCGTAGCGCCGCCATCATGGTCACGCTCTTGCCGCTACCCGACTCGCCGACCACGCACAGGATCTCGCCGGCCTCGACGGACAGCGACACCGCATCTGTGAGTTCGAGCCGGCCGCCATCCGTGGAGAGATCCACCGTGAGATCCGACAGTTCGAAGATGGTCACGAAGAAACTCCAACCTCCACTGATCTTGCTGTCACGTATCGTAAGACAGCATCGGAACCCGACCGGCGCGACAAATGCACACTCGAAGGTCCGTAGATGAGGGCCTGTGCCCTGTACCGATGCGGGGCCGGTGGCCTCGGTGCAGCTCGGTCTACAGGTCGATGCCGGTGAGGACCATGGCACGCTCGTAGGTGTAGTCGGTCATCGCGTACCGGACACCCTCCCGACCCACCCCAGAGCCCTTGACACCGCCGTACGGCATCTGGTCCGCCCGATACGACGGGACGTCGCCGACGATCACCCCGCCCACCTCGAGCTCGCGGTGCGCCCGGAAGGCCAGCGGCAGGCTGCGGGTGAAGATCCCCGCCTGGAGCCCGAACCGGGAGTCGTTGATCCGGCGGAACGCGTCGTCCACGCTGTCCACCGGGGCGAGTACCAGGACCGGCCCGAACACCTCCTCGCACGCCACCTTCGCGTCCGCCGGCACCCTTTCCAGGACCGTGGGCGCATAGCTGGTACCGGTCCGGACCCCACCGGTGAGCACCCGGGCACCGGACGCGACCGCCTCGTCGACCCAGTCCGCCACGCGGCGCGCCGCGGCCTCGTCGATGAGCGGGCCGACTTCGGTCTGCTCGTCGAACGGGTCGCCGGTGCGCAGCGCCGCCACCGCCGCCACCACGCGGTCGCGCACCCGCTCGTACAGGGCCGCGTCGACGTAGACCCGCTGTACCCCGATGCACGACTGCCCGGCCTGATAGTTGGCGAACAGCGCGATCCGCGTCGCGGCCCAGTCAAGTTCGGCGGGGGTGTGGTAGTCCTCGGCGACATAGGCGGCGGCGTTGCCGCCCAGTTCGAGCACGACGTGCTTGTCCGGGACGGCGGCGGCGATGGCAGCACCCACCGGGCCGGAGCCGGTGAACGAGACGATCGCCAGCCGGGCGTCGCCGACCAGGTCGCCGGCCTGTTCGTCGGGGACGGTGAGAACGCTGAACATGCCTGCTGGCAGCCCGACCTCCGCGATGATCTCCCCCAGCAACAGGGCGGACAGCGGGGTCTTCGGCGCCGGTTTGATCACCACCGGGGCGCCCACCGCGATGGCCGGCGCCACCTTGTGCGCCACCAGGTTCAGCGGGAAGTTGAACGGGGTGATGGCCAGCACTGGTCCCTTGGGCACCCGGGTGATGTAGCCGAGCCGGCCCTCGCCGCCGCGGTCGGTGTCCAGCCGCATGACCTCGCCCGACCAGGTCCGGGTCGCCTCCGCGGCCGCCCGGAACACGCAGACCGCGCGCGACACCTCGGCCCGGGCCCAGCGCAGCGGCTTGCCGTTCTCGGCGGTGATGAGGCGGGCGATCGGCTCGGCCCGCTCGGCGAGCCGCGCGCTGATCGCGGCGAGGGCGTCGGCGCGGACGTGCAGCGGCAGCGCGGCGGCCCGGTGCCGGACCGCGTGCGCGGCGGCGACCGCCCGCTCCACCTGCGCCTCGGTCGCGTAGCTGGTGCTGCCGACGACCCGGCCGTCGTAGGGGTGACGGACCTCGAGGCGGCCTGCCCCGTGCTCGGCGTCGCCGGCGACCCACAGCGGGGCCGGGTCCAGCGGGGTTTGGTGGGTACCCGTGGTCTTGATCATGGCTCGACAACGTACACGGGCCGGCGGCCAGGCGGATTGTCCAGAGTGGCGATCAGGAGCCGGGATGGTTGGCCACATCGGACAGTCGCCGTTGCCGGGCGGTGATCGCGAACCACAGCTCCATCCGCACGTCCACGGTGCCGAGGTCGCGCCCCAGCAACGCCTCCGCCTTCTGCACCCGGTACCGCAACGTGTGCCGGTGGATCCGCAGGGCTGTGGCCGCCGGATCGTACTGCCCGTGGTGCTCCAGCCAGCCGGCCAGCGAGCCGACCAGATCGATGCCGGTCTCCCGGTGGTACTCATCGAGCGGGCCCAGCATCCCGTCCGCGTACGCCGCCAGTACCGGCAGATCAACCAGGTTGACCGCGGCGCTGCGGTGCATCTGCCGGTAGTCGAGCACCGGCGGTACCCGGTGCCGGGCGCCCGCCGCGGCCTGCCGTGCCTGGTCGATCGCCTCGACCAGGCCACCGAGCGACGCCGCCCGGCTGGTGCCGACCGCGACCGACCCGTCCGCGGGTACCGTGCGCAGCAGGATGTCCTGGTCGGCGCGGCTGGCGGTGACCGCGACCAGCTCATCGTCGGCGGTTGCCGCGAACACCTGGTCGCCGAGGCCGGCGCGCAGGTCGAGCCGCGCCCGGTCCACCGCGCTCCGCTTGCCGGCGAACACACTGACCCGCAGCCCCCGGCGCAGCAGCAGCCCGCCGCCCAGCCCGGCCAGCACCTCGGGTGCCGGGCGGGCGCCGTCGAGCAGCAGCCGTAGCACTGCCGCAGCGCGGGTCTCCTCCCGCTCGGCGCCGACCTGCTCCAGGTCGAAGGAGAGCAACGCGGTCGCGACGTCGACCAGGGAACGGTCGGCGGTGCTCAGCGGCCGGTCGGTCCCCACCGCCAGGAAGCCCCGCCTGCCCGCGGCCGAGGCCAGCGGCTGCACCACCACCTGCGAGCCGCCCTGGATCAGGGAAAGGGCGGCTGGGCGCCGGGACCGCAACCGATCCAGCTCGGCGGTCAGTACCCCGGCCGAGTCGCGCGCCGAGGCGGGCGAGACGTATTGCACCCGCCCGCCGGGAGACAGCAGGGCCGCCCAGCCGTGCAGCTGACCGGCGAGGCGCCGCACCACGCCGAAAGCCCGGCCGGTGACCGCCTCCCGGGTCAGCGCCTGCTGGCCGGCGAAGCCGCGGGTCACCTCCGCGTAGCGGTCAGCGGCGAGCAGGTCGGAGACGGCCTTGCCGATGGCGATGAACGGCGTGGGCTCGGGCACCTCGAGCAGCGGCAGGCCGCGTTCCCGGGCCATGCGCACCAGGGTCGCCGGCACCGCGTCGGTTGCCAGGCCGACCCCGTAGCCCAGGCCGACCACCCCGGCGTCGAGGAGCCGGCCGACGTACGCCGCGACCTGTGCCCGGCCGCGAGGCAGCCGCAGCCCGGTGGTCAGCAGGAGTTCGGCACCCTCCAGATACGGCGTGGGGTCGGTCAGCTCGCTGGTGGCCACCCAGCTGATCGGCACCCGCAGGGCCACCGGGTCGCCGCGGCCATCGGCAGTGGTGTCGAAGTCCTGCGGACCGGTCAGCAGCCGCAGCCCGAGTCGCGGGTTGGCGAGCAGGTCGCCCAGGGTGGCCGGCACCTCCACACCGTACAGCCGCTCAGCGAACGTCGCGCTAACGCTGCACGCGGCGCGGTTCGGTCATCCGGCGCAGTAGCGGCGTGATCCGATAGCCGACCATTTCCCGCATCACCAGTGTGGTGTTGGTGCGTTCCACGCCAGGGGTGGCGAGGATCTGACCAGCGATGCGATAGAGGTCATCAGCGTCGGCGGCCACGACGCGCACCAGCAGGTCGATCTGGCCGGCGAGGCCAAGTACTTCGAGTACCTCCGGGATGGTGGCCAGCGCTTCTCCAACGTCGTCGAGCTGGCGTTGGGCTACCTGGACGTTCACGAAGGCGGTGAGCGGATAGCCCAGTGCGTCGGGTTCGATGCGGCGTTCGAAGGAGGCCAGGATTCCCTGTTCCTCGAGTTTGACCAGCCGCGCCTGCACAGTGTTGCGGGACAGGCCCAGCCGATCGGCCAGCGCGATAGTGGTGGCACGCGGATGCTCGATCAGTGCGAGCAGCAGCCGGGCGTCGATGGCGTCGGCCGGGTGGTTGTTGCGCACGATGCTCACTCCCCGATGGCGGAGCGGGCAGCAAACTTGGCAATCTGCTCAATCACGCGGCTGCATGTTGTGCAGACAGTCCTCGTTTGCTGTTCTGAAGGCCAATTCTTGCACGCAAACAGCAAAGAGATCGGTGGACCATGACCAGTTCAGCGCTCGACCGGGCGGCGGTGGAGCCCGACAGCGACGAGTTCGCCGCACTGCGCGAGATCCAGCGGCGGGTTCTGTGGCTATCGACCTCGATCGTGCACCACGCGAACGCGGTGCGTCCCAATCCGTCCGGGCTCAAGGTCGGTGGGCACCAGGCATCAAGCGCCTCGATGGCCTCGGTCATGACCGCGTTGTGGTTCCGGCACCTGCGCCCCGTTGACCGGGTCGCGGTCAAGCCGCACGCCTCGCCGGTACTGCACGCCATCAACTACCTGCTCGGCGAGCTGGACGAGGAATACCTGACCACGCTGCGCGCCTTCGGCGGACTGCAGAGCTATCCCAGCCGCGCCAAGGATCCCGACCCCGTGGACTACTCCACCGGGTCGGTGGGCATCGGTGCCACCGCGCCGATCTGGGGCGCTCTGGCCCGGCGGTATGTGCAGACCACGACCGGCGATGCGGGCATCGGGCGGCAGTACTCGCTGGTGGGCGACGCCGAGCTGGACGAGGGGGCGGTGTGGGAGGCGATCCTCGACCCGGTGGTCGCCGAGCTGGGCGAGGTGGTGTGGATCGTCGACCTGAACCGGCAGTCCCTGGACAGGGTGGTGCCGCAGATCGCCGCCGACAGGTTGCGCGGCATGTTCGATTCCGCTGGCTGGCAGGTGTTGACGGTCAAGTACGGGGCTTGACCCCTGATCTTGGACACGGGGTTTATGCGGCTGGCGCCAGCGTAGCTGGTGCTGTTCGGATGTTGTTTTCGTAGTTGATCGGGGA
>NZ_JBFAZX010000053.1:0-22701 GCF_040689395.1 Dactylosporangium sp. NPDC051484 | reverse complement strand
ATCACCGCCCGCAACTCCGCGGTCTGGGCATCGGTCAGCATCACACCAGGATCAACGACAACCCGACATAACACAACCAGGATCACGCGACACTACACGATGTACGTAGTTATAAGCGTAATGACTGTAGGTCTCATGTGGCTACCGGCTGAGTCGGCTCGTCTCGGTTCCGATATAACGCCTAAAACCATCTATGTGTTGAAGTCGGAAGAAGATCAGGCGGTTGTGCTCGATGCTTCGAGTGGTCGCGTCCGAGTAGTGGCTATAGCGGATATCCACGAGCGATTCGCCTGTAACACAGAGTCGGGCGGCTGGCTCAATCGTCCCATCATTCAATGGCTAAGTCAAAATAAGGGGCATCGTCGGAGTTCCAGCGCTCAGTGTCCGGGGTTCTGATTGAGCTGTGGCCGACGTGCATGCGGGCATAGTTTTTATACTTTGCGAAAACACTAGGTCAACTTGATCGGTGCCTTCCCAAAATCAGCGAATGATTGCGTCGGCTGGTAATGGCGGCGTTTCCCCTTGATTGGGCGAACGCTGAGGCGCGTTCAGCAGAACGGATGCCCTGTGGGAGCATGTCAGTTATGACTGTGGCTGCCTTTGTCGTGTCGATCATCGCCGCTATCGTCGCCGGGCTAAGCGCCCTGTACGCAAGGAAGCAGGCCGCATCGGCCGAGGAAGTTCGGAAGATCGAGGCGGCGCGGAGGCACGATGAACTTTGTCCCAAGCTTCTGGCTGAATACGTTCCTTCCACGGTTACCCGCGACGGGCCACGGCCTGCGGTCAAGCTCACCAACCGTGGGCCGCTTGACCTGGACCGTATCGACATCCAAGCGGTGCCAGCTCACAAATCGAAAGAGGCGGCGATCGACGGACTCTATGACCACCGCACCGGCGAAACGGCCGTCATGCAAGAGACTGGCCCGGTACGTCTTGGCGAGTCGTGGACCTTCGCCGTTATTGCAGCGCGAGGAGGCCCCAAAACAACCCGAGGTGGCGCTGCTACCTTCCGGTGCACCTGTCACGCTGCTGGGCATCAGCCATGGGTGGTCATCGTGTCCGTGCTGTTTCCCGCGGCTCCCGAGATCTTCTGATTCTAGGGATGGTCCCCAAGTGGTCCCCGGCTGCAAGCTGTCTAGATCAACTAGGGTGACCTCTGTATGCAAGAAAAAAGGCCGTTGACCTGGGCTTTCGCCCGGCGTCAACGGCCCTTTTTTGCTGTCGGGACAGCGGGATTTGAACCCACGACCCCTTGACCCCCAGTCAAGTGCGCTACCAAGCTGCGCTATGTCCCGGTGCCGCCCGCCTTCACGTGCAGCCGCTACAGCGTAGCGCATCCCCTTCCGCCCCGCCCACGCAGTATCCCCCGCGCCCGGGGTGAGCGTGGTTACGCTCGGGCGATGCGGCTTGACCTGGTCGCGATCGTGGTTGCGGCGCACGACCCGGCGATCGAGTTCTTCGTCTCCGTGCTCGGGTTCGAGCTCGTCGAGGACTCGCCGTCGGTGACCTCTGTCGGTGGGCGGGCCAAGCGGTGGGTTGTGGTGCGGCCGCCCGGGGGTGGCGCGGGGCTGTTGCTCGCCCGGGCCGACGGGGAGCGGCAACTCGCCGGGGTAGGGGAGCAGGCGGCCGGGCGGGTCGAGGACTTCGAGGCGGCCTATGCGCGGATGCTCGAACACGGGGTGGCGTTCGAAGGGTTACCGCGCGTGGAGGACTACGGCAAGATCGTCGTCTTCCGGGATATCGCGGGGAACCGGTGGGACCTGCTAGGACCGTCATGAGAAGGGCCTGAATCGTCATAAACCGGACTGGCGTCCGGTGTGCCCGGGAACCTACGGTGCCCCGCGAGAAGACCGAGGGGGCGGGACAACGGTGCTGGGTGTCGATCTCTATCTGTTGTGGCGGGCGGGGCGGCGGGAGCTGCCGGCGCTCGCGGGTGTGTATGAGCGGGCGGCCGTAGATCTTGAGGGCGTGCGGCATGACGACGCCGAGTGGTGTGCGCTGCGGCGCAGCCTGGTGAGTGTGCTCGCGGGGGCGGCCCGGCAGGCTACCGAGGCGGCCGAGGCCGTGTGCACGGCGGCCGGGGAGTATGCGCGCGCCGACGCGGCGGCCCGCGCGGAGTTCGAGCGGCTGCGGGGTGCGGACGGGCGACTGCCGCAGGCGGGTTCCCGATGACGTACGAGCTGCTCATGGCTCATGCGGCGGAGATTCAGCGGCTCGCGGGCGAGGCGGCCATGGCGGGGCGGCGCGGGGACATCCGGCGGCAGGCTGCGGTGGAGCGGGAGTTCGCCGACGTGCCGGACGCGTTCCGGGCGCTCACCGGGTTTCCCGATCCGGGGCGCTTCGACGCGATGGCCGACGGGATCACGGGTGTCCTTCGTGGACTGTCCACAGGTGACGGTAGTGATCCGGGCATGCCGGCCAACCCGGAGCTGGCGCGGTTCCTCGGTACGGCCGGCGCTTTGCGGGTGTGGACCGGGCCGGCCGCGGACCGGTTCCGGACCGGATTTCTGGAGCCCTGGCCGGCTCTGGTGCGCAACCAGTACACGATCGCGGTGGTGCTGCGCTCGGCGCTGCGGGCGCAACAGGAGATCTGGGCGCGGGCGCGGCAGGACGCCGACCAGATCGCCGAGCAGGCGATCGGGGCGCTGGGCGCGTGCGGCGACTGTACGCGTACGGAATGGTCGGTCACCTTCACCGTGGTGGCCTCGGTCGCGGCGGTGGTGGCGGTGCCGCTCAGCGGGGCGGCGGCGCTCGCGGTCGGCGGGGTCTCGGCGGTGGCGCAGGTGGTGGCGGCGACCGGGCCGGACGAGCCACCGCAGACCGCGTTCAGCGCGGACGATCCGGTCGAGGTGGTTGAGCGGGTGCGGGAGGCGATCGGGCTGCTGCGCGGGCACATCCGCGAGCGGCGCGACGCCGTGTCGGCCGCGCTGGCGAGTGCGGGCCGGCTGATGGACGACCGGCCGGAGTGGTTCGGGTGGCGATGACGGGGGAGGGGCCGCGGGTGCGGGCGAGCGTCGCCGGGGGCGCGGTGGCCGGGGAGCTGACCGGGACCGCGGGCCTGCGCGTCGCGCTGCATGCTTCGGTACTGCGGGACGCGACCGCGCTGGCGAGGCACCTCGAGGCGCTGGCGCGGGCGCTGTGGGTGGCCCGGACGCGGGCGTTCCTGGCGGCCGTGAGCGCGGCGGCCGGGGAGCCGGTCGCGCGTGAGCCGCCGGCGCTGGGGCGCCGGGCGCAGGAGTACGTGGCGCGCCGGGCCGTGATCGTCGCGCGTGGATGCTCGCGGGACGGGCTCGTCGCGGTGCGGGTGGAGGGGATGCGGCGCTGGCGGGTCGAGATCGCGCCGGAGGCGTGTGCCTCGGTCGCCGTGGCGGAAGCGGCGGTACGGGAGGCGGGCGAGGCGCTGCTGCGCGACCAGGCCGCGCGGATCCGGGCGCTGAAACGAACCATCTGGCAACCGGTCGGCACCGCGGATGTGCGCGCGCCGGTCGAACCTGGGGCGGACATCCTTCTGAGGGAGGCGCCCTCGTGAGCACGGCCGTGACACCCAAGAAGCAGACCAAGCTGATTGATGATCCACTTTCCGGCGTACTGGATCGGGCCGTGCGCGGGGCGCTACCCTGTCCGCACCGCACGCGAGACCCCGGGCGAGACCACTCATCTCTGCACTGGTTCAGCCGAAGACATGGCGGCCGGCACTGCCGGCCGTGGCGAAGGCGGTGATGACTGGCGGTGAGATCGAGCCGACTGCTCGCCGTGTACGCACCACTGTTCGCCCTCGCCGTCGGCTGGGGGCTGGCGCGCCTCGCCGGCTTCCAGGGGCTTACGGTGCTCGGCTGGCTGCCGGGCGCGGTCGGCATCGCCATCGGCGGCGGCTACCTGCTGCGCGCCTCCCGCACGCCCGGCCTCGACCCCGCCGGGCGCCGGTTCTGGCGGCACCTCGCGATCGCGGCGCTGCTCATCGCGCCCGCGACCCAGCCGCTGACCGAGGCGAGCCTGGGCGGGCGTAAGACCGGCCCGGTGCTCACCGGCGCGGTCGTCCTGCTGAGCGGCGGGCTGCTGCTCGTGCTCTGGGCGCTGCTGCGACTGCCCGCCCGCAGCCGCAGCCGCGGCGACTGGCTGCGGCTGGGGCTGGACGCCGCCACCGTCCTGGTGTGCTCGGCGACCTTCCTGTGGCACTTCGTGCTGCGCCCGTGCGACGCGGCGAACGTCGAACTGCCCAAGGTGCTCGGCCTGCTGATCCTCAGCGTGCTCTGCCTGCTCGCGGTCCTCGCCGTCGTCAAGCTGATCCTGGTCGGCACTGAGGCGGTCGACGTGCGGGCCCTGCGGGCGCTCGCCGGCGTCGTGCTGATCGGCGCGCTGGGCTCGGCGCTCGTACCCGTCCTGCAGAGCCCCCGCCTGGCCGGCGTCTCCAACGTCATTACCACGGCCGAGGCGGCGATGGCCGCCCTCGCCGGGTTCCTGCAGCACGGCCGGGTCGCGCCGGTCGGGGCGGGGCTGGCGCCGCGGCGGCCGTACTCGGTGCTGCCGTACCTCGCGGTCGCCGCCGTCAACCTGCTGCTCGTCGCGGTGACGGTCAGCGGCATCGGTACCCTCCCGGTGCTGTTCGGCGCGGTGGTGGCCACCGCGACGGTCGTGGCCCGGCAACTGCTCGCGTTCCGGGACAACGACGGGCTGCTGAAGTCGCTGCGGGAGCATCAGCGGCTGCTGCACGAACAGGCCACGCACGACGCGCTGACCGGGCTGCCCAACCGGGCGCTGTTCAACGAGCGGCTGGAGACCGCCGCCGCGGCGATCCTGATCGACCTGGACGACTTCAAGGCGGTCAACGACACGCTCGGCCACCCGGTCGGTGACGGCCTGCTGGTCGAGGTCGGCCGCCGGTTGCGTGCCGCGGTCCGCCCGACCGACCTGGTGGCCCGCCTCGGCGGCGACGAGTTCGCAGTGCTCATTCCAGATATTTCGGAAATGTCCGCCCTGGCATCAACTGCGAGCGAGTCCAGCGCGAGTGCGCCCAGCGCAAACTTGTCCGGCGCGGCTGCGCCCAGCGCAAGCGAGTCCAGCGCGGCTGCGTCCAGCGCGAGTGCACGCGGCGTGCGCACGCCCGATGCGAGTGCACCCGATGCGAACGCGTCCGGCGTACAGGCCCGCGGCATGCACGTGCCCGGTGCGCAGGCCAGCAGCATGCACGCGCCCGGTGCGCAAGCGCGCGGTGTGAGTGCGGGCGCGGCCGGGGAACTCGGCGGCGTCGTCGACGTCCGGGCCGAGAAGGCCGAGGCGGGGCACGGCAACGCCACGGACGGCGCCCACCTGGAGGCCCTGGCGCGGCGCATCCTCGCGCAGCTCGCCGCGCCGGTGCGCAGCCACGGGCACATCCTCGCCGTCACCGCCAGTGTCGGGGTCGCCGAGCGCCAGCCCGGCGACGGCGCGCCGGATCTGTTGCGGCACGCCGACATCGCCATGTACGCGGCGAAGAAGCGCGGCAAGGGCACCTACGCGCGGTACACCCCGGACCTGACCGGCCTGCTCATGACGCCGCAGTCCCGGCCGGCGGACCTGCGCCGGGCGATCGCGGCGGCGCGTCCGCCGTTCACGATCGAGGTCGGGCGGGCCGCGCTGGTCTCGCCCGGGTTCGCCGCGCAGCTGGCCGGGCTGCTCGCGGAGGCGGGCCTCGCGCCGGAGAGCCTCACGCTCGCCCTGCCGGCGGCGCAGCTGGCCGACGACGACGCGGTCGGCCGGGCGATGCGGGAGCTGCGGGCGACCGGGGTGCGGCTCGCGCTCGACCACGTCGGCACCGGGACCGTCCGGCTCGACCTGCTCGCCGCGCTGCCGTTCACCGCGCTCATCGTCGACCCGCAGTTCCACGCGGCGGCCTGGCTTGAACGGGAGGCGCCGCGGCTGGAGGACCTGGAGGATCTCGTCGCGCCGGGCGCGGAGGCGGCTCGGCGCCGGGTGCTGGCGGCGGCGGTCGTCCGATACGTGAGGGATACCGGGATCGAGTACACGGTTCGATGGGAGGGTGCTCTCCAGGAGAGCGCTCTCTAATTTTCAGTTCCGGAACCGCAGACCTCTTGACAGCGGCGGCTCGGCAGACAACTCTCGTCCTTGGAGAGCGCTCTCCGAACCCCACCCCGGCTCCCGGGCCGCCCGTTCCCGGTCCGGTGAGCCTGACACCCCGTCGGCCGGAACACAAGTCCACCACCGCAGCCGCGGTGGCACTTCCGGCTGCCGACCCTGCCCTGGATCAGGAGCAATGATGCACACCGCCGCACCGCCAACGGCGAGCCGACGCCGCCGAAATCTCTTCCTCGCCGCCATCTCCACGGTCGTGGTGCTGGCGACGTACGCCGTCACCACGACCCTGACCGCCTCGGCCGCCGACACCCTGATCTCGCAGGGCAAGCCGGCGACGGCCTCGTCCACGGAGAACGCCGGTACCCCCGCGTCCGCCGCTTTCGACGGCAACACCACCGGCACCCGCTGGGCCAGCGCGTTCAGCGACCCGCAGTGGATCCAGGTCGACCTGGGCCAGACGGCCACGATCTCGCAGGTCAAGCTGTTCTGGGAGGCCGCATACGCGAAGTCCTACCAGATCCAGACCTCGCCTGATGGCAACACCTGGACCAACATCTACTCCACCACCACTGGTGCCGGCGGCACCGAGACGCTGAACGTCAACGGCAGCGGCCGCTACGTGCGCCTGTACGGCACGGTGCGTGCCACCGCCTACGGCTACTCGCTGTGGGAGTTCCAGGTCTACGGCTCGTTCGGGACCTCGGGCGGCCAGTGCGACACCGCCACCAACGCGGCCCAGGGCAAGACGGCCGACGCCTCCAGCACCGAGAACGCCGCCAGCGCGGCCTCCGCCGCGGTCGACGGCAACAACGGCACCCGGTGGTCGAGCGCGTTCAGCGACCCGCAGTGGCTGCGCGTCGACCTCGGCTCGGTCAAGTCGATCTGCCAGGTCACGATCAACTGGGAGGCGGCCTACGCCAAGGACTTCCAGATCCAGACGTCGACCGACAACGTCAACTGGACGACCATCAAGACGGTCACCGGCGGCACCGGCGGCAACCAGGTCCTCAGCGGACTGAGCGGCTCCGGCCGCTGGATTCGCGTGTACGGCACCGCGCGTGCCACCGCCTACGGGTACTCGATCTGGGAGTTCATCGTCAACACCGGCGGTAGCGGCACGACCTCCTCCCCGTCGGCGAGCACCAGCCCGTCGGCGAGCGCGAGCCCGTCGACGAGTGGCAACCCCCTGCCCGGCGGCGGTGACCTCGGCGCGAACGTGATCGTGTTCGACCCGAGCCAGTCCTCGGCCACCATCCAGGCGAAGCTGGACCAGATCTTCACCCAGCAGGAGAAGAACCAGTTCGGCAACGAGCGCTACCAGTTCCTGTTCAAGCCGGGCACCTACAACGGCCTGAACGCGCAGATCGGCTTCTACACCTCGATCAACGGCCTCGGCCAGAACCCGCAGGACGTCAAGATCAACGGCGACATCACCGTCGACGCGGGCTGGTTCGCCGGTAACGCCACCCAGAACTTCTGGCGTTCGGCGGAGAACCTGTCGGTCTACCCGGTCTCCGGGATCGACCGCTGGGCCGTCGCGCAGGCCGCGCCGTTCCGCCGGATCGACGTCCACGGCGGCATGACCCTCGCCTCGCCCGACTGCGGCTGGGCCTCCGGCGGCTACATCGCCGACTCGCGGGTCAGCGGCAACATCAACCCCTGCTCGCAGCAGCAGTGGTTCACCCGGGACAGCACCATCGGCAGCTGGAACGGCTCCGTGTGGAACATGGTGTTCTCCGGCGTGCAGGGCGCCCCGGCGCAGAGCTTCCCCAAGCCGCCGTACACCACCCTCCCGACCAGCCCGGTCACCCAGGAGAAGCCGTACCTCTACGCCGACGCCGGCGGCTACCGGGTGTTCGTCCCGTCGCTGCGCACCAACAGCAGCGGCGCGACCTGGATCAACGGCAACACCCCGGGCACCTCGCTGTCCATCAACAACTTCTACGTCGCCAAGCCGGGCGTGACGGCCGCGACGCTCAACCAGGCCGTGGCGCAGGGCCTCAACCTGCTGTTCACGCCGGGCGTGTACCACCTCAACTCGACCGTCAACATCAACCGCGCGAACACCGTCGTGCTGGGCCTGGGCTACGCGACGATCGTCGCGGACAACGGCGCCCTGCCGATGGCCGTCGGTGACGTCGACGGCGTGAAGATCGCGGGCCTGCTGTTCGACGCCGGCACGACCAACTCGCCGGTGCTGCTGCAGGTCGGCCCGAACGGCGCCACCGGCAACCACGCGGGCGCCCCGAACCTCATCTCCGACGTCTTCCTGCGGGTCGGCGGCGCGGGTGCGGCCAAGGTGACCACCGCCCTCGTGGTGAACAACAACAACACGATCATCGACCACATCTGGGCGTGGCGGGCGGACCACGGCGACGGCGCGGGCTGGACCTCCAACCCGTCCGACACCGGCCTCATCGTCAACGGCCAGAACGTGACCGCCTACGGCCTGTTCGTCGAGCACTTCCAGAAGTACAACGTGATCTGGAACGGCAACGGCGGCAAGACGATCTTCTTCCAGAACGAGCTGCCCTACGACCCGCCGAGCGCGGCCGCCTGGTCGCACGACGGCATCACCGGTTACGCCGCGTACAAGGTGGCCAACACCGTCACCTCGCACGAGGCGTGGGGCATGGGCAGCTACTGCGTGTTCAACGATGACCCGTCGATCGCGGCGTACCACTCGTACGAGGTGCCCAACAACCCCAACGTCAAGTTCCACAGCATCCTGACGGTGTCGCTGGGTAAGGGCTCGATCACGCACGTCATCAACGACACCGGGGCGGCGGCGCAGGCCTCCAGCGTCACCCCGTCCAACGTGATCAACTACCCCTAAACCCGATTCCATCCGGTACCTCTGACAAGCGGGCCGATCGGCGAGAGCCGGTCGGCCCGCTCCTTTACGGCACCAGGTGGATGCGGACCTTCCGCGCGGCGACGGCGGCCTCCTCCAGCACGGCCAGCCGCGGCTCGGCGACCTCCAGCAGCCGAGGATGGCGCAGCCCCTCAAGGGCCGCCAGCCGCCGGTCGGCGAGGATCGCGTCGATCGTGCCCCGGTCGCCGCCGCACACGAGCGCGGCGAGCGAGCCGGCCTCGGGCAGCAGGACCCGCGCCGCGATGTCGGCGGACTTGCCGGCCACCGCGTCGGCCTGGTTGTCGCGGCGGCGCGCGTAGCGCTGCTGGGACCACCCGCCGGCCGCGGTGCGCCCGTGAACGTGGAAGCGCTCCACCTTGGACACCGTGATCTTCGTGCCGTCGGCGACGCCGGCCGCGACCGCGCCCTTGCGGGCCAGCAGCAGCCCGATCCGCGGCGGCCCGGCGAGCCCGGTGAGCAGGGCGTCGATGTCCCCGGCCCCGTCGAGGCCCGGCGGCGGGTGCAGCGTCGCCTTGTCACCGTTGTTCGCCCCGGTGAGCACGAGGCCGTCCTCGTCGGCGCCCTGATGGCGCCCGTAGAAGCCGTCGAGCCACCCCCGCAGCCGCTCCGGCGAGATCTCCACCCAACGCCCGCCCCCGGCGGCCGGCCTGGCCGTCACCATGGGTCCAACCCTGCCACAGCCGCGGCACGGACCGAGAACCGGCCGGGCGGTGCGACCCCCGCGCCCTCTGGCCGCCGGCATGCCGGTCGAGCGGATCCGGCGTGCCGCGCTCGCCGTCGCCCCGGACCGGCCGTCGGCTGGGAGCCCGCAAGCGCGCCAGGCGCCAGCGTTCGTGGGCCGCTGAGCCGAGTCAGCCGGCGGTCGCCGCCTCCTGCGAGCGCAGGGGCTCCGCGTCCGGCTTCGGGCCGAGCAGCACGCGCAGTTCCAGGCCCTTCATCAGCCACGACGCGCCGAAGCTGAGGATGGCCAGGGTCTCGCCGACGATGAGCGAGTAGTCGTCGAACCAGCCGGTGAGCTCGGTGACGGCGATGAAGAGCACGGCCACGCCGATGCCGGCCGCGCACGCCCAGTGGAAGCGGCGCCAGAACGCCGGCGAGAGCCGGCCGGTCAGCTCGGTGCGCTTGCCCTCGCGGATGCCGAAGTACAGGCTGATGATCCCCAGCGAGACGATGAAGACCGCGGCGCTGACGTAGTGCACCACCGCCACGGGGGTCTCGCCGAGGCGCTCCTGCAGCGGGGTGATCGGCACCGTCGAGCCCTTCGGCCGGTCCGTGCAGAACAGTGCCACGCCGAGCGCGGCGACGCCGGCCACCAGGCTGAGCAGGTTGTCCAGGTTGTGCTCGAACACCTTGTACGTCACCAGGAACAGGCCGGTGACGCACAGGGCGCCGACGAAGACGTCACGCATGCCGGAGTAGAAATACGCGCTGAGCGAGCCCCGGATCCCGCCGCCCGCGAGCGCCAGGTCGCCGAGCACGAGCAGGAACGGCAGGGCCAGCCCGATGAAGCCGATCACCGCCCGCATCAGCAGGTAGGAGCGCAGGTACAGCACCCCGGCGTCGGGACTGTTCAGCTGCGCCGGGGCCGGCCGCCGCGGCGCCTCGGTCTGCGGGTCCAGGTAGCCCATGGGATTCCCCCCACCGGTCGGCTGTGCCTCCCATCATGCATCGACGCACCGCCATCCGCCTGATCCGCGCGGCCCGAATTCGCCGCCGTTCATGCGATCAGGTCGCCGACGGAGCCTTGCTCGGCACCGGCTTCGTCGGCGTCGGGTCGCCGGGGTGTACCTTCTCGGGCTTCTCGAGGCGCGGCCCGGGCCCCGGGTACGGGCCGTCGTAGGGGCCGTGATGATGGTGGCCGCCGGTCGAGACGGAGCCGATCGCGACGCCGGCGAGGAAGGCGCCGACCGAGCAGGGGACGACGGCGAGGAGGAGGGTCGCGATCACCGCGACGAGGGCGGCCCGGCCGGGCGTGCTCACCCAGCCGCGGGCGTCGCCCCACGCCGAGCCGGACGGTGGCGGGACCGCAGCAGGCGGAGGAGGTGGAAGAGGAGGTGGAGGCGGGAGAGGTGGAGGAGGAGCCGCGTGCGGCGGGGGCGCCGGTGCCCTCGGAGGCTCGGCGGCGGCGGAGGGCTCGGAACCTTCGGGCCTCTGCCGATCTCGATCTTCGGGGGGTTCGGTCATACCATCGACGCTACGCGCGGCACCGGCCCCGGCGAGCGGGCGCGAGGGGTGATGAGGGGGGTTGTGAGGGAGGTTTGACTCATGAATGGCGGTCGCGTGCCGATCCCGTCGGCGTAGAGCGGGTGGCGACCTGGCGTCCGACCCGGCTGCTCGTCGCGGCCTCGCTCCTGGCGGCCCTGGCGGAGGTGTGGTTCGCAGTCGGGCTGGTGCGGCCGATACCGGTGATGGCCGGCTGGGTCGCGGTGCCCTTCGCCAGCGGCTTCGCCGTGTCCGCGTGCCTGTCGACGGCCGCCACGCCCGGGCTCGCACCGGGCGCGGCCCGCTTCTGGCGGCACATCGGGCTCGGCATGGTGTTCATCGGCCTCGGCGGGCTCAGCAACGCCGCCGACATGTACCGCGGCATCGCCCTGCCCCAGCACGTCGGCCAGCTGACCGCGGTCGTCTACCTGACCGGCCTCTTCGTCATGCTGTGGGGCCTGCTGCGCATCCCGGCCGCGCGGCGCACCCGCGGCCAGTGGCTGCGCTTCGGCCTGGACTCCGCGACGGTGATCGTCGCGGTGCTCACCTTCGCCTGGCACTTCCTGCTCCGGCGCTGGGACGAGTGGTCCGGCGGCAACGCGGCCGGCACCCGCGCGGTGATCGCGCTGATGGCCTGCGGCGCGGTGTGCGTGTTCGGCTTCGTGAAGGTCGCGTTCACCGGCACCGGGCCGCTGGACCGGCGGGCGCTGCACCTGCTGGCACTGACCGGCGGCGCGGGCGCGACCGGCGGGGCGCTGGCCCCGCTGCTGACCGACCGGCCCTATCTCAACGGCACCCCGGTCGTGCTGCCGGTGACCTGCCTCGTGCTCTGCTTCGCCGCCGACCGGCAGCGCCGCGCCGCCGGGGTCGAGCCGGCGCCGCCGTACCGCCGTGCCCGGCCCGGCGTCGTGCTGTACCTCGCCGTCTTCGCCACCTGTGCGCTGCTGCTGGCCGTCGCGCGGGCGGGCGGCAACGACACCCTCGGCGTCGCGATCGGCGCCGTCGCGCTGGCGCTGGTCGTGGCCGCCCGGCAGGCCACCGCGCTGCGCGACAACGACGACCTCGTCGAGACGCTGGACGGGCGGCTGCGCGAGGTCGTCGAATACCAGGAGACGCTCGCCTGGCAGGCCACCCACGACGCGCTCACGCACCTGCCGAACCGGCGGCTGCTCACGCAGTACACCGGGGAGGCCCTTGGCGGCGGCGACCGGGTGGCGGTCGCGCTCGTGGACATCGACGACTTCAAGGCGATCAACGACGATCTGGGCCACGGCACCGGCGACGCCCTGCTGACCGCGATCGCGGCGCGGCTGTCCGAGCTGTGCCCGCCGGAGGGGCTCGTCGCGCGGCTCGGTGGCGACGAGTACGCGCTGGTGTTCCCGGCCGCCGACGAGCCGGCGGCGCTGCTGGTCCTCGGCGCGGTCGCGGCCGGGCTGCGCCGCCCGCTCGACGCCGCCGGGCACGCCCTCGTCGTCGAGGCGAGCGTCGGCGTGGCCGTCGGCGAGGCCGGCACCGACGCCGCCGAGCTGCTGCGCCGCGCCGACGTGGCCATGTACGCGGCGAAGGAGCGGGGCAAAGGGCGGCAGGTCGCCTACGACCCGGCGATGGACCAGCGCGGCGCCGAGCAGGCCCGCATCGCCGCCGAGCTGCGCGTCGCCCTGGACACCGGGCAGCTGCGGGTCTTCTACCAGCCGATCGTGCGGCTCGCCGACGGGCGCACCGTCGGCGTGGAGGCGCTCGTGCGCTGGCAGCACCCGGGGCGCGGCATGGTGCGCCCGGACCTGTTCGTCCCGGCCGCGGAACGCACCGGCCTCGTCGTCCCGGTCGGGCAGTGGGTGCTCGCCGAGGCGTGCCGGCAGGCGGCGCGGTGGCGGCGTGAGCTCGGCCCGGACGCGCTGCAGTACGTCTCCGTCAACGTCTCGCCGCGCCAGCTGCGCGAGGCCGGATTCGCCGGGCGGCTGCGCGCCGAGCTGCACGCCGCGGGCCTGCCGCCGCAGAACCTCATGGTCGAGGTCACCGAGACCGCGGTGTTCGACGGCGGTTCGGCGCTGGAGGAGCTGCGGGAGATCCAGCGGTACGGCGTGCAGGTGGCCCTGGACGACTTCGGCACCGGCCACTCGTCGCTGGGGCTGCTGCGCACCTGCCCGGTCGACGTGCTCAAGGTGGACAAGTCCTTCGTCGACAACGTGACCGAGGCCGGCGAGCACTCGGTCGTCGCCGAGGCACTCATCGGCATCAGCGACGGGCTGCGGCTGCGCGCCGTCGCCGAGGGCGTGGAAACCCGGGAGCAGGCCGACGCGCTGCGGCGGCTCGGCTACCGCTACGCCCAGGGCTACCTCTACGGCCGCCCGCTCCCCGCCGAGGAGATCTCGGCGCTGCGCCCCGAGCAGGGGGTCGGTTCCGCGAGGTGAGCGGCGCCACTGCGGGAAACCCGCAGTCACGCTGCGGGACGGTACCGAACCGGGGAGCGCGCCGGGGCGGCAGGCTGATGTCGTCGCGGTACCGAACCCTCTTGACCGGAGCCGGAAAGCACATGTGGTCACGTCACCGCGCGCTCGGTGCACTGCTGGTCGTCTGCGCGCTGCTCACCGGGTGCGGCGCGAAGGCATCGGGGCCGGCGGCGTCGAGCGCGGCGGTTACCCCCGGTGCGCCGGCGATGGTCTCAGGGTCGGCAGCGGCGGGTGGATCCGGGCTCAGCTCGGCGCAGCTGGCCCGGATTCCGCACTTCCCGCCTGCTCCTGCGCCGGCGCCGATCACCGTGCCGGCCGGTCCGTCGGCGGGCTGGTACAGCGCGATCCCGACCGACCAGCCGGTCGCGTTCATCACCATCGACGACGGCTGGACGAAGGTGCCCGAGGCGGAGGCGCTGCTCAAGGCCGCGCACGTGCCGGTCACGCTGTTCCTGGAGATCAACGCCATCAAGGCCGATCCGGGGTACTTCACGCGGCTCGAGCAGGACGGCGCCGTCATTGAGGCGCACACGATCAGCCACCCCGAGCTCAAGGGCAAGTCCTACGACGTGCAGCGGCACGAGATCTGCGGCGGGGCGGACGAGCTCGCGAAGCTCTACGGGCGCCGGCCCGTGCTGTTCCGGCCGCCGTTCGGCGACAAGGACGCGACCACGCTCAAGGTCGTGCACGACTGCGGGATGAAGGCCGCCTTCTTCTGGAAGGAGACGACGGACAAGGGCATCGTGCGCTACCAGGAGGGCAATGTCGTCAAGCCCGGCGACATCCTGCTGATGCACTTCCGCCCGGCCTTCGTCGAGGACTTCCTGGCCGTGCTGCAGGCCATCTCGAACGCCGGGCTCACCCCGGCGCGGCTGGAGGACTACATCGCCTGAGGCGGCAGGTCCAGCCGCACCTCGGTACCGCACGGATCGGCCGCGCCCACCACCAGCGCGGCGCCGAGCAGCTCCGCCCGCTCCCGCATGCCATGCAGCCCGTGCCCGGCGGTGAACCCGTCCGGCGGCGGGCCGGTGCCGTCGTCGCGCACGACCACGCGCACCCCCCGCCCGTGCGGCCCGGCCTCGATGCGCACCCGCCCGGCGCCCGCGTGGCGGACCGCGTTGGTGAGCGCCTCCTGCACGATGCGGTACACCGCCGTCTCCGCCGCCGCCGGCAGCCGCGGCAACCCGTCGACGGACGCCTCCACGTCGAGCCCGTCACGGTCGCGCGCGTTGCGGGCGAGGTCCTCCAGCGCGGCGGCCAGCCCGAGCGCGTCCAGGGCGAGCGGGCGCATCTGGGCGACCATCCGGCGCAGCGAGTGGATCTGCCGGCCCACGATCTCCCGCACGTCGGCGATGCCGGCCGCCTGCGCCGCCGGGTCCTGCCCCGCGGCCGCCGCGCCGAGCAGCACATGCGCGGCGGCGAGCTCCTGCAGCGTGTCGTCGTGCAGCTCGCGGGCCCACCGGCGGCGCTCGGCCTCCACGCCGTCGAGGCGGGACCGGGTCGCGCTGAGCCGCGCCCGGCGCCGCTCGATGGCGGCCTCCCGCAGCGTTAGCCCCGAGGTGACGAACAGCAGGGCCACCGGGATCAGCAGCAGCAACAGCTGGGGAGCCGGCCGCACGCTGCCCTGCCAGAGCCCGGCGACCGCGATGAGCGCCGAGATGCCGGCGCCTGCGAGCAGCCGGGCCCGCGCGGCGAAGCGGTGCGGGCCGGCCGCCGGCACGCACGCGAGGGCCAGCAGGAACGCCACGCCCGCGCTGACGCCGGCCCACAGCTCCTCGCGCGGGGCGACGCCGCCGAGCTCCAGCACGATGCCGACGGCGAGCAGGGCGGCCCCAGCCACGGCGAGCGTGGTCGCGACGACCTCGGGCACCCGCTCGCCCCGGCTCACGATGCCCGCGCGTCGCCGACGGCCGCTGCCCGGTCCGGCCTGGTTCACGGCAGCTGCCCGATCCGGCCCGCGGTTTTTGTTGATCCTTGCCGGGTTCACGGCAGCAGCCCGATCCGGCGCGCGGCCGCGACCAGCTCGGCGCGGCTCGTCGTGCCCAGCCGGGCGCGCAGGTTCGCCCGGTGCGTCTCCACGGTGCGCAGGCTGATCGACAGCCGCCGGGCGACCTCGGCGTTGGTGTGCCCGGAGGCCAGCAGCGTCAGCACCTCCCGCTCGCGCGGGCTGAGCGCGTCCGAGGCCGCCGGACGGCTGCGCGCCAGGCGCGCCCCGAGCTCGGCGTCGACGTACACCGAACCGGCCATCACCGTCTCCACCGCGCGCAGCAACTCGTCGGCGGCGGCCTCCTTGAGCACATACCCGTGCACACCCCCGGCGAACGCCTCACGCGCGAACGACACGTCGTCGTGCATCGTCAGCACCACGATCCGCGGCGGCGGGTCGGCCGCGAGCAGCTCCGGCAGGACCGGCAGCGCGCTGTCGGACCCGAAGCTCAGGTCGAGCACGATGAGGTCGGGGCGCAGCCGGTGCGCGACCGTGCGTAACTCGTCGATCCCGGCCGCCTCGCCCTCGACCCGGCATCGCGGGTCGGCGGCGAGCAGGGCCCGCAGCCCGGCACGTACGACGAGGTGGTCGTCGGCCAGCAGGATCCGCCAGGCGTCCGTCGCGATCACAACAATGTTTGTACCTCGCGTTCGCTGCACACCGCCGGGCCGGGCCCCAATACAGCTCACTCCCAGTTGCGGACCAGGCCCTGACCGGCGAGGAAGCGGTCGGTGTGCGGCTCGGCGACCTTCAGCGTCGCGAGGGTCCGGCCCGTCGCGTCGAGGGCCTCGATGCCCAGCGTGGCCGGGACCGGCGCGACGAGCACGGCGACGCCGCCGGCGAGCGCCACGTGCTCGGCCTCGCCGCCCGCCACGCGCAACTCGGTCGCGCCCGGCGGGGCGATCACCAGCAGGCGCTCGGAGAGCTCGATGCGCTCGTCGGCGGGCAGGCGTACCGCCACGATGGCATCCGACGGCGCGACCGCCGTGGTCAGCCGGGCGGTCGGAAAGCCGCGTGCACCGCTCGGCGGCTCGCCGTGCACGCGGTCCACCAGTATCGAGCCGCCCGTGCCGGTGACCGCGCACACCTGCACCGAGCCGTCCCCGAGCTCGCCGAGCCCGACGACGACCGGCCGGCGCTCGCCGGGCGGGGTGCCACCCCACAGGATGCGCCGGCTCCGCACGTCGAGGCCAGGCACCTTGGGCCATGCCCACAGCACCTCCTTGGCGATCTCCGGGTCCGCGTGCCCGGGCTCGGCCGGCGGCGGGCTGCCCTTCTTCCCCGGTGCGCCGGGCACGTCGTGGTACTGCACCTCGCGCACCACGCCGTCGCAGGTGACCCGCCACAGCTGCTCGCGCGGTGCCCCGGTGACGAAGTCCCCGCCCCCGGTCCAGGTGTGCTCGAGCGTCCCGTCGGTCCCGACGCGGGTCGTGGCGGCCCACTCGGCGGTGCAGCCGGGCGGCGCCAGGCCGATCGCCGAGGTGCCGCTCCCGACGTGCACCGAGAACGGCGACAGGGCGCCGCCCGACGCGCCGTACCGGGCGCCGACCAGGTCCTCGACGGAGACGCCCGCCGGTCCGAACGACCCGACGTACAGCGCCCGCTGGTCGTTGTAGAGGGCGGCGCCGAACATACGCTCCCCGCCCTGGTCGGCCACGAAGAGTACCTTGACCCGGTCGAGCCCCGGCCTGGCGTTCCAGCTCCAGGCGTTGCGCACCACGCCCGCGGCGAGCGCGTCGGTCAGCCCCGGCTCGTCGGCCGCGTTGCCCCGCGTCGGCGCGTCGATGATCCGTCGCGTCCACTCGGTCAGCGGCTCGTCGAGCATGTGCCCGCTCATGATGCGGTGCTCCGGGGTGGGCTTCGGCGCCGGGCCGGCCGGCGCGACCAGGGTCTGCGCGCCCAGCGCCGCGGCGGCCGCGAGCGCGCCGAGCGCCGTGGCACCCCAGCGCCAGGCCCGCCGCCGCTGCCGGCGCAGCAGCCGGCCGAGCGGATCGGGCGCCGGGCGTACCGCGGCGACCGAGCGCGCCATCTCCTCGCGGAGCCGCTCCTGCAGCGTGCTCATCGTGCGCTCCTCTGCGTGTCGCCGGCCTCCAGCAGCCCGCGCAGCCGGGCCAGCCCGCGCGACGCCTGGCTCTTCACGGTTCCGACCGAGCAGCCCAGTGCCGCTGCGGTCTCGGCTTCGGACAGGTCCTCCCAGTACCGCAGCACCAGCACCGCCCGCATCCGCTCCGGCAGCCGGGCCAGCTCGGCGACCAGCGCCGAGCGTTCGGTGAACTCGAGCGCCGGGTCGGGTCCGGAGCGCTCCGGCGGCTGCGCGCTGAGCAGTTCCCGGCGCAGCGCCCGCCACCAGCTAGTCCGCTGGTTGACCATGGCCCGGCGCAGGTAAGGCATCGGATCGGCGACCCGCTCGAAGCGCGGCATGATCCTCAGCAGGCAGGACTGGACGAGGTCCTCGGCGGCGGCGACCGAGCCGGTCAGCAGATACGCGGTGTGCAGCAGTTCGGTGTACCGCACCCTCACGAACTGCTCGAAGCCTTCACTCGGCACGCTGCCGCCTCCCGTCGGACGCCGTCACAGCATGCACGCGGCTGGGGTGCGAAAGGTTGAGACGGGACAGGCGCTCGGCCCTGCTCCGCTAGGCGGTGCGGACCTTGCGCATGCGCTTGTCGTACGCCCGCTTGCCGAACAGCTTGTACGCCAGCCGGGCCGCGGTCGGCAGCAGGGCCATGAAGCGTGCGGTCTCGTCTGGGGGTGGCCTCCTCCAGCAGCGCGCCGAGTACGAACAGCAGTTGGTCCTTCGGGGTCTTCGCGCGGGCGTGCTCGCTCAGCCGGCGGCGCGGCCCGCACGCTGCGGCAACACGCCGACCGTCCACGCGATGTACGGCGGCGTCACGCACGTTGCTCCGTGCCGGTGTACCGAGCGACCTCCCGCCACCCGGCCACCGTCCGACGCAGAATCCGCACCGTCCCGCCCACCCCAGCGATCGCACTGCGGGCCAGATCTTGCGCCATCCGGCGCAGCGCCGCATGAGCCGGCCGGGCGCCTGGCCAGCCAAGACGATCCGGTGGCAAGCCGCGGCCCGCACCGCAGGCCCGCCAGGGCCGAGGAGTGGCAGCAGCGCGGCGGCGCAGAGGTGCGAGGCGGTACAGCCTTGCACGGCGCTGCGGGCGATCTTTCGGCGCGTCCCGCGAGCGTCGCGGCGCACAATCACACCGTGATGCACGATCACATGGTTCACGCCGGGATCAGCGTCGTTGAGAGGGGATCAGCGCATGGATCGAGGTTGGTTCACATACGGGCGGAGCCCATCGAGGGTGTACGGAGAGTTCGTTCTCCAGCGCGCCGAAGACGACCCGACCATCGTCGTCTGGGCAACGGATCCCGGGACCTGGATCATCGACGATGAGGCACGCGACCAGTACGCACACCTCCACGGATTCTCAAGGCAAGACATTGAGACGTCTCTGACATTCGCACAAGCCATCGGCTGGACACCGCCGGGCGAGGACGCTCGATTCCGAACAGCCCCCCGCAACCGTTGATAGGCGGCGGTTAGCAACACCGGATGCCCGGTCAGCCACCAGGGGGATTCCAAAGCCGGCCGGTGTGAACAGCGTCTGGGTGCCCAGCGCCGCGGCGGCCGCGAGCGCGCCGAGCGCCGTGGCGCCCCAGCGCCAGGCCCGCCGCCGGTTCCGGCGCAGCAGCCGGCCGAGCGGGTCGGGCGCCGGGCGTATCGTGGCGACCGAGCGCGCCATCTCCTCGCGGAGCCGCTCCCGCAGCGTGCTCCTCGTGCGCTCCTCTGCGGTGTCGCCGGCCTCCAGCAGCCCGCTCAGCCGCGCCAGCCCGGGGAAACCCCGACGTCCCCTACCTCCTGAGCGTGAGTCACTCCTCGGCCAGCAGCCGGGTGGTCGGCAGGTTGCGCAGCCGGCGCACGGGCACGACCGCGGCGACGGCGGCGACCAGCAGGCCGGTCAGCGCCGCACCGGTGGCGACCGCGTAGCCGACCGGCGGCAGCCCGGCGCCCAGCGACGCCGCCACCGCGAGCCCCGCGCCCGCGCCGAGCGGCCCGCCGGCCGCGCCGAGGACGGCGGCCTCGTAGCCGGCCAGCCGCACCAGCCGGCCGTCGTCCCAGCCGACGGCGCCGAGCAGCGCGAACTCGGCGGCCCGCTCGCGGATGTTGACGTAGAGCACGTCGCCGACGGTCACCGCGCCGAGCAGGATCGTGATCGCCGTGGCGACGTAGTCGGTCGTCCGGACCTGCACCGTGATCGCGTCGCCGAGCAGCGTCCCGGTCACGCTGCCCCGGAAGCCGGCGGTGACGACGGCGAGCAGCGTCAGCGCCGCGACGCCGAGGGCCAGGCTCAGCGCGCCGAGCGCGGTCCGGCCGGGCGCCCGCAGCGCGTTGGTCCACGCCAGGCCGCCGATCCCGCGCGGCGCCCGGCGCGCGCGGACCCGGGCGAAGGAGGGACGGACCGCGGTGACGGGCGCGGCGCGCGTCGCCCGCAGGGCCGGCACCACCGCGGCGAGGAGCGCGAGCGCGAGCGCGGCGGGGGCGGCCAGCATGAGGTACCGCGGCACGATCCGCACCGACAGCGGCACCGCGGCCACGGCGGCCAGCGCGGTGCCGGCCACGCCGGCGGCCAGCCCGACGAGCGCCGACTCTCCCAGCACGAGGCCGAACAGCCGGCGACGGGGCCAGCCCAGGCACGCCAGCACGGCCAGCTCCGAGGTGCGGGTGCGCACCGCCGCGCCCGTCGCGTTGGCCACCGCCAGCACGCATGTGACGAGGACCAGCCCGGCCAGCAACAGGCTCTTGCGGTCGATCGCGGCGACGACGACGGTGGCCACGCCGGGCTGCAGCCACGGATCGCGCACCGTCAGGGCGGGGCGGCCGTGCGCGCCGGCGGCCAGCTCGGCCGGGACCGCGGCGGCCGAGCCACCGGCGGCGATGTCGACGTGCAGGCCGGTCTGCTGGTTGATGAGCTCGGCGGCGGCGCGCAGTCGCTCCCGGGACAGCTCGTCGGGGCCGAGCGCGCCGGCCAGCCGGACCCGGATCGTGCCGATCGGCGCCGCGGTGCTCAGGCCGGCGCCGTAGGCCGGGCGCCACAGCGCCGCCATCGCGTCCAATGTGGTCAGCAGCTGCGGGCGGGCGGCGACCGGGCCGGCGAAGTTCGCCGAGGGCCGCAGCGGGTCGCCGCCGCCGGCCGGCGCGAGCGCGGGGTCGCTGTAGAGGTCGGCCGGCATCGCGGCGAGCGGCGGGCCGACGTCGACCTTCGCCGGGTCGTAGACGCCGACGGCCCGCAGCTGGGTCGGGCCGTCCTGCTCGCCCGGGGCGGGGACGTAGGGGTGGGCGGCGACGGGCCGCAGCGACGTGTCGGACAGCTCCAGCGGCAGCGGGTTGAACGGCTGGTCGTCGTTCGCGGACAGGCCCGTCCAGCCGGGGTCCGGCGCGACCGGCGCGGGCCGGCGGGCACCGGCCGTCCAGAAGATCTCGATCGGGTCGTGCAGCCGCTGCCCGATCGTCGTCGGCCGCTCGCCGCCGACGATCGACGTCGCCGGGGGCGTGGTGTCGGCCGGGTGCGCCAGCTGCTGCAGCACCTGCGGATAGGCGTCGGCGCCGTGGACCGTCACGGTGCCGACCGGCGTGCCGGGGTCGGCCTCGTAGCCGTCGACGAGGTTGTCGAACGAGACGCCGGCCGCCACGCCGTCGCCCGCGTTGGGGCCGAGGCGGTCGATGCGGACCGTCGCCTGCTGCTCGACGAGCGGCCGCGAAGCGGCCAGCACCGGCATGACCGTGCCCGCCGGCGCCGGCGATCCGAGATAGGAGCCCGAGACGAGCGCCGTGTCGAGCCCGTCGAGCCGAGCCTCCTGCTCCGGATCGATCGCCGCCATCAGCATCGGTACGGATACGAGCACGTCGATCAGCGCATGGTCGCTCGCGTTGCCGGTGGACGCGGGGTCGCGCGACCAGCACTTCACGGCCTGCCGGGCGTCGGGCCTCAGCGGGTCCACGGTGCCGCCGACGTCGTGCGTGAGGTCGGCGCAGACGCCGGTGCGCCGGCCGTCCGGCCCGATCTCCAGCAGCGACGACGCCCGGGGCTGGTTGTCACCCTCGAAGACCTCCCGGCCCGTGATGCGGTCGCCCGGCACGAACTCCAGGCGATCGTCGGTCACGTAGAGGTAGGAGGAGCCGTCGGTGAGGCGGCTGGCCCCGGCGTCCCACGTCCAGGTCGGCCGGGCCCGCAGCACCTGGCGCCGCGCGTCCGGGGAGAGGTACGGGCCGACGTCGACGGAGACCGCGACGGTCCGCATGACGTAACCGACGGTCGCGACCGGGGCGGCCACGCTGACGCCGGGCAGCGCCTGGATGCGCCGCCACTGCTCCAGCGTGATGCCGCCGCCGGCGCTCAGCACCGAGTCGAACGAGACCCGGCCCGTCGCGTCTGTCGCCGGGTCGGCCCGCACCAGCAGGTCGTAGACCGGCCGGAAGTTCCGGCCGACCGTGCCCTGGGCGCGCACCTGCGAGCCGCGCGAGGCCGACGCCAGCAGGGCGAAGCTCGCCACCGCGATCGCCACCGCCAGCAGGGTGGCGGCGAAGCGGCCCCGCCGGAAGCGCACCTGGGCCCAGATCATCGACATCACGCGCGGCACCTCTGCGGCTCTCGGACGGGCGGGCACGGCGACCACGACAGCCTGATGCGCCGGCGTCGGCGTCCAGGCCCGACGACGGCTCGTCGAGGTCGAGCTCGCGCACGTCCATACCGTCCTCCCAGGTGATACGGCTGCGGGTCGGCGGCCCGGGCGAACTCGGCGAACGCGCCCCGGCCGCGCGCCTTTGCGACCACGGAGACGACGCACACGCCGCCGATCAGCAGGCGCGCGAACAGAGCGGCATATGACATTGAGGCCCCCGTGCTTTGTCGTCATGCGGTCATCGGCTCGATTACCGTGGCCCGTCCGCGCGGGAGAGTCAACCCGGTCGGTAGCCAGTTCGAAGCAACAACCTCAGACGCGCGACACTAGATGATTGATGCCTTGAAGATTCGGGCGTGTGTCGCTGCTGGGTAGATGCGGGGAGGGTGTCCAAGATCGGCGTTGCTGACCCAGCCGCCGA
>NZ_JBFAZX010000052.1:0-24014 GCF_040689395.1 Dactylosporangium sp. NPDC051484 | reverse complement strand
CCCAGAACCACCCAGACCTATACCATCCACGCCAGCATCACGATCTTCGAACAAGGACTTGCCGCCCGCCCACGACGCTAAACGCAACGGCGTTGCATCCCAAATCAGTGCCAGAGCCGGCATCAGATGACCGTCGACAGACAGCGAGTGCACCGGTCAACTGACACGAGGTAGGGTCGCGATCAGCGCGTCGAACACCGCGAGGTCGTACCGGTCCGCCCGCCTCGCAGGCCGTCCGGCGGCAGTTCCCAGCGCACCCGGCCAGGTGCGGCCAGTTCCAGCGCCTGATACCACTCCCGCAACGGTTCCGTCAGCCGAACGTGCAACGAGAAGTTGCGGCGTTGACGGGTCGCGTCGGCATCCCGGCGGCGGTGCAACTCTGTAACGGAAGGAAGGGAGACCAGCACCGCGTCGGCGAAGCCGAGCCGGCCGGCCGCGATCGCGACCCGGTTCGCGGCCACCTCGGACGTCCACCGCTCTGGACTGGCCGCACCGATACGCACCAGCGACCAGGAGTAGTGCAGTTTCAATGGGTCGTCATCGCAGACGGCCAGGCCAGAGGCACGCTCCCGCGCTATCGCCGCCTGCCACCGTCGGCAGTTCACCGCGCACCAGAAGGCAGCCTACGCCGGCAAGTCCCCGACATCCGGTTCCTCGCCGGTCGGCGCGTACTCGGCGACCAGGTCTTCGGCATGGTGGCGACGGCACCACGTTGTCTTGCCGGCCGCGCTCGGGCCCGTTACCGCGACGATCACACCAGACAGTCTGCCCGAGTCTCGTAACACTCCCTGCCGCGCAGCCGATCCCTCCGCCAGCGACCGCGTGACGTCACGAGACCGTTGGCGCTACCGACCTTCTCAAACACGTTCTTACGCATTTTTATGAGCAATACTCATCAAGTAGCCGATTCTGCAGGGCAATCATTTCCCTACACGTGACATTCACATGCTCCGCTTCGTCGGTCGGCGGAAACTCCATTGTCGCCGTAAATACAAATTCATAAGTTGACGACAGGATATCCAGCAGCAGATCGGATGCCGCGCCTTCCGTGACGATATCCAGCAAGGAGCTGACGCCAAACAGCAGCGGCCCGCAGGGTCCGGTCAAGGAACCGTCCAGAACCGCCCGCAAATCAGCGAACAACTCCCGGCCCACCTCCGGCTGCAGGCGATAGTCAGGCGCCGACTGCCGGACTATCGCCAGCGTGCGGTCAACGAACCGGCCCACCTCGATCGGAACAATCAATGGACGTACCGCGCGCACCGCCGCAAGGCCGTCCGCCATGACCACCGTCGCAACGGCCGCGGCTGAGTTGCGGGCCAGCGAGGCCGCACAGCCTCCCCGCTCCCCGATCGTCTCGTCCCACCACTCCACGCGGAACGCTCCTTCCGGCGCAGCCCAAGGCTTGGCGCAACGGGCTCCGGCTCTACTTCAATGGCCTACGGGGCATATCATACTGGGCGATATTCGGGTAGTTCATGCCACGAGCCGCGCAGTTCTGTCGTTCCGGGCCGCAGGCCGGTCGCGACGAAACGACGATTCCGTCCGGTGACCCGCCGTGCTTCGGACGGAAGTCGCCCTCGTCTAGCCGACCGTAAATAATCTGCTCCGCGTCCGTGTCGATTCCCTTGGTCATATCCGTTGGCCAGATCCGTTCGTAGCCGTTTGCCTTGGCGAAGTCACGGAGGCCTGGGTTCGTGGCGTTATTACTCACGGTGTAGTACTTCTGACCATCCAACTGTGCAGTCGCAACGGTGACGGCTTGATCCTTAATGTTGTCGCCAGCCGTCGGCGGGCTGTGCTTGGCGAACGTGTCATGCATCGTCTGGGCATCCTCGCCCAGTTGATCAGGTGTCATGGTCGCGCTCGTGCAAGCGCCAGGCTTGACAAGGTTGACGTTGTGGACGAGGACCGGCTGGCCGGCGGTGAGCACATAGTAGGTGTGGACGTCGGCGACGGTGAGGTCGCGCATGTCCTTGGCGCTGGTGAAGTTGCTGACGTCGGTGACTTCGACGTTCGCGCCGTCGTCGGTCTTCAGTTCGTCGCCGGGCTTCAGGTCGGCGGCGTTGACCCAGGTGTTGGTGGTGCGGTTCCAGAACGGGTGGTGCTGGGTGGTGTGCAGCACCGTCGTCGTCTCCCCGGCCACCGCTGCGGCCGCGGCCACCAGCGCCGCGCCCGCCTTCGCCAGCCGCAACGTCGAGTCCGACGAGGTCGAGGAAGAGGAAGTCGAGGCGACCGGCTTGGCGTCCGCCGAGACGACGACCCGGACCGTCACATCGGTGAGCTCGGTGTCGTGGTTCAGCCACAGCTTCGTCACCGGCTTCGGCTGCGTCGCACCCGTCTCAGGGTCCGTCGCCGCGACTTGATCGCCGACCTCGACGTCCTCGATCTTCTTCGTCGAGCCGTCCGCCATCAGCACCCGCGTCTGCGGATCGAAGCTGTGCTTGCCGCACGGCGAGTTCTTCCCGGCCCTACCACCCGAGAACGCACCCGTGACGCCGCCGATCAGCGCGCTCGTGCCGACCGATCCCCAGTCGACCTTGCCGGTGGTGCCGAACTGGGCGACCGCATCGGAGATCGCCCCGTTCACCGCGCCGGACAGGCCGCCCGAGATGGCGCCGGCCATGACCTTGCCGAACGTGTTGACGGCCAGGCCGCCGAGCTTGTTCGCCGCCCAGCAGGCGACCTTGCCGCCGACCACGCCGCCGAGGTAGCCGCCGGCCGCGCCGGCCAGGCCCTGCAGGGCACCGGTGCCGGCCGAGCCGAGAGCGTCCTTCCAGGAGTGGATGTTGCCCTGCGCGGCGTCCTTCGCGAGGTTGATCAGCGCCGAGGCGCCGACCATGCAGGCGACCGCGCCGACGCCACCGGTCGCCGCCGTGCAGGCGAGGCCCGCGGCGATGCCGCCGACGATCGCGAGGCCTTCGATGATGGCGTTCTTGTGGTCCTTGACGAACTTGACCGCGGCCTTGGAGGCGTCGGCGATCTTCTTGACCACCGGCATCTTCATCGCCTGGGCCTTGGCGTAGCTGCCCGCCTGTTTAGCCTTCGCGACCGTCTTGTTGTAGGCCTGCGAGACCTTGTGGCCGACCGCCGCGACCATCTTCTTGCCCGCCTGCACGGCGGTCTTGACGGTGTTGACGATCGGGGCGACGAACGGGGCCGCGACCTGCCACGCCGCCTTGCCGAAGTCGACCGCGGCGGAGACGACGGAGCTGACCGCGTTGTAGATGATGGGCGGCGTCACCGCCTTGACGAAGCTCGTGGTGGCGTTCCACGCGTTCTTCAGCGAGCTCAGGCCCCAGTGGCCGGTCGGGTCCGTGGTCGTCAGCGGGTTGTCGTCGCCGTAGGCGTAGCGGTTCGCCGCCGCCGAGTTCGGGACCGGGCTGTTCGACACCGTGTCGCGGGTGTCGAACTGGCCCGTGTCGGTGTTGTACCAGCGGGCCATCATGTTGACCCGGCTGGTCGACGTGTCCGTCCACTCCGACTGGTAGCCGAGGCTGCCCTGCATCCCGGTCGTGGCGAGGACCTTGCCCAGCGGGTCGTAGACCGTCGTGCCGGACAGGGTCGTGCCGGTCGCGGTGAACAGGCCGGTGATGTCGTCGTGCAGGTCGGTGTAGGCGTACTGCGCCGACGCGCCCTTCACGCCGACGACCGCGCCGCCCGGGTCGCGGGTGTACGTCGCCGTCGTGTCCGCCGCGAGGTCGTTGTCCAGGCCCGAGTACGACAGGCCCGTCTTCGTCTGCCGGCCCAGGCCGTCGTACGTGTAGGTCGTCGTGCCCTGCTGCGCCACCTGGCCGAACGCGTCGGTCTTCGTCAGCACGCCGCTGGCCGAGGCGAGGGTGCCGCGCGGCGTGTAGGTATAGGTGGTGCCGCCGGTCTGGGTCAGCAGGCGGTTGCGCTGGTCGTAGGTGAACGTCTTGGCGCCGTTGGTCAGCCGGTTGCCCGACTTGTCGAAGGTGTAGTTCGTCGTCGTGGTGCCGTTGTTCCACGACGTCAGGCGGTTGGCCTGGTCGTACGTGTAGGTGTTGGTGACCGTGCCGCCGAAGCCGGTCGTGGCCTTCGACGTCTCGTTGCCGTTGTTGTCGTAGCCGTACGTGATCTTCGCGACCGATGTACCGCCGGACGTCTTGAGCTCGTCGGTGTCCAGGCGGTGCTGGTTGTTGTAGCCGAAGGTCCGCACGTTGCCCGTGCCGCCGTAGGTGACGGTCTTGGGCTGGTTGATGGTGTTGTACGTCAGCTTCGTCGCGACCGACGTGCCCGTGTTCGCGATCGTGTCGAGGCGGCCGGCCGAGTCGTAGGCGTACGTCGTCGTCCCGGCCGCGTCCAGCCGGCTGGCCAGCTGACCGTCGGCCTTGTACCCCAACGTCGCCGAACCGGACACGCCGCTCGTCGTGCGCAGCAGGCCGCGGTCGTCGTACGTGAACGTGTTCGCGCCGCCCGAGCCGGTGGTCGAGGTGAGGTGGCCCGCCAGGTCGTAGCCGAAGCTGCGCGCGGTGGTCGTCACCTCCGCGCCGGCGCCGGTCTGGTCGGTGAGCTTGCCGACGTCGTTGTACGTGTTCGTGATCGTCACGCCGCCGGGCAGCGTCTGCGCCGCCGGGCGGGCGAGCGCGTCGTAGGCGACCGTGAACGTGCGGTCCGAGAGGTTCGGATGCGCCGTCGTCGACGGCTCGATCTGCTGCTCGGGGAGGTTCCAGGAGTTGTACTTCGTGATGAACGCGTTCCCGCGCCCATCGGTGAACCTGGTCTGGTTGCCCGCGACGTCGTAGCCGAACGACGTCACGATGTTGTTCGCCGCCACCGTGTCGACCGGCTGGGTCTGCGAGGTGACCCGGCCCGCCAGGTCGTAGGTGAACGTGTTCGTCGTGTTGCGGGCGTCGGTCTTGGTCAGGATGTTGCCGGCCCGGTCGTACGTCTGCGACGTCGTGGTCAGCGCCGTCCCGCCGCCGGCGGCAAACGTCTCGGTCTTCGTCGGCCGGCCGCTGATGTCGTAGGTGACCTGGGTGTACGAGTTGTCGGCGAGCGTCGTGCGGGTCGGTCGGCCGACGGCGTCGTAGGTCGTGGTCGTGACGTTGCTCGCGCCGTCCTTCGACGTCTTGACGTCGCCGGCGGCCGTGTAGGTCAGTTCCTGCGTGACGCCCGTCGGGGAGGTCGTCTTCTTCAGCTTGCCGTCGGTGCCGTATTCGAACGTGGTGTCGTAGTGGGTGTTGTCCTGGCGCACGACCGCCGAGGTCGTCAGCTTGCGGGCCAGGAAGTCGTAGGTGTTGGTGGTCGCCGCGCCGGTCGGGTCGGTGACCTTCAGCTGGTCGCCGTTGAGGTCGTACTCGAACTTCGTCACGCCGGTGTCGGCTGCGACCGTCTTGGACACCCGGCCCAGCTGGTCGTAGTAGTACAGCGTGTCGTGGTTCAGCGCGTCGGTGACCTTCGTCAGCTGGCCGGTGTTGTCGTAGACGCGGGTCGTCGTCGGCGTGACGGCCGTGGACGAACCCGGCGGCGTGTAGGACGGCGCGATGCTCGTCAGGACGCGACCCGCCGAGTCGTAGGTCGTCCGCGTCTCGTTGCCGCGCGGGTCCTTGACGTGCGTGCGAGAGCCGAAGGTGTCGTAGCCGATGTACGTCACCGGCCGGGTCGACACCGGGGCGCCGCCGTCGGACTCGGCCTGCACGGCCGGGCCGGTGACGACCGCGAGCCGCCCCGCCTGGTCGTAGGTGTTGTCGGTGACGTTGCCCAGCGGGTCCGTCTGCGACAGCGCCCGGCCGGCCTTGTCCAGCTTCGACGTCGTACGGGTGACGGTCGCGCCGGCCGCCGGGGCGGCACCCGAGTACACCTGGCCGATTTCGGCTGCGCTCAGCGGCCGAGAGTACGCCTGCACGTCCGCGATGAAGCCGGTCAGGTACGGCGCCTGGACGCCGGGCGACACGCGGCCGATCTCCATCGGGCCGCGCGGCTTCCAGCTCTGCGTCACCGCCGTCGTCACGGGCGTGCCGTTGTTGACGATCAGTGACATCGTGTGCGCATCGGCGTTGTAGACGCCGACGAGGTGGGTCCACGCGTTCAGCGGCGCCGTCGCGGCGGCCGTCACCCGGGTCTCGGGGGCGAGGCCGTCGTCGGCGTTGGCGAAGGCGAGGCTCCACCGGCCGCTGTTGTCCGGGATGTACTGCAGCGCGAAGGCGGACCGGTTGATGCCCCGCTGCGCCACGATCGTGCTCGCGTTGAGGCCGCTGCCGCCGGGCGTCTTCACCCACGCCGAGATGGTGAAGCCGTTCGTCGTGTCCAGCACCGTGTTCGGCGTGGAGACGTACGACGTCTGGCCGTTGAAGGCCATCGACCCGTTCGTCGTCGCCGGGTGGTCGGTCGACCAGGTGACCGCCGAGCCGCTCGCGCTCGCGTTGCCGACCGAGTCCGCGGCCTTGGTGCCGGTCCCCTCGTCGAGCTTCCAGCGGGCGACCGGGGTGAGGCCGGGCGTGTTGTAGATGGTCTGCGAGGTCTTGCGGCCGAGCTCGTCGTAGGTGTTCTCCGAGCGCGACAGGACCGTGCCGGAGCCGTCGGTGACGACGCTGGCGATCGCGTGGTCGTCGGGCGACAGCGACAGGTTCGTGATCCGGTTGATCCCGGCCGGGTCGAACACCTCCTGTGTCACCCGAGCGGCGTTGTCCAGGGTGTACGTCTTGGTCGCGGTGCCGTTGTCGGTGATGCTCTTGACGATGTTGCCGGCGCCGTCGAAGGTGTTGTCGACCTCGACGAAGTCGGGCTGGCCCGCGGTCGGGTTCTTACGGATGACCTGCGCCTCGAGCCCGTTGTCCGTGTACTTGTGGACGGTCTGGAAGCCCATCGCATCGATCTCGACGATGAGGCGCCCATTGCCGTCGTACTGCTTCTCGACGAGCGTCAGCGTCATCGGCGCGGACGGCGCGTTGGGGTCGCCGGTGTAGTTCTGGATACGGGTGAACCGCAGCCGGTGCTCGGCGTCGTACTCGTTGAGCGTGACCCCGCCGTCCGGCTCGATCTCCCTCACCACGTCACCGGCGGAGTTGTACTCGTACGACGTCGTCTTCTCGCCGGTCGTCTCGCTCGCGACCTGCCCGTATGCGTTGTACGTGCTGGAGTCCGTCCGCGACGCGTCCCCGCCGGTCGGGTCCGACACGACCTGCGACAGCACGTGCCCGTCCACGTCGTAGCTCGTCGTGGTCACCGTCGTGTGGACAGCCCCGGTCACCCGGTTGGTCACCGCGGCGCCGGTCTGGGTCAGCACCCGGTTCTGGCCGTCGTAGGTGAACGTGCTGCCGGAACCGGCGGGCGTCGACTCGGAGACCTCGAGCTGGGTCTGGATGCGGCCGAGGTTGTCGTAGGTGAACGTGACCGTCTTGCCGGCCGGGTCGGTCACCTGGGCGACGTCGCCGTTGGCGTAGTAGTCGATCGTCTGGGTCGCGCCCGACGGCAGCGTCGCCTGCCGCTGCAGGCCCTTCGGTGTGTAGGTGCCGGCGGGCGCGCCGAACGCCTGGGTGGTCGCCGTCGTCAGGTCGGTCTTGGTGATCCGGCCCAGCGGGTCCTTGGTGGACGTCCGGTTGCCGTTCTCGTCGTACGTGTACTCGGTGACGTACCGGCTGTCGGTTGCGCTGGTGGAACGGCCGTCCCGCTGCCGGATCAGCATGTCGTTGCGGCGGTCCGGAGTGGGCGTCGGGTTGCTCGCGCCACCCTCGGGGAAGTACTCGAAGTAGACCGTGCTGCACACGTTGTTCTTCTGCAGCTGGCAGGTCGTCGTCGAGACCACGTTGCCGCGCACGTCGTGCTCGTTGGTCGTGATGTTGCCCAGTGGGTCGGTCGTGGTGCGCAGGAAACCGTTCTCGCTGTAGCCGTACCGCGTCTCGTTGCCCAGCGCGTCCGTCTCGGCCACCTTGCGGCCCGTGCCGAGGTCGAAGGTGTAGCTCGACAGGACCTGGGTCCCCGGCTGGCCCGGCGTCGCGTCCTTGACGGTCACGATCTTCACCGGCACGCCGGCGTTCTTGCTCTTCTGCCAGGCCGCGTACTGCCCGGCCACGGTGGCCCCGGAGATCTGCTTGCGGTAGTAGGCGACGTCGGAAATGAAGCCGTTGAAGTAGCCCATGGTGGCGCTGCTCGCGCCGGCCCAGTTCTTCCACGGGCCGGTACCGACTGTGAGGTGGTCGGCGGCATAGGCCGCGGTCGTGGACGTGGCGCTGCCGATCTCGGCCCCGTCGAGGTACAACTTCTGGCTGTTGCTCGACCAGGTGATCGCGGCGTGGTGCCAGTTGCCGTCGTTGACCTTGTCCGGTGAGACCATGCCGACGCCACCGGTGGTGGTCCAGAAGTTGCCGCGCAGCTTGCCGTCGGTGCCGACGTTGAGGTGCGGCACGTACGAGGTGGCGGTGCCGATCGCGCCGGCCGACCCGCCGAGCAGCACGCCGCCGGTGGTGCTGCCGGTCGGCGTCTTGAACCACAGGCTCGCGGACATGCTGCCGCCGGCCGGCACATCGCTGCCGGGCCCGGTCTCGGGCAGCAGCAGGTAAGAGGTGGAGCCGTCGAACTGCGCCACCGTCGAGTCGTCGAACAGGCCGCCGTCCAGGCCGAGCGTCACGTTGTTGTACGCGGCCGGGTTGCCGTTGACCTCGTTCTTGGCGTAGGCCGTCGAGCCGCCGTCGCCCAACCGGTAGTAGTCGGCCGGGGATCCGGCGAGCACCGCGGACGCGTACACCTTGCTGGAGCCCTGAGTGGTGGGCGCGTCGAGCTTCCACACGCGGCCGTTGGAGTCGGTCACCGTCTTGACCGTGGAGTCCTTGGACTCGTACGTGACGGTCGCGGTGGCGTTGCCGGACGGGCGGACGACCCCGGTCAGCGGGCGGGCGGTCGCGGTGCCGGCCCTGTAGATCGAGGCGATGTTGGCCGTGGACAGCGGACGGTCGAAGGTGGACACCTCGGCCATCGAGCCCTTGAACCAGCCGACCGCCGGGCCGCCGCCCGCGGCCGGCTCGTCCGGCCAGGCGCCGCCCCACCAGCCGGCGCCGATCGACGCGCTCTTGATGAGGTCCGGGGACAGCATGTTGATCGCGCCGTCGAGGTAGTTCTGGTACCTGTTGTCGATGTACAGGAACTGCCGGGTGCCGGCACCGACGAGCACGACGTGGTGCCAGTTGCCGTCGGTGACCGGGTCGAGGCTCGCGATGGGCGTCGCGGCGCCGTTCCAGAACTCCCCGTAGAGCGTGCCGCTGGTGCCGATGTACAGGGCCGGGTTGTATGCGCCGGTCTGCGAGCCGGCCGTCACGCCGTCCTTGCCGAAGCCGAACAGCACGCCCTTATCTCCGGCGGCCGCCTTGAACCACAGACTCACCGACTGGTAGCCGCCGCCGAACGGCAGGTCTTTCGTCGGGATGGTCACGTAAGAGGAGGTGCCGTTGAACGCCGCAGTCGTCATCGTCGAGCCGGGCAGCGGGCCGGTGCCGCCGAGCGTGACGTTGCCGTAGGTGGCGTTGTCCGTGCCCTGGTTCTCGATGACCTCGCTGACGGCGGCGGTCGCGCCGGCGGTCTCGCCGAGGCGCCAGTAGGCGCGCGGCCCGAGGTTCATCGTCGCGGACTGGTACAGCGAACTGGTGCCGTAGGCGTAGGTGTGGCAGGCGGTCGCCGACGTCGGCGGGCAGACCTTCTGCAGCTGTCCGTTGGCGTCGTAGGTGTACGACCACGTGAGCGCGGTCGCCGGGTCACCGGCCGCGCCACTGGTCCCGGGCGTCAGGCTGACATCGTCGATGGCCAGCGAGCCGACCTTGTCGAGCAGATGGAAGACGGCCACACTCTTGGCATCCGCCGGCGCGGTGATGGTCTGCGTGGTCTGACCCCAGGCATTGCCGCTCGTGGCTGGCACAGAGTTCAGCTCGACGTAGCTGATGCCGTTGCTCGTACTCGTAAACTGCGCGACGAGCCTGGTGCTCACCGTGGCTTGGTAGTAATCGCTGTAGGTGTAGGTGGCGTTCGGCGTGACCGGCACGGGGGTGAAGTGCCATTTGGCGTCACCGTCGGTGTAGCTGCTGACCGTAACCTTTACGCTCCGCGACCCACTGTGGCCGGTCGTGAGATAGCTGAACGCCGCGGTATTGCTGCCCCAGGCGTTACTGATCCAGCCATCGGGCTGGCCGGGGTTGCTGGCGGACGGTAGCTCTACAGATGCGTTAGCAACGAGCTCGGCCGGCGGGAGCGTGCTGTCGGCCGTCAGGCTGACATCGTCGATGGTCAGCGAGCCGACCTTCTCGAGCAGATGGAAGACGGCCACACTCTTGGCATCCGCCGGCGCGGTGATGGTCTGCGTGGTCTGACCCCAGGCATTGCCGCTCGTGGCTGGCACAGAGTTCAGCTCGACGTAGCTGATGCCGTTGCTCGTACTCGTAAACTGCGCGACGAGCCTGGTGCTCACCGTGGCTTGGTAGTAATCGCTGTAGGTGTAGGTGGCGTTCGGCGTGACCGGCACGGGGGTGAAGTGCCATTTGGCGTCACCGTCGGTGTAGCTGCTGACCGTAACCTTTACGCTCCGCGACCCACTGTGGCCGGTCGTGAGATAGCTGAACGCCGCGGTATTGCTGCCCCAGGCGTTACTGATCCAGCCATCGGGCTGGCCGGGGTTGCTGGCGGACGGTAGCTCTACAGATGCGTTAGCAACGAGATTGGTGGTAGCCGGGTCGGTGGATACGGTCGCGACCCGCGACCCGGACCAGGTCACGTGCAGCGCGCGGCCCGACGCCGACGTGACAGTGTCGATGAGCTTGTTGGTGTAGTGGAACGTCTCGGTCCGGTCGGAGGAGTCCGTGATCGAGGTGATGCCCCAGGTGTACGGCGTCGTCGTGCTCCCCGTCACCAGCGGCGACGAGAACAGGTAGGTGGTGCCGTCCTTGTCCACGAGCTTGTAGCCGGCGCCGGCGCCGAGCGAGGTGAACGTGGCGTACCGCCCGGACGGCGGCGAGAACGTGCCGTCGCTGTTGCGGCCGAATGCGATCTCCTGACCGGCCGGGTACCGCACGGTGACGGTGTTGACCACGGGCGTGGCGTCGCCGGACATGACCTCGGTGACGGACAGGTCGAAGACGCTGGACCAGCCCTGGCCGAACGCGGAGCCGGTCCGCGGGTCGAGGCTGTTGTAGGCGCGCTCGACGGTCAGCGCCGGACCGACGGTCGCCACGCTCGCGTCGGTCGCGGACGTGGTGTAGTTGCGCACGCTCGGCTCGTAGCCCAGGGCGCCGTTCTGCGACAGGGTCGAGGTGATGTCGGGCTGCGGGACGTTGGTGGAGAAGGTGTACCAGTCCTGGGACACCTGCGTGTAGGCGCCGTCGTAGGCGTAGGCGATCCAGTAGTACTGCTGGCCCCATTTGAGCTTGCCGGCGGGGACCCGCAGGGCGGCCGAGGCCTGGTAGCCCGACGTCCAGACGGTGGCGCCGTCCTTGTCCTGGACGACGAAGTTGTAGCTGAGGTTCGCGTTCGGGGCGTGGTCCGGGTCGTACGCCACGACCTGCAGCTCGGGGGTGAGCGAGGTGACCGAGTAGCCGTACGGCGGCAGGTTGCCCGTCACGATCGGCATCTCGATCTGGTACGTGATCTCGAGGAACGGCGCGTACGCGGCCCCGTAGTTCGCGGTCGTGAACTTCTTCCAGTGCATCGGGTCGGTCTGCGACGTCGTGATCGCCAGGCCGTTGTTGCCGACGTTGCGGGCCCAGTTGTTGAACGTGCCCGTGGACAGTCCGACGGTCATCCAGACGCCGACGCTCCGGTTGCCACCGGTGTTGCCACAGGCCACGCCCGGGTTGGCGGTGAGCGACCCGATCGCGCCGCCGAACGCCGGGCCGGGATAGGTCAGGTTGCCCGTGTTCCAGCCGACCGTGATCGGGTTGACCTCGAAGGACTCCGGCGTGCACGTGTAGGCCCACGAGTCGAAGACGCTGAGCTTGGCCGCCGTCACGTTCACGTTGGCGAACTGGCTGTAGAAGCTGTCGAACTTCAGGAAGGAGTACGCCTTGACGCCCGAGCCGTTGTTGCCGATCGACATCTCGGTGTCGTTGGACTGGTCGGCGGTGCGGTCGTTGCGGACCGTCGTGTCCTTCGTCCCGTCCGAGTACGCCGTCACCGTCGGGTCGACCACGACCGGCCACACCCGGCCGGCGTCCGCCAGCCACGCCTTGTCGACGCTCACCTTCAACGCGGGCTTGCCGTTCAGCGTCGTCAGCTGGTACTTCGCCTCGGTCGCCTGCTCGAACCCGCCCGACTGGAGATCGAACTTCGAGTCGTGCACGAGCCCACTCGGGATGGTGGCCGCGACCTTGCCGTCCTTGCCCACCAGCTCGATCGCGCCATCGGTTCCAGTGCGCGCCGTCAAGTTCGTCAAGCTCAGCGGGAACACCCACTCGTTGCCGGCATCCAACGAGGCGACGACGAGGTTCTCCTTGACCCCGTCGCCCGTCGCCCGCAGCTCCAAGTCGACGCCCGGCAGCACCGCCTTGTAGACGGCCGTGTCGCCCTTCACCTCGCCGGGCACCTTGGCCGCGCCCAGCAGGGAGTAACCGAAGCTGCCCCCGCCGATATTCTTCAGCGTCACCAGGCTCGGGTCGTCGGCCGTCTTGGCGACCGAGACGTCGGCGGCGGAGACCTTCGGCTGCAGCCGATCGCCCTGCGCCACGAGGCTGGGGTCGATGCGCTTCCAGGTCCCGTCCGCGGCCTTCACGTTGACCCGGCCCGCGAACTGCTTGCGGGTGAACGAACCGTCGGCGTTCTGGTACAGCTCGGAATCCTCGCTGCCCTTGGCCGCAAGCAGCTTGCTCGTCTTGGCGTCGAAGCTCAACGGCCCTGACTGCGCCGAGGTCTTGCCGACCTCAACCTTGTGCTTCGGCGCCTCGTAAGGCGCGGTCGCCCCGATGCCCTTGCCGGCCGGGTTACCGGCACCGCGCTCGGCGCGCCCGAGCGAGTCGAGCTGCTCCCGGCTCAGCGCCTTGGCCGGCGGCGCGGACTGCTGCTTCGGCACGCCGTTGAACGCCTCACGGCCGAGGCCCTGCGACAGGTCCGGCTGCAGCCACAACGGCAGATGCAGCGGGAAGCCGGCGCCCGGCCCGTCGTGCACGACGCCCTGCGGTACGGAGGCCGCCAGCGCCAAGGTCGCGAGCACCCCGACGGCGACCGCCGTCGAGGCTCGCCCGAACCGAATCCGGTTACGTTGAGCGACCTTCGTTCCGCGCGCACGGGCCAACCAATACCCAGCGTTCATGCCGTGCCTCCCCGTCAAGCAACAAGCGCCACGGAGAGGCTGGCCCAGCCAACTCACAGAAACAATGACCGTTCGACGGATACCCGTCGATGAAAGATCACCCGTGTCCGGATTCAGTCAATATGATCAATGATCATGCGGATGCCCCCCTTCACCCACCCGACCAGTCAATACGTCGATTGCCGTACAGACCGGCGACCATCACTATGATGATCGTCACTGTTGTCAGTTCGGGCGCCCCGCCACCGCATCCGTGATCAAACGGACAACCTCGTCGTGCGGCGTGACGGCGTCCACAGCGGAAACATTCGCCGCCGTAGCTCCACCCACAGTGACGAACCGCTTCGCGGGGAACGCCTTCGCGCCCTGGGCGACGGCCCGCACCGGCAGATCACCGGCGGCGAAGATCAGGTCACAACCGCCCTGCGCGAGGCTGTTCAGGAACGTGACCGCGTTCTCGACGGTTTGGGCGCCGGTGATCTCGAGGTACTGCATCTTCGCCTTTGTCTGCTGCGACGCATCCTGCATCGCCGTCCAGATCGGCTCGGCCGCCGCGTCCCGGACCCCGTCCTGCGGCGTGAGCAGACAGGCGGTGAACTGGAGATACTCCCGCTCACGGGAGGGCTCGGGCGCCGGGTCCGGCCACAGCACGAACGCCAGCCCGATCGCCACCACCAGCCCCGCCGCGCCACCGGCGAGCCAGCGCTGCAGCAGGGTGAACCGCCGCCACCAGACGACCGGCTCCGGCTTTGCCTTCCTACGGGCCACGATGTCCTCCCCCGTCACGATGCCACTGCGGCGCACACGCTAGCCGAGTCACAGCCTCAGCGGGGAGCCAGGAACTCCAGCCGGTTGCCGTGCGGGTCGAAGGTGCAGAACCGCCGGTACCCGGGCAGCTCGTCGCTCCACTCCGAGGAACCTCCGCAGGCCCGCATCAACACCCAACGCCGCCGCCAAGCCGCCCACGACCTCGCCGAACTCGTCACACCAACAGCCACCCCCATCGGCATCGACACAACACAACACCTGCAGATGACCTAGCCACGTCCGCACCAGCGCACCTTGACAGACCCGAACCACAGACTCCTTTACTCGGCCGGTTTATGCTTGTAGCGACCTGGGAGAACGTTGCCGAGCACGTCGCTGGGGCCTCCAACGACCTGGGGGTCAAGGGGTCGTGGGTTCAAATCCCGCTGTCCCGACCGGGTTTGACCAGGCGAGATTCAAGATCTCGCCTGGTTTCCGCTAACGGTTCCGCTAACGGAGATCGCGCACAGTCGGTCGAGTCCTCACCTCGTTAGCGGAGGAGATCGACCATTGGCTATCTTCAGCTACCAGCTGTCTCGCGGTCAGACACGCTGGCAGTTCACCATCGACCTGCCGCCGGCCTCCGACGGTAAGCGTCGGCAGATGAACCGCAAGGGGTTCCTCCGGCAGGAGGACGCCCAGGAGGCCGAAACCAAGGCCCGCCAGTCCTTCTCCCGTTCCGAACTGACGGCCGACGGGAGCCTCACCGCCGAACTGGAAGCCTGGCTCGACGAGCGAGAACTGGACGTCGCCGAGACCACCCTGGCCAACTACCGCGACATCGTGCGGTGCTACATCATCCCGCACCTGGGTTCCCGGCAGGTCTACACCCTGAACAGCCGCGCCATCCACGACCTGTACAAGACCCTGCTCAACCGAGGCAGCAAGCGCGGCGGGCCGCTGTCCCGCACGACCGTGCGCACGGTGCACCGGGTGCTGATGAAGGCGCTGAACGACCTGCACATCGTCATCGACGGGGTACGCAAGCCACGCAAAGAGGACCGGGAGACCCAGGGACGCAAGGGCGTCTGGACCCCCGAGGAAGCGGCACGATTCCTGACCCACCACGCCGATCACCGCCTCTACGCGGCCTGGGTCCTGGCCATCGTGACCGGCCTGCGTCGTGGCGAACTGCTCGGACTCAAATGGGACAAGGTCGACCCGAACAGGCGCAAGGTTGCGGTGCACTGGCAACGCACCACCACCTCCCGCAACGGCGTCATCGAGAAAGCACCAAAGGGCAAGAGCAAGCGCACCGTCCCGCTCGGGACCGTGACCGTCACAGTCCTGCGCACGCACCGGGATCGTCAGGACTCGGAGAAGGCCGCAGCAGCGGAAATCTACGAGGACGGCGGGTACGTGTTCTGCCGCGAGGACGGTCTGCCGTACTACCCCCGGTACCTGACCCAGGAGTGGGAACGGTGCTGCCGGGCCGCCGGCGTCCCGGTCATCTCGCTGCACGATGGCCGACACACCGCGGCCACCACCGGCGCCGACGCAGGCGTACCGCAGCACGTCATGAAGGACCTCCTCGGCCACGCCGACGCCCGGACGACCGACGAGTGGTACACCCACGTCCTCGACCCGAGCAAGCGCAAGGCCGCAGACCTGATGGAGAGCGCCATCTTCGGCACAACGCAACCGCCAGCCGAGAACCCGCAGGCTGCATCATCAAATCCAACCAAGCGCCTCGCTGACGCCCGCCGGCGCATCCGACGCGCCGCATAGAAGCTGGGACATCGTGGCCGCCGCCTGGTTCGCGGCGGCCACGGCTCCCTGGTCGTAGGTTCTACGATCATTAGGCATATAGCGGGACGTACCGACCGACGATGCGCCGGTTTCCCCTGTCTGGCAGGGTCGGGTGAGACACAGTTCGGGCTTCCGTTCTGACCTTGACCAGGGCGAGACTGGACCTTACGACCGTGACCTTGACCGTTGCTGACGCCCTGATCGGCCTGGCCGATGATGGGGTAATGGGTTCCTCCACCGGCCCGCGGGCCGACCGGCCTCGCCGGCGTTCGTTCACCGCCGAGTACAAGCTGGCGATGGTGGCCGAGTACGACCCGGCGACGCCGCCGGGCAGGTCCGGAGCCCGCCAGGCCACGGCCTGCGCGTGCGGGGCCAGCCATGCCGACTGTCGGCGCGCCGTCATCACCCAACAGGTTCTCGACCGGCACCTCGACGTTGTCGAAGAACAACTCGGCGGTGTCCTGGGTCCACGACGACGATGGGGTTGTGGTTCCATTCGGGCGGGGTGTTCGCCGGTCGGTGCAGGAGCCATTCCGGTGCCTCGCCGCCGGAGCCCGCAGGCAGGTCGTCCCACTGTCCGTCGGGCGATGGGGGGACGACGAAGCTGTCCCGCCGGCCGGGCGGCACCCTCGTCGACGACATCGCGCCTTTGGGCCACAGCCATCGGGATGCCGTGGCCCAGGCCAGCACGGTCCCGCGCCGCCCGGGTCGACACCGCGCCGTGTCAAAGCGGAATCGCCGCCGCAGAGGCGGGTATCACGGGTGCGTTGGCGCCGTGGTTCGGCACGGGCGAGTACGGCGTGCATGCCGGCAAGTTCCCGGTCGGCGCAACCCCCGACGAAGCCATCACGCACCTGGTGAACGGCGCCCCTTCCCACCGTCGACGACATCTACTTCACGTGGTATCCCGCGTCCTCGAGCTCGGAAACTCGGCCGTACCTGCCGCACGTCGAGATCCGGTGACCCTCGGTGGCTCAGCCGCCGGGTACCGGCAGGGGTGGAGGTTGGAAGCCGCCGATGATCGCGGCCAGCTCGGCGGCGAAGGCGATCGTCGTGCGGTCGGCGCCGGCGCGGGTCAGGGCCTGCAGGCCGACCGGGAGGCCGGTCGGGGTGGTGCCCGCCGGGAAGACCGTGGCCGGCAGGCCGGGCAGGGCGGCGAGCGCCGCCGGCAGGAACAGGTCGTTGTAGCGGCCCATGCGGCCGCCGCCCAGGTCGAGGACGGAGAACCAGTCGGCGGCGTGGCCCGGCGCGTGGCGAAACGCCGGGACCGTCACCGCCGGGGCCACCAGGATGTCCCAGTGGTCGAAGAATGAGCCCAGCGCCGCGCGCAGGACGCGGCGGCGGGCCCCCCACGCCGCGCGGTCGGCGGCGGTGGCGAACAGTCCCTGCGCCCAGGCGAGGTCGCGCGGGTCGGGGCTGGTGCGCAGCAGCGCGGCGAACTCCTCGCGCTCGGCGCGCGGGGTCAGGCGAGCGCCTAGGGCGGCCATCATCCGCATGAACGTCTCATACAGGCCGGCGACGCCGCCGGGCAGGTCCGGAGCCCGCCAGGCCACGGCCTGCGCGTGCGGGGCCAGCGCGTCGGCCAGCCGGTGGTGGGCGTCGAGGACGTCGTCGTGCACGCCGAACCACGGCGGCGGGGGAAGGAACGCGATCCGGAGGCCGGACAGCGGGCGTTCCGGCTCGTCGCTGGGCGGGGCCAAGGCGAGGACGTCCAGTACCAGCCTCAGGTCCTCGGCGCTGCGGGCGATCGGGCCACCTCGGTCATCCGCGGGATGGTCAGCTCGCGCGTCGGGGCGGGGCCGAGGCCGGCGACGCTGCCCTCGGTGGGGCGGTGGGCGTACACCCCGCAGAACGCGGCCGGGACCCGCAGCGATCCGGCGGTGTCAGTGCTCAGGTCGACCGGCACGATCCCCGCGGCCACCGCGGCCGCGCCGCCGCCGCTGCTGCCGCCCGGGGTTCGGGCCGGATCCCACGGATTGCGGCTCAGACCGTACAGCGGATTGTCCGTCTGCCAGTCCCGGCCGTGCAGCGACGGATTGGTCTTGCCGACGACGACGGCGCCGGCGCGGCGCAGCCGGGCGACGCAGGGGGCGTCGGTCACCGGCCAGGGCCGCGCCCGCGCCGGATCGCCGTAGCTGGCCGGCATACCGGCGGCCGCAATATGCTCTTTCAGCGTGACCGGGACGCCCAGCAGCGGGCGGTCCGCCGCGTCATCCGCGAGCGCATCGGCCGCCGCTGCGGCGGCGTAGGCGGCCGGCCGGTCGGTGAACACGACGGCGTTGAGCCCTGGGTTGACCTCGTCGAGCCAGGCGAGACCCGCCCGGAGCGTGCCGGCGGCTGTCGCTGTGCGGCCGGCCAGCGCCGCCCGCAGCTCGGTCGCCGTGCGGTACACCGCAGGCAACGTGCCGCCGGCCCGCCCTGGCCGACCGCTCACGCCCGCGCTCCGGCCGGCGCCGCGCCGGCCCGGTCGAGCGGGCGGGACCGGCCCGAGCCGAACTCGGCCGACACCAGCAGCGGCCGGCCGGTGACCTCGCCGCGCTCGTGGACGCCGCTCGCTTGCACGCCGAAGCCGCCGAACGGGCGGTTGCCGTCCTCGACGTCGAACGTGGTGCAGTCGCGGTTGACGACACTGGTGCCGACGACGGACGAGGTGAGGCGGGGCTCGCCGTACACCGTGAGGTACATGCCCCGGGCGAGCTCCCGCGGGGTGGTGGCCCAGTCCCGCACCTGCCGCACGTCGTCGTAGGCGCACAGCAGGAAGACCGGCGAGAAGAACTCTGGCGGGTGCAGGTCGGTGACCAGGATCGACGGCGTGACGACGCGGGTCTCCACGTCGACGGTACCGCCGAAGCGCACCAGATCGGCGTGTCGCGCGAGGAACTCGGCGGCACCGGCGACGGCGTCGTCGTACACGAGGGGCGCGACGCGGGTGGCCGGGTCGCGTCGGTCGCCGACGGGCAGCTCGGTCAAGCGGTCGCCGAGCGTGGTCACCACCTCGTCGAGGCGGTCCCGGTGTACGAACGCCACGTCCGGGCACAGGCAGTCCTGGCCGGAGTTGTACAGCCGGCTCTGGACCAGGTCATCGACGGCCTTGCCGGTCTGGGCGTCCGGGCCGATCACGAACGGGTTGGGGCCGGAGCCGAACAGCAGGACCTTCGTCCGGCTGGACAGCCGCGCCGCGATGTCGAGCCCGTTGTCGTAGCGGCCGGTGAAGATCACGCCGTCGGCCGTGGCGCAGGCGCGCACGAATTCCCGCTGCGACTCCATGGTGAGCGCTGTGGCAGATTCAGGCGCTGTCGTTCTTGATCGGGCTCACCACGATGTTCGCGGCGCCGGCCCGGCTGGCCCTGCGGACCCGGGTCACCCCGGAGGGGCGTGAGCTCGAGACCAACGGCCTCATCGTCACCGCCCAGCGGGCGGCGTCGCTGCTCGGCCCGATCACCGTCGGCCCGGTCCTGGCATTCACCGGCGTCTCCGCGCTGTTCTTCGCCGAGGCGATCACCGCGCTCGTCGCCGCGGTACTGCTGCTGGGCCCGTTCCCGGCGCCGAGGGCGCAGACCGCGACCGACGAGCCGGCCCGGGCGCCGCTGCCCCGGACGCCGCTGGGCATCCTGCGCCTGCTCGTGCTCGACAACCCGCGGGAGCTGTTCCGGTTCGTCCGCGGCGACGGCATGGTGTTCGGGCTGACCTGCACGGCGTTCACCTACGTGTTCGTCGTCGGGCTCAACTCCGTCTTCATCCCGGCCTTCGCGAAGATCCGTTTCCCCGAGGTCGACGGCATGCTCGGCTACCTGATCGCCGCCATGGGACTCGGCGGGGCCGTGGGCGGGCTGCTTGCGGGCCGGCTGAAGAGGGTCAACCCGGGCCTGCTGTACATCCTCGGCAACGTGCTGGAGTCCCTGTGCTGGCTGGCCCTGCTCGCCGCACACCGGCCCTACGTGGCCGTCGGGCTGCTCGTGCTGGCCGGCATCCTCGAGTCCGTGGCCACCGCCGTCTACATGGCCGAAACGCAGGCCCGCCTGACCGACGACGAGCTCGCCCGCTACTACTCGATGCTGCTGCCGACCAACGACCTCTTCGTCCTGCTCGGCGCCACCCTCGCCGGCTCGCTCGTCGCGCCGGACCGGCTGGGCGTCTCGGTCGGGGTGATCGTGTTCTTCATGGCGGTGCCGATCCTGGTGCTCACCCGCTCGTTCTTCACGCCCCGGCCGCAGCGCCCGGACGGACAGCGGGCCGGGCAGGCTATCGAGCAGCCGGCCGAGCAATCCGTCGAGCAGCCCGCCAAGGCCGGTTGAGGCGCGGTGCGATAAGGGTCAGCGTCGTGATCCCCGCCTTCAACGCCCGCGACGCCCTGGAGCTGTGCCTGCTCAGCCTCGGCCACTGCGCACGGCCGCCGGGGTGCACGCTTGAGGTCGTCGTGGTCGACGACGGCTCGACCGACGGCACGGGCGAGCTCGTGACCGGCCGGGCCGGGGCGTACCCGCACGAGCTGCAGTACGTCTTCCTCCCGCGCACGCCTGCGTCCGGCCGGGCCTCGGCGCGCAACGCCGGCATCGCGGCGGCCCGTGGCGAGCTCATCGTCATGATCGACGCCGATCAGCTCGTCCCGCCGCGGCTGCTCGCCGAACACGTCCGGTTCCACCGGCTCCGCGCCGACCTCGTCGTGCTCGGGCCGCGGCTGGAACTCGGCGACGGGCCGATCGACCCGGCGGCGCTGGCCACCGGCTTCGACCAAGCGGCGCTGCCGCTGGTCGTGGCGCGCGACAGCCGGGAGGTACTCCGCGAGGAGTTCTCGGCCAACTTCAACAACCTGGCGACGTGCTGGCACTACCTGTACACCTGCAACGTCTCGGTGCGCCGGGAGCACCTGCTCGCCGTCGGCGGTCTCGACGCGTCGTTCGTCGGCTGGGGGCTGGAGGACTCCGAGCTGGGCTTCCGGCTGCGCCGGCGCGGGCTTGCGTTCGCGTACAACCCGGAGGCGGGGTTGTACCACCGGTGCCGGCAGGAGGTGACCGCCCGAATGTACGGCGAGTGGCGGCGCAACCTCCGCCGCTTCGTAGGCAAGCACCCAGGCGCTGCCGAGGTGTCGCTGCAGGCGGTCGTCGGGGACCGCGACATCACCTGGCCGGAGGCGGCGCGACGGTTCGAGTACGCGGCGCGGGCGCTGCACGGGCGTCTGCCCCGCCCGCCGGGCTTCGCCCTGGTCGAGGTCGACGACGCTGGCGCGGACGCGGCGATCGCCGCCCTGCCCGGCCTCGCCGCGGGCGCGGACGTGCTCGTCCTCGACCACACGGCGGGCGCCCGGCTCTCGGGCGTCGTGCAGTGCACCGACACCGCCCGGGAACTTCACTACTTCCACCGCCCGCCGGACGCCGATCGGGCCCGGATCCTGGCGAGGCACGGGGTCCGGCGGGCGGGGTGAGCGCGGCACGGCGAATGCCGTGCAGTATCGAAACGGGGGAGAACATGACGCGTATCGACATCCTGGACGCTAGCCCGGTCTACCTGCTGGGCCTGGCCAACGCGGTCGGGCGCAGCACCGTTGGGATCGTGGCCGTGCGCCGCACGCTCGGCGATCCGCCCAACCCGCTGGTCGACCTGTTCGTCGTCGACCCGGTCGGCCTGGCCGGTCCGGTGCGGGAGCACGTCGCCGAGCTGGCGGCGCAAGCGCCGGTGCTGATCCTCACGGCCGACCCGGCGTCCGCCGACATCGCGGCGCTGTGCGGCCCGGGCGTCAGCGTGACCGGCAAGCAGGCGGACGGGCCGGCGCTGGTGGCCGCGATGGCGGCCGCCGCGGCCGGGGCGCCACTGCCCCGGCGCAGCCACGCCCCGGAGCCACACTGCGTACCGCTGTCCGAGCGGGAGGAGCAGGTGCTGCACCAGGTGGCCAGTGGCCTCACCCACGGCCAGATCGCCAGCCGGCTGGGGATCACTCGGCACACCGTCGACACGTACGTGAAGCGCATCCGGGCGAAGCTGCAGATCGGCAACAAGGCCGAGCTCACGCAGGCGGCGTTCATCCGCCGACTGGCGACCCTGGCGGCCGCCGCCGAGCGGGACTGACCGACGCCGGCCCGGGCCTTCGCGCCCGTCACGCCGCCGCGCGGTGCCCGCCGTCGACGTGCACCACGCCGCCGGTCGTGGCGGGGAAACGGCCGGACAGCAGCGCCACGCACGCCGCGCCGCCGGGTCGGATCGGCCGGTGCGCGGCCTTGATCACTCCGGTGAACAGAATCCGCCGACTGGCCCGCAGGTCCTCACGCATCGGTCGGCTCGGTGCCGGGTGGGGTGAACGGACGGCCCGCGACGGTCAGGACGTGCTCGATCGTCGTCGGCGGCAGGTCCAGCTGGACCATCCGGCGACACAGCTCACGGGTCAGCTCGCGCGCGGTCCGCCGGGCATGTGCAGTCTCGGTCGCGCCGCGCTGCTCGATGTGCACGGCGAGCGGCGCGCAGTGCTCCAACACGTCGAGGATCTCGTCGTGGTATCCCTCCTGCAGTCCCTGCCGCAGCGCGTGCATGCCGTAGCTCACGTGCCGCGACTCGTCCCGGGTCATCGCGATGAAACCGGCCTGCACCGCCGGCAGCGCGTCGCGCCGGCGCAGCCCCCGGATCAGGCCGCGCTGCCCGTGCAGGGCCAGCACGCCCTCGGTGATCAGGTGGAAGTGGGTGACCGCGCGCAGCCAGCGGCCGTAGTCCGACGGCTTCTCGGCCAGCTCGCCGACCAGCTGCGCCTCGACGACGCTGAGCTGCCGGTGCGCGTGCGTCATCTCGGCCCAGATCGTCGGCAGCAGCCGGCGCAGGTCCGGGTCCATGCCCAGCACCTCGACGGCGATCCGGGCGAGCAGCACGGTGTGCCACGACTCGTCGCCGACCTGCGTGCCGAGGTAGATGAGGCTCTGCCTCATCGATACGGGTGGGATCGCCGGAGAAGGTATCCGGCCGTCGCGTGCACACGCGTGACACGACACCCTGCGCTCAACAGTACGTCGCCGACCGGTCTGACCGGCGCTCGTTCGGTCAGCAGAGCGCAGGATCAAGGTATCGCTCGGGCCGCCGCGGCTTCGGTCCACCGCCGTCGAGCCCACCACCCACCAACGCAGGCAACGCGCCGGGGAAGAAGGACATTGACCTGTGAACGCCATGGCGCCGTTCCGGCCTATCGTCTTCGCCGCGCTCGTCGCCGTCGGTGTCCTCGGCCTGATCAACGCGGCGCGTTCGATCCACATCGCCCGGTAGTTCGGACGCGGTGTGGCGTTCCGCTTCGGCCGGGTCCACGCAGCCGCGGTCCCGGCCCGACCTTCATCGTTCCCGGCATCGATCGACCGGTCACGGTCGATCTGGATCGTCGACGACCGCTGCGACGCGGACAGCACGCCGGCGTGATCGGGTGACCTCCGCTTCGGCCTCGGCGCGGTCGGCCCAGACGCCGTGCTCGGCGTCGATGGTCTTGCCCGGTTCGAGATCCTGGTAAATCTCGAAGAAGTGTTGGATCTCCAGTTTGTGGAAGAGTTCCAGGTCGGGCAGGTCCACCAGGTATGCCAGGCGCGGGTCGGCGAGCGGGACGCAGAGCACCTTCGGGTCCGGGCCTCTCGCGTCGCGCATCCGGAACATGCCGAACGCCCGGCAGCGGATCTGGCAACCCGGGAAGGTGGGTTCCCGGACCAGCACGAGCGCGTCGAGGGGGTCGGTGTCCTCGCCGAGGGTGTGCTCGATGAAGCCATAGTCCTCCGGGTACTGGGTGGCGGTGAACAGGGTGCGGTCCAGCCGGATCCTGCCGGTGTGGCGGTCCACCTCGTACTTGTTGCGTGTCCCCTTGGGGCTCTCGACCGTTACGTCGAACTCCATGCGTTTCGCTCCCCGGGTGCTTCACCCGTCCCTGCAACGTGCAGCGATCGCGTGAACGCCGCCATCTGGTCCGGCGGCGGTCAGGTCGCCGCGACGGCGATCTCTCTCGACGGTACCGCGCAGCACCCGGTGATCGTCAGGTACAAAACCAGTGCCCGAACGAGGGCTGGTGCATCGCTGATGCGCTGTCGAACCCCTCAGGGGGCCTATCAAAACCTTTCCCCGAACGCCGTGAAGACCCACGTCGCGTCGATCTACCGCGCAAGCTGGCTGTACACACCCGGCGCGACGCCATACGCGCCGCGTTCGCCCTCGGCACCTTCCCCACGCGGTGGCGTTCCACCGAACCCCGTGTCGGCCGGCACCG
>NZ_JBFAZX010000051.1:0-25298 GCF_040689395.1 Dactylosporangium sp. NPDC051484 | reverse complement strand
TCGGCCGACGGCACCCGGCTGCAGATCTGGACCTGCGGCGGCGGCGCCAACCAGAAGTGGACGCTGCCCGGCGGCGGCCCCACCAACCCGCCCACCAGCACCCCGCCGACCTCCAACCCGCCGACCACCAAGGCGTTCCCCTTCGCGCCCTACATCGCCACGTTCATCGGTGACGACGTGGCGAAGTTCGCCACCGACAGCGGACAGAAGTTCTACACGCTCGGATTCGTCAACGGTACCGGCAACTGCCAGCCGATCTGGTCGACCGACGACAATCGGTTGCGCGGCAACGTGGCCCGGCTGCGCGCGCTGGGGGGCGACATCATCGTCTCCTCCGGCGGCTGGGACGCCGATGACCTGGTCAGCCACTGCTCGACACCGGCAGCCATCGCCGCCGCATACCAGAGCGTGCTGACCGCGTACGCGACGACGTACCTGGACATCGACGCCGAGCACGGCGATGTGCACAACAACCTCGACCGCGCGGTGGTCGACAAGCGCAACGACGCGCTGAAGATCATGCAGGACAACCTGCGCGCCGCCGGCAAGACGTTCCACCTCTCGTTCACGCTCGGGGTCACCCCGGCCGGCGGCCTCAACAGCGAGAACCTCTACGTCCTGCAGTCAGCGGTCGCCCGCGGCCTCGCATTCGAGGTGGTCAACCTGATGACCATGGACTACTACGACGGCGTGTCCGGCAGCCGGATGGGTCAGGCCAGCATCGACGCCTTGAAGAAGGTTCAGGGCCAGCTGAAGGTGCTGCTGCCCGGACTCACCGACGCGCAGCTGTGGGCCAAGATCGCGGCAACCCCGATGATCGGTCAGAACGACAATCCGACCGAGAAGTTCACCCTGACCGACGCGCAGCAACTGCTCGCCTTCGCTCAGCAGCAACACATGGCCCGGCTGAGCTTCTGGGCGATCAACCGCGACTTCGGCTGCGCCACCGGCACGCTGAGCGGTACATGCAGCGGCATCAGCCAGTCGAACTACGCCTTCAGCAACATCTTCCGGCAGTTCACCGGCTGAGCAGCGTCTCGACCTGCCCGCCCAGGACCTGCGGCAACATTCGCACCTGCCGTGAGCTGGTCCGCGCCGGCGCCGAGGACCCAACCTCGGCCCGGCACGGACCAGCGCGTCGTACCAGGGGCCGCGGATCACGCCGGGTCAGGCTGCCGACACTCGCCACCTGGTTGCGTTGCTTGATCAGATCTCGGTCGCTCGGCCGGGTGGCCGGCTGCGGAAACGGCCGGACTCGGTGTCGGCGGATAAGGCGTACTCCAGCAGGGCGAACCGGGCAGCGTTATGGGCCTGCGGGATTGCCGCGGTGATCCGCAGCCGAAAGACTGGATCGCCAACAGTGGACCTCGGCGAGACCCTCGACTGGCTCCGCGCCGCACCAGACCGGACTTGCAGGACCACAACGACAACCGCTCCGATCACCCACCAGCCCAACCTACGCATTGGCCCCCGAACTCAGTGTGGCGGAGCGCGTCTCGCCGCTGCTCCGAGCCCGCCGGTCAAACTACTGGCCGCCCAGCCATGCCCGGAAACCCTTATGTACCAGGCTCTTGCGACGCCCGGCCCGGCGGGCGAACCTGCGGTGCCGGTCATCCTACGGCGCCGGTGTCCGGGGTGCGGCCCCGATCGCACCAGGTTCAGGCATCGGCGTCGGCAGATCGATACCGGGGCCGGCCTGGAACAGCTGGGCGTACAGGTACGGATACCGCCGCCGCATGACCTCGACCGGCATCCGCAGATGGATGGTCACGGTCACGGTGCGGATCGGCTCGGTCGACGGCCGCGGGTCCGGCGGCTCCTCGGGCACAGTGGCGCTCAACGGCTCAGGCGACGTCGTGGTCGCCGCCGATCGCGGTGTCGCCGTGGAAGAGCACGCCGTGCAGGAGCTGGGCCAACTCATGTCGGTCGCGCACCGGTGCTGGGAACCCCAGCCGGTCCCATGAGCCGGCAACCTGGAACGTGCGCCGCGCCGTTCCCTGCGCAACGGTTCGGGCGATCTCCACACAGCTCGGCTCCACAGCCCACCTCCAAGTAAGGTCAGCCTAACCTAACTTACGCCGTGAACGCATGACCGGTGGCGCACTTCTCTCGGATCGGGCGGCGGTGCGCCGTACGTGAACAACCTGTCGTTCGCGTGGCGCGTCGACTCACGACCCCGACATCCTGCGCCGTTGGCGCGTTCGGCCTGGCTGTGGCTGTCTTTCGGCCCGGCGAATTGGCAGTTCGGCAGATTCGGCAGGTCCCTGGCCGCCCTACCTTCTGACGAGTGTTGACCTTCGAAAACGTGCACAAGAGCTTCGGTTCCACGCAGGCACTCAGCGAAGTGTCCGTGCGGGTGGATCGTGGCACAGTGGTGGGCCTCGTCGGCCACAACGGCGCAGGCAAGTCGACCTTGATGAAGATGGCTCTGGGACTTGTCACGCCGGACTCCGGCGAGGTAACCGTCGCGGGCAAGCCTGTGACACAGATCGGCCGTTTCGGTGGGCTGATCGCAGCATCCTTTGACGCGTCGGCGTTACCGGCGACCTGGACGGCCGCAACCATGCTGTCGGTGGCCGGTGAACTGTCAGGCGTGCCCAGCTCGCAGGTACCGCACATGCTGGAGAAGGTGGGATTGTCGGCGGCGGCGGGCAAGAAGATCGGCCAGTTCTCCTCCGGCATGCGCCAGCGACTGGCACTGGCGGTGGCTTTGGTGAGCGACCCGCAGGTGCTCATCCTCGACGAGCCCACGAACGCGCTCGACCCTGTGATCAGCCACGAGCTTCGCGGCTGGGTCACGCAACACGCCGCCCGCGGCGGAAGCGTCCTGATCTCGAGCCACAACCTGCAGGAAGTCGAGCAGGTGGCTGACCGCATCGTCGTCATGCACAAGGGCCACGTTGCGCGCGATGCCGCCATTGGTGAACTCCTCGACGCCAACAGCGTGCTGGTCCGTGTCGACCAGCCCGCCACGCTGACCCAGACGCTGAACCAACTCGGTCGCCGAGTAACACCACTGCCAGGCGGAACCCTCCGGGTGGAGGCCGCGACGACCGACGAGGTGGGTGAGATCGCCGCGGCGCAGGGCCTCGTCGTGCGTGAGCTTTCCGCTGAACGTAACCAGCTCTCCGACATCTACCAGCTCATTACCGCGGAAGGGGCAGCCCAGTGAGCGACCTGTCTACCAGCACCGAACCGCGCACCATGAGGTGGTATCTCCAGCCGGTGCCGTTCGGCAAACTGATCCTGGTACACCTGCGCATCTGGCGCGCACAGCGGGCCGTCGTGGCGGGCTCGCTGCTGGCTCTCGCTGCCGGATTGGCCGGTGTCATCGCGGCCACGGCGCGCATCTCGGGTACACCCACGGCCGCCGACGCGAACAGTTTCCTCACCTTCCCCTCGATTGCGTTCTCTGTACTGTGGTTGGCGATCGGTGCCCTGGCCGCATGCGCGCCGTTCAAGGCCCGCTGGGCCCTGGTGGTGCTGACCGTAGCGCCGAGGCGAGCCCGCTGGCTGGCGGCGTGCCTGGCCTCATTTCTGCTCATCGTCACGGCGGTGACCGCGCTGTTCGCCGTGCTGTCCATCGCGGTAGCCGCGATCGCCTTGACGGTGAAAGGCCACAGTCCCGCGGCGGCGTTAGGTGTCGCCCGTCCCGCTGGAGTCCTCCTGCTGCCGGTGCTCATCCAGGCAGTGGTCGGCTTCGCCCTCGGTGCCGCCACGCGCAGCGTGGCAGCGTCGATCATCGTCGGCTACGTGCTGGCCCCGCTCGCTCCAATGATCAAAATCGGCTCGGCCGGGGTCGGGCGGTGGCTGGACCTCACCGGCTCGGTTGCTGCGATCTCTTCTGGGGCCGCGACCGACCGGACCCTGCTACCAGCCGTGACCTCGGTGCTATTCTGGGTGATCTTGCCGTCGCTTATCGCCTGGTTCCGGCTACGCTCACCGATCGAATAATCGTCAGGTCCGGCAGGGCGGCGACAGCCGCGTGTCGTCCCGGGAGGCGGGTGTGAACCGGTACACGGCCCTGCTCGGCCGCGGCCGCGAAGAGTTTCTGGTGGCCCGGCGTGCGGTATCCGGGATGAGTCGCGGGCGGCTTGCCAGATGGCTTGCCCTGCCGGGCCTGTATGTGTGGATCGCGATAGCCGACGTTGCCAACCACCCATGGCACTTCCTGCCGATGGCTGTTGCCGCAGCCGCATTGCTGGCCCGTTACCGCTGGCCTGGGGCGTCAGTCGCCGCCGTAGCGCTGATCTCCGCACTGCCAGTGGCCATCCCCGCCCTCCCGATAGTGGCCTATGGCGCGGGTCGGCGACTCACGACAGCCCGGCAGGCGGTGCCATGCTTCGCCATCACGGTCCTGGCCGCCGTCAGCAATGCGTTCTTCTGGCTCCCGCATTCGCTGAGCTGGCCCGAAACCGCCGTCCTGGCCTCCGGCTACGTCATGACATTGATTCTGTTCCCGGCCGCCGTCGGCGCCATCATCGGCGAACGCGGAAGACGCATCGAAACACTGCGAGATCGCAACGCCATCCTCGAAGAGGCACAGCACCTCGGCGACCTGCGCGCCCGGATGCAGGAACGTGCCCGCATCGCCGGGGAGATGCATGACCTCCTCGGCCACAAACTCAGCCTCATCTCCCTGTACGCGGGCGCCCTCGAACTACGGACCCGCGAACAGCAGCCGTCGCTCAACTCCCAGGCCGGCTTGATTCGCACCACCGCCGGTTCGGCCCTTGACGAGCTCCGCAACCTGCTCGGAATTCTCCGCGTCGACGCGGGCGGGCCTTCCGACGAGACGACGGACGCCGAGGCCGGAACCAAGTCCGACATCGCCGCATTGGCCGAGGCTTCCCGCGCAGCCGGCCAGCCGGTCACCATCAGCTGGGAAGGCGACGACCTGACAGCCGCCAGCGCCACGGTGCGTCGCGCAGTACACCGCGTTGTTCGTGAGTCCCTCACCAACGTGCACAAACACGCGCCACACGCGCCCACCCACATCTCAGTCCATCACGACGGCGCCCGGGCAACCATCGACATACGCAACCCCATCCAGCCGCCGCAGACGCCGCCGCCGAGCACCGGTCTCGGCCTGGCCGGGCTACGCGAACGCGCCCGCCTGGCCGGCGGCACCGTATCAGCCAGACAGGTGGACGGCGAGTTCGTGCTCACGGCGTCGTTGCCAATCTCCGCCCCGCCGGCCCTGCTGGACAGCCGCGATCTGCACATCGACCAGCCACGACTAGCCGAAATGCAGACGCCGTCAGCCGTGCGCGAAGGTCACGCTAGGCACTCCAGCGATGCTTTACCAGCAGGGAGTACCGGCATCATGTCCAAAACCGCAAAGACCATCGTGGCCATCCTGATCGGCACCGTCATCCTCGCATGCGGCTGCGTCACTATCGGTGGTTACATCCTGGGCAAGCAAGCCGAAAAGTCCGCGATCACGCCAGCCCAGTACGCGACAGTTCAGGTCGGCCAAACCCGTGAGCAGGTCAAGCAAACGATCGGCGATGTCGGCTCCATCGGCAAGATCGCCATGGTTGACGGCAAAGAGCCACCCGCGCCCGCCGGGTCGGTGTGCGACTACGCCCTGTCCAAAGAAAACAAGGGCGACGGGCCGTACCGTGCATACCGCTTCTGCTATGTCGGCGACAAACTCGTGGAGAAGCGAGAACTGATCATCGACAAAGAGCACACCAACCCGTAACCCCCGCGTAGAACCCGGCCGCCCGCGACAGCGGGCGGCCGGACCAACCGAAGAAAGGCAACGCGATGATCCGCGTACTGCTGGCCGATGACGAAGCCCTGATTCGGGCCGGGGTGCGCCTCGTCCTCGAAACGGCAGCCGACATCGAGATCATCGCCGAGGCCAGCGACGGCACCGAGGCCATCGAACAGACTCGACGCCACCGCATCGACGTGGCGCTACTCGACATCCGAATGCCGAAACTCGACGGCCTTGCCGCCGCCGAACACATCATCAAGCTCACCCCCGCCACCCGCGTCGTGATGCTCACCACGTTCGGAGATGACGAACACGTCGCCCGCGCCCTGCGCGCCGGCGCCGCTGGCTTCCTACTCAAAGACACCGAGCCAGACGGGCTCATCCAGGCGGTACGGATCGCCGCCAACGGCGACGCCATCCTGTCGCCCAAAATTACCCGCCATCTGATCGACACCTACATCGGCCCGGAGGACACACGCGGCAACCTCGCCCGCCAACGCTTGCAAGTGCTCACCGACCGAGAACGCGACGTACTCACCCTGATCGGCGACGGATCATCCAACGCCGACGTCGCCAAAGCGCTCCTCGTCAGTGAAGGCACGGCAAAGGCTCACGTCAGCCGCATACTCACCAAGCTCGGCTGCACCAACCGAGTGCAAGCCGCCATCCTCGCTCACGACGCCGGCCTGCTCCCGCCTCTCTAACGTAGGGCAGGCCTCGAGAGCGTCACACCAAACCGCGGTGGCTCAGGACCCGCCCCCTTGAGGTTAGGCCCGAAACGGTGGGGTCAAGCCCGCGGCAGTCACCGTGCGGCTTGGGCGCGCAGTTGCTCGGCGAGGGCCCGGAAGCCTGCGACCGGTGTCTCGCCTGGGCCGGCGATCACCTGGATGCCGACGTGGTCCGCGCCTGCGGCGTGGTGCCTGCGCAGGCCTTCCTCACCCGGCGCCTTCGGCCGGGCGCTGCGCCTCGTTGTCTTGCACTGGCCACTGCTCCCACGGCGGAACGGCCGTCCTTGACACGGCGGACGGTGATCCCTCTGTCCCGGCTTCGGCTGTCAAGGACAGTCCGGCCGGCCGCTGTCCCTCCATCGTCAGGCCTCTCCCCGGGGGAGACTCAAGCCAGCGCATGAGCGCCGACGAGTCGGCAGGGTGCCGGGCGGTGCGTGGCGGCGGATGTCCTGTGGCGACGGGGCGCACGGGCCGCGGGTCTACGACTGGGCCTGGCTGCCGATCCGCCGGCCGTTCCCGCACGGCCGTCGCGGCTGGGTCCTGGCCCGGCGCAGCGTCAGCGACCCGACCGAGATCGCTTACTACGTGTTTCGGCGAGCGCGGCACCCGGCCGCGTGAACTGGTGCGGGTCGCCACCATGCTCGCCGCCGCGTTCCTGGTCGTCACCCGCGCCCGTGAGGCAGCAAAAGGGGCACCAACGACGGCGAGCACACGCTGATGCCATTGAGCAGCAGCGAAATCCGTCGCCTGCTCAGTAAACTCGTCCGTCATTGGACGGACCACGGCGGGACACGTGCTGCACTGGTCCGGCTGGCGTCGCCGCCGACAAGCCCAAGCGAAAGCCAACCATTACCGCAAACGCCTCAAAGACCATCATACGTGACGAACCGCCGTTGCAGTATTTAGCGGAGCAGGACCGCCGTGCCGATGATCACGGCCCCGCCCGGGATGCCCGTGGTCGTCGACACGCTGCCGACGCCGGCCCATGGCCCGTACGACGTGTAGAGGTCCGGCGGCAGCCAGGGGTTGACGAACTTCCAGTCGACGACGATCTGGTGTTCGCCGGTACCTGCGGTGCACAGGCTGGAATACTGGCTCGTGCCGCTTCGGCTTATGGTGCAGTTGCTCGGCACCGCCGACGCCGGCTGGGCGACCGCCGCATCGATCGCGAAGGCCAGCAGCACCGCAGTGCCGAACGACGCGGCCCGTGTCCCAAGACTCATCCGAACCCCCAAAACCGACCATCACGACTTCGAGCGGCGACCGCGGGCGCCGATGCGCACGGCAACGCAACAGCTCAACGTGAGCGCATCGTACCTGCATGTATCGATCGATGGCAATGCGCAGACGGCCGCTCCGCTCAGCACACGTCGACGTGCAGATGCGACGCCGGACGGGGAGTGACACCGACCGCATGCGTTGACTCGTGGGCTGCGTCTCCAGCACGGTGTCGAGCTCACACGACCCCAACGTGTCGTCGTGCAGGGTGCCGGGGGCGTGCTGTCAGGTCGTGGTGCCGAGCAGCGCTCAACCTCGGATATCCAGATCGGCAGCCCGTCCGGGCGCATCACAGCCTGGACGTTGCCGCCGAAGCCGGCGCACCAGGCGTCGATGAACCCCGCGAGCATGTGGTCGGACCACACGGCCATTCACCGAAAGCCGGGGAACCCCGAAACACGACTGCCAGTACACCCAAGGTTGGACAGCTGCGCGACTATTCTGGCATTCTGGCCTCAACACGCCAGGCACAGACTCAAGGAAGCCCGACCGGCGCCCTGCGGGCATGAATCCACATCCGGTCGGGTGGTAGGACCAATCTAGGAGATGCGGTGGATCTGTCGGCCTACGTCGTCAACTGCTCGATCCTGTTCGGCTCGCTCCCGCTGCCCGAACGTCTCGCGCGGGTCCGAGCAGCCGGCGGGCGAGCAGTCGAGTTCTGGTGGCCCTTCGAATCAGCCCACCCCGACGATGCCGAGATCAACACGTTCATCGACGCGCTCCACGATGCCGAGGTCGACCTGGCCGGGCTGAACCTGTTCGCCGGTGACATGGCGGGCGGCGACCGAGGCGTGCTGTCCTGGCCCGGACGCGAGCACGAACTCCACGCGAGTGTGGACGTCGCACGCCGCGTACAGGAGGCCACAGGATGCGGCATCTTCAATGCGCTCTACGGGCGTCGCCTTCCCAAAGTGCCCCCAGCCGTTCAGGCCGAGTCCGCGCTCGCGAACCTGGCATACGCCACGAGTCAGCTCGCGGAACTCGGCGGCACCGTGGTGCTGGAGGCCGTGAGCGGGGTGCCTGACTACCCCTTGAAAACCGCGTCCGACGTCGTCGCCGTGCTGATGGATGCCGAGCGTCGAGAGGTTGAGAACGCAGGCCTGCTCCTCGACGTCTACCACCTCTCGGTCAACGGGGATGACGTCGATCAAGCGATCGATCAGTACGCCGCGCGGATCGCACACGTCCAACTGGCCGACGCTCCCGGCCGCGGTATCCCGGGCAGCGGCACCTTGCCGTTCGACCGGTGGCTGGAGGCACTCGACGCCGCGGGATACCGAGGGCGCATCGCGCTTGAGTTTCAGAGCACGGCGGACAACCCGTTCGCACCCGAACAAAGGAGAGATTCGTGACGCGTATCGCGTTCGTCGGACTAGGGATCATGGGATCGCCGATGGCCTGCAACCTTGCCCGAGCAGGGTATGAGGTCGTCGGCTTCACCCGGACACCCGCGAAGGCCGACGCCTTGGTGGCGGCCGGTGGCGAAGTGGCCGGATCTCTGCTGGAGGCCGTGCACGGCGCGGATGCTGTCCTCACGATGCTGCCCGACTCCCCCGATGTGGAAGCGGTCCTACTCGGGCCCGGGGGCGCCATCGAGAACTCCGCCCCCGGGACATACGTGATCGATATGAGCACGATTCGGCCAGCTGTATCGCGGCGAGTCGCCGCGGCTGCCGAGGCGCATGGCCTGCTGCCGCTCGACGCGCCGGTCAGCGGCGGCGAGCACGGCGCCATCGAGGCGACGCTGTCTGTTATGGCCGGTGGGAGCGCCGAGGCATTCGAGGCCGCTCTGCCGATTCTCGAGTCGATCGGTCGAACGATCGTGCATGTCGGTCCCGCCGGCGCCGGCCAGACGGTCAAGGCCGCGAATCAGTTGGTAGTCGCCGGCATCATGCAGCTGGTCTCTGAGGCACTCGTCCTCGTGGACGCGCACGGCGTCGACCAGCATCGGGCCGTCGAGGTACTGGCGGGCGGACTCGCCGGGAGCGCGGTGCTCGATCGCAAGTCTGCCGCCATGCTGACGGGCGACTTCCAGCCCGGCTTCAGGATCAACCTCCACCATAAGGACCTCGGGATCGTGCTCGAAGCCGCTCGGGAGCGCGACGTCGCCGTCCCTCTTGGGGCCATGGCCGCCGTGCTCATGGGCGCCGCACGCGCCCAAGGTGACGGCGAACTCGACCATTCGGCCCTCATCCGAGGAGTCCAGCGGATGTCCGGGGCATCGGTATAGGCACGTCCGGATCACGCGGCGCGTCTCGCCTAGGTCGGCGAGACGGCGCTTACCCGCCGAGCTCAGCGATGAGCGACGTCTCGATCTCGGTCATGTGCATGAGCATGAGCTGTCCAGCGCGCCGCGAGTCGCCGTGCTCGATCGCATCGAGGATGAGCCGGTGGTGCTCGACGAACTTGGGACCCCAATGGTGCCTGGAGCGGGCCTTCAGCCGAGTCCAGGCATGCTCTCGCATCAGGCTGATGATGGTGCGCTCCATCATCACCAGGACTCCGTTGTGGGTTGCCACAGCGAGCGCCAGGTGGAACTGCGCGTCGGCCTCCGCCGCCTCGGCGTCCAGGCCCGCCTGGACGTAGCGGCCTTGCTCCTCAAGGTGCCGGCGCATGGCCTCAAGGTCCTTCTCCGTGCGCGCCCGGGCAGCGTTCTCAGCACAGGCGGGCTCGACCGCGGCACGCGCGACCATCAGGTCCAGCGGGCTGTGCTCACCGGCAACGGCGGCCTGCGCACGCAAGGACGATTCGTAAGACCCCCCGTCGGACGACACATAGGTGCCGCTGCCCGGGCGAGCCTCCAAGACCCCTGCGTGCTCGAGGACCCGCAGCGCCTCACGAAGCGAGCTTCGGCTGACGCCGAACTGGGCGGCCATAGCGCGCTCCGCGGGCAGCGCGCTACCCGGCGGGAACGTCCCCGACTGGATGCTCTGCAGGATCTGCTCGACGGCAGCGGCGTAGACCTTGGGACGCTCGATCGTCCGGAACGCGAGGACTTCGTTCTCGGCCACTCAATTCCTTCCACGCACAGCCGGCATACCGCCTGTCGTTACGACCGCCGACGTCAGCCTCGAAGGCAAGGTCTCCCCTCGGCCAGGATGTCGCCAATCCTACCGCAGCGCTCCAGATAAATGATCTTGACGAATGGCCGCGAGATTCAATCTAGCGGGCGCCGGGCGGCGCCTAGCGCCACAGGGGTGACCGACCCCGAGGAGGCAGCATGGCACCCCTCCGGCTCGCCGTGATCATCGGCAGCACACGCGAGGGACGCGCGGGCGAGACCATCGGCCGCCGAGAAGGCGATGCGGCGGGACGACCTGACGGTGACCGTCGTCGACCTCGCCGCGTACGGGTTTCCCGGCAGCTACCCGGCGGAGCCCACCGCGGCGATACGGTCGTTCGTGCAGAACATCAACCGGGCCGAGGCATTCGTCGTCGTGACCCCGACCGCGACACCGTCGCGTTCGACCTGCTCAACGTGCACAGCGAGCAGGCGAAGTGCCTGGACCGGCCGCGACAGAACTCCTGAGACAGCGACGCTAAGGAAGGTTTGCATCCGTGAGTGAACGCACCACGGGCGTGGCCGTCGAGGCCGAGGGCCTGACGAGGTCGTTCGGCGAGACCCGCGCACTGGACGGCATGGATCTGCGCATCCCCGCCGGCACCGTCTACGGCCTGCTCGGGCCGAACGGCGCCGGCAAGACCACGGCGGTCCGCGTGCTGGCGACCCTGCTGCGCCCCGACGGTGGGCGGGCCCGGGTCTTCGGGCACGACGTCGTGGCCGAGGCCGACGCGGTCCGGGCCCGGGTGAGCCTGACCGGGCAGTACGCGTCGGTCGACGAGGACCTGACCGGCTTCGAAAACCTCGTGCTGCTCGGCCGCCTGCTCGGGCTGCGCAAGCCGGCCGCCCGCGAGCGGGCCGAGAAGCTGCTCGCCGCGTTCGGCCTGACCGACGCGGCCGCGCGGCAGGTGAAGAAGTACTCGGGCGGCATGCGCCGCCGCATCGACATCGCGGCGAGCATCCTGAGCACCCCGGACCTGCTGTTCCTCGACGAGCCGACGACCGGCCTCGACCCGCGCAGCCGCAACCAGGTGTGGGAGATCGTCCGCGCGGTGGTCGCGCACGGCACGACGGTGCTGCTCACCACGCAGTACCTCGACGAGGCGGACCAGCTCGCCAGCCGCATCGCGGTGGTCGACCACGGCAAGGTGATCGCGGAGGGCACGCCTGGCGAGCTGAAGTCGTCGGTCGGCTCCGGCACCGTACACCTGCGGCTACGGGACCCCGGACGGCGGCTGGAGGCGGAAGCTGTGCTGCGGGCGGCCCTCGGCGTCCCCGTGCAGCTGGACGCCGACCCGGTGGCACTGACCGCACGAGTTGGCGGGGCCGGCTCCGACCTCGACGCGAGCGAACAGGCCGCGCGGGCGCTCGGTGACCTGGCCCGCGCCGGCATCGTCATCGACGACTTCTCCCTCGGCCAGCCCAGCCTGGACGAGGTCTTCCTGGCTCTGACCGACCACCCGGCGGAGCCGGCCGGCGAGCGGGACGAGCAGCTGGAGGCGGCCCGATGAGCGGTTGCGGAGCGAAGCGGAGGAGGCCGATCATCATGGGCTCAGGGTGGAGCTCGTACGGCCGGAGCGGAGCGGAGGCAGCATGAGCGACGCCGCAACCTCGACCGGCCGGGCGCCGACCGTCTTCGTGCCCTCGGCCGAAGCTCTCGCCACGGTCCTCGCCCCGGAGGCGCGCCCACCCCGCCCGAGCGCGCTGTCGGCGTCGATGACCTTCGGCTGGCGGGCGATGCTGAAGATCAAGCACGTTCCGGAGCAGCTGTTCGATGTGACGGCGTTCCCGATCATCATGGTGCTGATGTTCACGTACCTGTTCGGCGGCGCGCTCGCCGGCAGCCCGCGTGAATACCTCCAGTTCTTCCTGCCCGGCATCATGGTCACGAGCGTCGTGATGATCACGATGTACACCGGGGTCGGCCTCAACACCGACATCGAGAAGGGCGTCTTCGACCGGTTCCGGACGCTGCCGGTCTGGCGCCCCGCCCCGTTGGTCGGCATGATCCTCGGCGACGTGCTGCGCTACGTCCTGGCCGCGCTCGTCATCCTCGGGGTCGGCCTGGTGCTCGGCTTCCGCCCGGACGGCGGCGTGCTCGGCGTGCTCGCCGGGATCGGCCTGCTGGTGATCTTCTCCTTCGCGTTCTCCTGGGTGTGGACCTACTTCGGCCTCGTCCTGCGCAGCGAGAAGTCCGTGATGGGTGTGAGCATGATGGTCCTGTTCCCGCTGACGTTCCTCAGTAACGTCTTCGTCAGCCCCACCACCATGCCCGGCTGGCTGCAGGCGTTCGTCAACGCCAACCCGATCACCCACCTGGTGGCGGCCGTGCGGGCGGCCATGTCCGGCTCGTTCGACCCGTCGAACACGATGTGGCTGCTGCTGTGGAGCGCCGGCTTCCTGGTGGTGTTCGGCACGCTCACGATGTACCGCTACAACCGCCGCTGACTCAGAGGCGCCACGGTGGCGGCGAGGGCGGGCGATAGGAGCATGCGCCGCCGGTCGACACCGTCTCGCGCAGGTGCGCGGCGAGGGCCGGGTGGCGCTCGTCGAGGCGGCGCAGCGTGTCGCGGATGCGGGCGGTGACCGTCTTGCGGGCCCGCTCGGCCTCGTTGCCGAGGCGGCGGGTGCGCCCGGCCAGGCCGGCCGCCGCCCGCAGCTGTTCCAGCAGCGCCGCGCGCTCGGCGTCGAGGGCGGCGAGCCGCGGCTCGTCGCCGCGCACCGCGGCCCGGTCGATCTCCTCGTCCAGAAGACCGAGGTGGTGCCGGTACCGTGCCTTCGCCTCGTCGTCGAGGACAGGGTCGCCGCCGAGCCGGCACGCGGCGGCCAGCTCGGGGCCGGCGGACGGGTCGAGCAGCTCGGCGACCGGCACGTCCACTCCGGGACGGCTCAGCAGCAGGCGCAGGTCGTGCAGGCCCTTCGCGTCGGGCAGGTGGACGATGGTCCCGGCGTAGGCGAGCTGCCAGACCGCCCCGTCGAAGCGGAACTCGTGGTCGGCGGGTGGCGGCTCGTCCGGCGGTGCCGCTGGCCGCGCGCCGAGCCGGCCGGCGACGTGCGGCATGCCGAGCGCCCGCGCCTGCTCGGCCACCGCCGCCCGCAGTGCGGCCGCCTCCTCCGCCTGGCCGCGGCCCGACAGCGCCTCCACGAGCCCGGCGCGGGCCAGCAGCGACCAGTGCCGCGAACCCATCCGGTCGGCGGCCTCGCCGGCGGCGCGGAAGCCGGCGACGGCGTCGTCCCAGCGCCGCTCGGCGAGGTCGAGCCGAGCCAGCCAGTGGTCCACCGGGCCGCTGACGTCGCAGCCGAACAGCGCGACCAGCCACTGCCCGCGATACGGCCGCAGCACCTCGCGTACCTCGGCGCACCGGCCGGGGTCGCCCGAGGCGGCGGCTACCTCGGCCCGGAGGCGGTGCCAGAGCGGGGAGACGGCGCGGCCGTACTTCACGCCGGCGGCCTCGATGGCAGAGGTGAGCCGCGCGGCGGTACCGGCGTCGCCGCGCTCGGCCGCCGTGATCGCCCGCAGCAGCTGCACGTAGTCGCGGTCGGACAGGTCGGGCCGGTCGAGCAGTGCGTCGATCTCCGGGAACCGGCCCTGCGGCAGCAGCCACGCCCATCGCAGGTGCGGGGTGGTGAACGCGTGGTCGCCGTCGGTCCACTCGCCGAACGACTCCAGCTCGGTGTAGCACGCGTCGGCCTCGGCGAAGTCGCCGCGGAACCCGGCGACGACCCCGCCGTCGATGGCGAGCATGATCCGGTACGCCGCGGAGTCCTCCCCCCGGCCGAGCCTGGCCATGGCCGTCAACTCCCGGTAGTAGCCCGGGTCGCCGAGTTCCAGCAGCGCGACCCAACGCAGCGAGGTCGCCCACAGCTCGGTCTCCACATCGCCGGTGCGGCGGGCCACGTCGCGGATCTCGGCGGTGAGCGCCGCCCGGTCGGCGGCCGTGCCGAGCCCCCAGGTGGTGTCGTGCCGAGCCCAGAGGGTGAAGGTCAGCGCCTCGTCGTCCTGGCCCTTACGGGCGAGCGTCTCGGTGGCCGTGATGAGGTCCGTGACGAGGGCTCCGGGTGCCGCGGCGCTCGCGGGCTCGCCGATCAGGCGGCGGTGCGCCTCGCGGAGGAGCCGCTCCGGGTCGGTGGCGCTGCCCGCGGAGTGCCGGTTCCGGTACACCGTGATGGCCACGCGGGCGAGAACCACCGGGTCGTCGAGGTCGAGCGCGATCGCCGCGGCGTCGGCCATGAGCCGCTCGGCCGCCGCCCGGTCGCCGTGGTGGTGCCGCAGGGTCTGGCCGAACTCCACCATCGTCTTGGTGCGCTGCGCCGGGTCGGCGACGACGTCGAGCGCGCGCCGGAAGTGCATCACCGCCTCGTCCGACGCGAGCCGGCGCGTGGCCGCCCGGGCGGCCACGAGCAGCAGGTCGGTGGCGTGCGCCGGGTCGACGCCGGGACCGGCGAGCCAGGCGTGCCCGGCCAGCTCACCGGGCAGCAGCCGCTCAGCCAGCGCCGCCGAGCGTTCGGCGGCCCGGACCACAGCGGCGTGCCGGGCACGCCGGTCCTCGTCGCCCAGCCCGTCGTACAGGGTCTCGCGGACCAGATCGTGCACGAAGGCGAACCGCCCGCCGCTGCGGGAGACCACGAGCCGCGCGGTGACCGCTCGGCCCAGCAGCCGGTCGGTCTCCGCGACCGGGCTGGGCACGCAGTCGGCGAGCACCTGACGGTGGAACTCTCGGCCGAGCACAGCGGCGACGGTGAGCGCCTCTACGACCGCGGCGGGCAGCTGCGCGAGCCGCTGCCGCACGACCTCCCGCACACCGGGCGCGACGGCACCGGCCTCACCGTCGACGCGCCACAGCCGGGCGGTCTGCTCGACGAAGAACGGATTGCCGCCGGTGCGGCGGTGCACCTCGTCGAGCAGCTCCGGGCCCGGCTCACGGCCGGCCGTGCGGGTGATCAGGGCGCCGACCTCGTCGCGGGACAGGCCGTCGAGAGTGATGGTGGTCGCCTTGGCGGTCAGCGGCAGCAGCAGGTGGTCGGCCGACTCGACCTCGGCGTCACGGTAGGTGCCGATGAGGAGCAGGCGCTCGAACCAGGTGTGCTGCGCGGCGAACTGCAGCAGCCGCATCGAGGCCGGGTCGGCCCAGTGCAGGTCGTCGAGCAGGACGACGACCGTCCGCCGCTGCGAGACAGCGACCAGGGCGGTGGTGACGGCGTCGTGCAGCGCGAACGCCTCCTCGTCGCCGTCGCCTTGGTCCGCTTCGCCGAAGCCCTCGTCGTTGACGCCGCGGATCCCGGTGGTCGGGGCCTCGGTGGTCGGCGCCTCGCCCAGCAGGCGCCGCAGACCTGGCTCGGCAGCCTCACGCGCGAGCTCCCAGTCGTCGGGCGAGCGGCGCAGTCCGCGCACGACCTGCACCCACGGCCAGTACCCGGGCGCGCTGCCGGACGCCCAGCACGCCGCCCCGAGCACCAACGCGCCCCGGCGCCGGGCCTCGTCGGCGGCGGCCGTGACAAGCGTCGTCTTGCCGATGCCCGGCTCGCCGCCGACCAGCACCAGCCCGCCGTGGCTCGCGACGGCACGGTCAACCGCCGTGCTCAGCAGGCCGGCGGGATGCTCCCGCCCGATGAGATCCATGACTTCTCCACCGTAGCGGAACGTCTGGTCGAAGAACGGCAACGTAATCATCGCTGCCCACGTCGCCGCAGTCACCGCTTGTGCCAGGACCGGCGGCTTGACACGCACCCGGCACTCCTACATCCTCATTTCACTAGTAACCTAGTGGAACGGAATTACGGGTGATCGACTTCCACGTCGACGCGCGCTCGGGTATGGCGCCGTACCTGCAGATCGTCAGGCAGGTACGGCAAGCGCTGCTGCTGGGGCTGCTCACCGAGGGCGACAAGCTGCCTACGGTCAAGGAGGTGGTCGCCAAGGTGGCGATCAACCCGAACACCGTGAGCAAGGCGTACCGCGAACTCGAACACCTCGGCCTGGCCGCGGGAAAGCCGGGGGTGGGCACCTTCATCACCCGATCGCTCGGCCACGCGTCACTCACCGAACACGGTCCGCTGCAGCAGGAGCTGCGCGCCTGGATGGACAAGGCCCGCGCTGCGGGCCTGACCGAGCCGGGCATCGAGGCGATGTTCCAGAACACCCTGCGCGAGAACGCCGAAGAGGAGCAATGAACGCGATACTGCACGCCCACGCGCTGGGCAAGAGATACGGCCAGCGCCAGGCGCTGGCCGACTGCACCCTGAAGATCCCGCCGGGACACGTCGTCGGCCTGGTCGGGCCCAACGGCGCGGGCAAGACCACCCTGCTGAAGATCGCCTGCGGCATGCTCGTACCGACCACGGGGCGGATCGAGGTGCTGGGCGAGCAGCCCAACGGCGCAACCGCGCAACTGGCCCGGGTCGGGTACGTCGCCCAGGACACCCCCACCTACGCGAGCCTGTCCGTCGCCGACCACCTGAAGTTCGGCGCCAAGATGAACCCAGCCTGGGACGCGAGGCTCGCACAGGCCCGCATCGAGCAACTCGGGCTGAACCCGAAGCAGAAGGCGGGCAAGCTCTCCGGCGGGCAGCGCGCCCAGCTCGCTCTGACCGTCGCGGTGGCCAAGCGACCCGAACTGCTCATCCTCGACGAGCCGGTCGCCAGCCTCGACCCGCTGGCCCGCCGCGACTTCCTGCGCCACCTGATGGAGTCGGTCGCCGAGAACGACACCAGCGTCATCCTCTCCTCCCACCTGGTCTCCGACCTCGAGCGCGTCTGCGACTACCTGGTCGTGCTGGTCTCCTCCCGCGTACAGCTCGCCGGCGAAACCGATGACCTGCTCGCGCAGCACCACCGGATCGTGTGCACCCGGCGCCAGGAGTCCGACCTGCCCGCGGGGTTGCAGGTCATCTCGGCGGAGCACACCGACCGGCAGTCCACGTTCGTGGTGCGAAGCGAGAGCGAACTGCCCGCCGGGGACTGGTCCGCCGAACACCTCGAACTGGAGGACCTCGTGCTGACCTACATGGAGCGGCCCGTCGACCACGGCGCCGCGACCGCGATGCAACCGACGGGAGCAGCGCGATGATCTGGGTAGCCTGGCGGCAGTTCCGTGCCCAGGCCCTCACCGGACTGGTCCTGCTCGCCGCCGCCGCGATCTTCTTCCTGGTCACCGGGTTGCGGATGCACCACAGCTACGCCGCTGACCTGGCCGCGTGCGCCCCGCTGAACGCCTGCGACGGCTCGACCCCCGCGGCGCGGGCGTTGGGTTCCCGGATCCCCCAGTTGCGGCAAAGCTATGAGCCCATGTTCCAGCTCCTCCAACTCCTCGTGATCGCAGTACCGGCGCTGATCGGCATCTTCTGGGGCGCGCCGCTGATCGGCCGTGAACTGGAAACCGGTACGCATCAACTCGCCTGGAACCAGACCGTGACCCGCACCCGGTGGCTAACGGTCAAACTCATCGGTATCGGCGCCGCCGCGATCGCCACCGCCGCGATCCTCAGCTGGCTGCTGACCTGGTGGGCCGGGCCGCTGGACCACCTCAACGGCGACCGGTGGGCGGCGATGACCTTCGCCTCACGCGACATCGTCCCGCTCGGCTACGCCGCGTTCACCTTCGCCCTGGGTACCACGCTGGGACTGCTGCTGCGCCGCACCCTGCCGGCCATGGCCGTCACCCTCGCCGTGTTCATCGCCATCCAGATTCTCGTACCCGCCGTCCGACCCCACCTGCTGCCGTCGACCACGACCACGCTCCCGATCAGCCAGACCAGCACCGGCTTCTCGGGCTCGCAAACGGAATTCCACTTCGATCTGCCGACACCGCCGGGCGCATGGCTGACATCCCAGCCGCCTGTGAAGAACTCGTCCGGCCAGGTGGTCCGCATCGACAGTTACCCCGAATGCTTCCCAGATAGCCAGGGCGACGCCTCAGACCTGAGCCCGCAGGGCTTCGCCCAGGCCCACATCCACGGGCCTCGCACCGAGCTCGATCAGGCGAGCCAGATCGGCGCCTGCCTCGCCAAGTACGACCTCCACGAAACAGTCACCTACCACCCCGCGAGCCATTACTGGCCGCTGCAGTGGGTGGAAACCGGGATCTTCCTCGTGCTCGCCGGGTCGCTGGCCGGTACCTGCTTCTGGTGGATCCGGCGCCGACAGAACTGACCCTTCGCCCGCCCGATACTCGAAGACGGTCGCGAGTAGCGTCGACCCGCGCAAACCGAATGGCATGAGCCTCGATTTGGCTACCGGCCAGATCGAGGCCGCCGAACCCTCGCGCAAGTGTCGTCCAGATGCGAAGCGACGCCCGGAGGTTGGTCGGGCGGTTACGCCAGCCGATCCAGCCTGGTCCACCGAGCCCAGCCCCGCTCGTGCATCAGATCCAGCATCCGCTGTGCCCGCAGGTCGGACTCAAGGGCAAGCGAGTCCAAGAGGTCGAACGGGAGGTCGTCGCGCGCCGCCTCGTCGACGTTGGCCACGCCGGCGGCGTATGCCCGCTCGGCCATGCCGGCCATGATGTCGGCGGCTTCCCGCAGCCGCGGGTCGTCACCGCCCGCGTCGGATTCGACGATATCCGACAGGAGACGGTACAGCCGGACGTATTGCGGATCATCGAGCTGCACGAATTTCCCGGCCATCATCTCGCGGATGCCATCGGGCCAGCGAGCCGCAACCAGGATCCACCCGTCCCGCTCACCCTCCACCAGCCGCTGCGACACCCCAATATCCCGAAGCCGATCGAGATAGGAGACCACCTCCGGCGGGAGCACCAGACCGTCCCCGGCAGTGAGCTGCGCGATCTGCTCGCGGCTGGTCTCCAGCCGTTCGATCTCCTCGCGCAGGTCACTGTCGATCCGCTGGATCACTTCGACAAAGGTCGAGGCGTCGGCTTCGAACATCGCACGGATCTGAGACAGCGGCACGCCGGCGTTGGCGAGGGTTCGGATCTTGATGAGGGACACGACTGCCATGGCACCGTACCTCCGGTAGCCCGAAGCATCCCGCTGCGGCTCGGGCAGCAGTCCGATCTGGTGATAGTGCCGCACTGCCCGCACGGTGACACCGGCATACGCCGCTAGTTGACCGATCGTCAGCATCCTCTGATCCTGCCCTCAACTCGCCCAGATCCGGTCGACGCCTGGCTCAGGAGATCCTGCGACGGTAGGAGATGTTGGCGAAGATGTAGGCAACGATGAGGATGCCGACGCACCAGGCGAGGGCGATCCAGATGTCCGTACCGACCGGTTGCTGGGTGAACAAGTGGCGGATCGCGTTGACGATGGAGGTCACCGGCTGATGCTCGGCGAAGGCGCGCACTGGGACGGGCATGGTGTCGGTGGGCACAAAGGCCGAGCTGATGAACGGCAGGAAGATGAGCGGGTAGGAGAACGCGCTCGCGCCGTCCACGCTCTTCGCGGTGAGGCCTGGGATGACAGCGACCCAGGTCAGGGCCAGGGTGAACAGGAGGAGGATGCCGGCGACCGCGAGCCAGGCCGGCACTGCGGCGCCCGAGCGGAAGCCCATGAGGAGGGCGACGCCGACAACGACCACGAGCGAGACCACGTTGGCGACCAGTGAGGTCACCACGTGCGCCCACAGCACGCCCGAGCGGGCGATCGGCATGGACTGGAATCGCTCGAAGATTCCGCTTTGCATGTCCCCGAAGAGCCGGAACGCGGTGTAGGAGATGCCCGACGCGATCGTGATGAGCAGGATGCCGGGAAGCATGTAGTTCACATACGAGACCGACCCGGTGTCGATCGCGCCGCCGAACACGTAGACGAACAGCAGCATGATGGCGATCGGTGTGATCGCGGTCGTGATGATGGTGTCCAGGCTGCGGGTGACGTGGCGCACGGTCCGTCCGGTGAGGACGGCGGTGTCGCTGAGGAAATGTGTGGCCATTGTTGTTCTTACCTCCTGTTCGACCTTGTCTTGGCGTCGTCGCCGGCGTTGCCGATGACCGCGAAGAAGACGTCTTCGAGAGAGGGCTGCTGCTCGACGTATTCGACCTTGGCGGGCGGCAGCAGCTGTTTGAGCTCGGCCAGGGTGCCGTCGACGATGATCCGGCCCTGGTGCAGGATCGCGATCCGGTCGGCGAGCTGTTCGGCCTCGTCCAGGTACTGCGTAGTGAGCAGCACGGTCGTGCCGCCCTCGGCGAGTTCCTTGACGGCCTGCCACACCTCGATGCGCGCCTGCGGGTCCAGCCCGGACGTCGGCTCGTCGAGGAAGATGACCGCCGGATTCCCGATAAGACTCATCGCGATGTCCAGGCGGCGGCGCATGCCACCGGAGTACGTCGCTGCCCTCCGGGTGCCCGCCTCGGTCAGCGAGAAGCGCCTCAGGAGGTCATCCGCGATCGCGCCCGAGTCCTTGAGGCGCCTCAGCCTGGCGACCAGGACGAGGTTCTCCCGCCCGCTGAGGATCTCGTCGACCGCCGCGAACTGCCCGGTGAGACTGATCGACTCGCGGACACCGGCGGCCTGCGTCGCGACATCGAAGCCGTTGACCCGGGCGGTCCCGGTGTCGGCCTTGAGTAACGTCGAAAGGATCTTCACCACCGTGGTCTTGCCCGCTCCGTTCGAGCCGAGCAGGGCGAAGACGCTGCCCCGCGCCACATCGAAGTCCACGCCGCGCAGCACCTTCAGCTGCTTGTACGACTTCTCCAGGCCCTGCACGCGGATCGCAGGCCCCTGAACCTGATCGGTTGCCGGAAGGATGCTCATGACAAGCAGCATGGAGGGTTGACGCAGCGTCAGGGTCAAGCCTCCAGGACAGATTCGATGTGTATCGCTGCGGTGAGCTGCAATTGCGGAGCGCCTGCCGGGCCCAGCAGTGGGTGTAGTCGCGACGGCGGTGCGACCTTCCTGGGGTACCGCCGCCACGCCAAGAACGACTGGTCCGATGTCAGCCGGAGCCGGCTGTGCCGTGGTGTGGTTGAGGGCCGCAAGTTTCGCTTTGGCCGCGTCCAGGCCTATCTGCAGTCCCTGGACCTCCACTGAGCCAGCGGCGTTCATGTGCTTCGCTGATGCGGTGCTGGAGGTTGTCGATAGTGTCTCTCAAGCGGTGGCGCTGCGCGGGTCGACCCGCACGCGCCGGCGCTTCAGGTGGAGTCGTGACCAAGGCCCTGGTTCGACCAGCTTCGCCTGATCGATTCCACCCCGCTGCCGTGCGGGGCCTCACAGAAGACCATCAAACGTTCCGACCTGGCCGGCCACGCCGGGTACGGCTGCTGCGCCTCGCACTCCCAGTACTTCTGAGGCTTGCGCCGGGCTCAGGCCATACTCGACGCGGAAGCGGCGGGCGAAGTGGCGGGCGTCGACGAACCCCCACCACTGGAGCACCGTCATCCCGGCGCTGGTGGCGGCGCGCCGGGCCGCCGCGAGCAGCGTCGTCTTGCCGATCCCGGCGTGACCGCGCACGACGAGCGAGGCGCCGTGGCCGTCCCGGGTCTCCCGCAGCGGATCCGCCACCGCGAACGAGGCCATGCTCGACGAGCAGTTCATGCTGACCGTTGCCTGGAACGCGTCGGCCCGCTCGCCGGCCGGCAGCGACGGCGAGTCGAGAACCAGCACGGCGGTCCCCCACGAGTTCGATGCCCGGAATCTAACGCCCGCAGACCGCGCCGGGGATGGTCTGTGCGTGCACGTTCGGGTTCCTCAGTGCCCGACGCCGCGATACCCGAGGCACCCGCGCCGCTGATCGGGCATTGCCCGCTCGCGTCATCGCGTCTCTTGAAGGCGTTCGCGTTGGTACTAGCCCTCCCCCTCCCGCAGGTGCATCGAGATCGACTGGACCTCCGTCATGCCGAGGAGCGTCTCGCGCACCCCGAGACGACCCGTGCCGCTGTCCGATCCCGGCCATCCGCCGAACGGCATGTGCAGCTCCCAGAAGTTGCTGGTGTCATTCAGCACCACCTGCCCGTTCTTCAGGCGTTCGGCGAGCCGAATGGCCCGCGGGTAGTTCTCGCTGAAGATTGCCGACGACAGCCCGAACCTGCTCATCGCCGCGGTCGCCAGGATGTCGGCGTCACCGTCGACCCGGATGACCGCCGCCAGCGGGCCGAATGTCTCCTCGATGTTGGCCCGCGCCTGTCGCGGCACCTCGGCAAGCACGGCCGGCGATCTGAACAGGGGCGTGGCAGCCTCGGGAACGGGTCCGCCGCCGAAGACCAGGGCTGCACCACCAGCAAGCGAATCGTCGATGTGGGCCTGCGTCCGGTCATACACGTCACGGGTGTGACAGGGCCCCATGGTGGTGCCAGCCGCCAGGGGCGGCCCCACGACAACCCGCGCGGCCTGCGCTGCGAGTGCGGCGATGAAGTCGTCGTAGACGCTGCTCTCGCACAGGATCCGTCCGGCGGCCGCGCACGACTGCCCTCCGTTCGCGTAGGCGGCCGCGGCAGACTGCTTCGCTGCGAGGGCGATGTCCGCCTCTCGTAGGACGATGACCGGACCGTTTCCGCCCAGTTCCAGGATCTTCCGCTTGTCGTACGCGGTGCGCGCGATTTCGGCGCCGACGGCGCTCGAACCGGTGAAGCCGATGCCGATCGCCTGCCGGTGGGCGACCATGGCGCGACCCAGCTCGGGCAGGCGTCCCGTCAGGAGGTTGACAATGCCCGGCGGTACCTCCGCGGCCTCGATGCACCGTGCGAGCAGAATCGCGATCCCCGCCGTCGTGGGAGCCGGTTTCCACACGACCGTGTTCCCGGAGGCGATCGCCGGTCCCAGATACTCGACCGGGATGTTCAGCGGGAAATTCCAGGGCGTGATGATGGCGTAGACCCCGCACGGGCGGCGATGGGTGAAGACTCGCTTGCGGGTGTCGTGCGTCGGAATCATCTCGCCACGCAGCGCCCGAGCCTCCTGAGCCGCGAGCCGGAAACCCTCCACCGCGGAGCCGGCCTCACCGAGCGCCTCGGCCAGCGGCTTGCCCTGCTCAATGGAGATCGCGCGGGCGACCGGTTCCAGCCGCGCCTCGAGCTGGTCGGCGATGCGCTCGCACCACTCGGCGCGCTCGTACGGCGAGATGCCCTCGTGTCGCTCAAATGCCGCCTGGGCGGCGGCGAATGCGTGGTTCACATCGGCATCGACAGCCTCGGCGAGATCCCAGAGCACCTCGCCGGTCGCCGGGCTCGTCACCGTGAACCGGTCCATCCCGGACGACGGCCGCCAGTCGCCGCCGATGAAGAGGCCCGCGACCTCCATGACCGCGTTACTCACTTCTCGTATGCCTCCTGTCTCGATTCCTCGTCGCCGTTGTCATCGGGTTCGTGCGTTGACGGGCAGACGTTCGACGTCGTTGCCGTCGATCAGCAAGAAGTGGGAGTAGAGATAGGTCGCCGAGCAGCAGTGGTTACTGACGATCTGGATCTGGTCACCGACCCGGGGCGGGTCGACATGGTCGGGTGTCGACCACACCAGGACGGATGCCTCCTCACTGACCCGCTCGATGACGAGCCCGGGATACCCCAGGACGGTCCCGTAGCCGACGGTGAACCGGCACATGATCTCCTTCGGAAGCGCCTTCGAACCGGCGTCGATGACGATCCGCCCGTCAGCAGGGGCGCTCATCACCGTCGCACAGATCGTCTGGGCGCAGTCGGCGAGTGTGGCGGCGCCCAACGCGACCTGAGTGGCGTCGTTGAAGATGTACGTCCCCGGACGGATCTCGGTGATGCCCGGAATCGCCGCGACCGTCCCCGCGCTCGGCGTGGAGCCGACGCTGACCACCGGCACCTCCAGGCCCGCCGTCCGCAGCAGCTCGGCGGTGAGCAGGACCAGCTCGGTCTCGGCGCGACTCACCCTCGCGATGTCGCGGACGTCCTCGATCGCGTAGGAACGCCCGTTGAAGGCCATCAGTCCGGCGAAGGTCGCGTGTGGATAGCGCTGCGCATTGAGCAGCTCCGCGACAGTGGCCTCGCCCGCGCCGGAACCGAATCGCGCGAAGCCGGCGTCCACCTCCCAGTAGTACCGGATCGCACGGCCGGCGGCGCGACCGACGTCGTCGATCGCCGCGATCACGTCGACGCTGTCCGCGCTGACGACGACGTCCGCCTCACCGATCAGCGAGGCAAGCACCCTCTGACGCGCCGGACCGACCGGCGGGCATGCGATGAACACGTCGCGGTGACCGGCACCGACGAAGTACTCGGCCTCCTGATAGGTCGCGACGGTAAGCCCCTGGGCGCCGGCGTCGCGCTGCCAGCCGGCCAGCACCTCCGACTTGTGTGTCTTGGCGTGTGGCCGCAGGCTGACGCCGTGCTCGGCGGCCAGGGACGCGTAGGTGGCGACGTTGCGTCGGGCGATCTCCCCATGAACGATCAGCGCAGGGGTCGCGATCTCACCGCTCACGCGTCCCAGCGATTCGACCTGAGGTGGCTGCCCGGATGTTGTCATTTCCGCTGGGCTAGGCATCGAATCTCCCTTTCAACGCCGTTGCGTTTAGCGTCGTGGGCGGGCGGCAAGTCCTTGTTCGAAGATCGTGATGCTGGCGTGGATGGTATAGGTCTGGGTGGTTCTG
>NZ_JBFAZX010000050.1:0-26241 GCF_040689395.1 Dactylosporangium sp. NPDC051484 | reverse complement strand
TCAAGTTGCTCGACACAAGTTGATCTACCAGAAGTCCCGTTCGCATCTGCAGGCCCCCTTGACACCGCCGCCAATCACCAAACGCAACGGCGTTGGCAGCACGTTCGCTCCGTGATCATGGCGGCGGTTGCGGTCAGGGGGCCGCGCGGCGCAGCGCCAGCCAGGAGCCGGCGGCGAGGGCCGCCACCGGGAGCAGGGGCCAGCCGGCGAAGAGGGCGACCGGGCTCGTGTGGGTCAGCCAGTGGCCCACCGCCGGCCAGCGGTCGAAGACGCCGATCAGGGCGGCCGCCCCGCCCAGGAGCAGCAGCAGCGCGGCGGTCGCGGTGAAGACGCCGTTGACGCGCCAGCGGACGTAGACGGCGCCCGCCGCGACGCCGAGCAGGGTCATGAACAGCATCGGGACGGCGTACAGCAGCAACTGCACCGGCGGGGCATAGTGGTCGACGAAGCCCAGGCCGAAGAAGCGTAGCCGCAGTCCCCAGCCGTTCGTGGAGTTCTCGATCGCCTGCAGCACGACGAGCAGCACCGAGTAGGCGACGGTCTGCACGAGCACGAAGAGGCCCAGGCCGGCCGCGAACTCGCGGCGCGTGACGCTCATGCCCAGCGCGTAGGGGAAGTGCTGCGACACCGCCATGGCGCCGAAGGCCAGCGTCGTGATGTAGATGCTCGCCAGCGCGGCGGTGACCGGGTCGTCGGTGACGGTGTCGGAGATGGACGCGAACACCACCAGGTTGACGGCGAAGGCGATCGCCAGGATCGTGATCGGCCAGAAGAGCGCGTCGTGGCGGCCGAGGGCCTGCAGCCGGGCGATCGCGACGATGCGGTTCATGACGCGTGCTCCTTCAGGTCTGCGGTGGTGATGCGGACGACCAGTTGCTGCAGGGTCACCGGCTGCAGCTCGACCCCGGCGGCGCGGGCCTCGCCCGGCTCGACGCGGCCGCGGATCGTGGCGCGGGTCAGCGGGCCGAGGCGCTCGCGGTGCAGCTCGTCGGCGTTGACGGTGAGGGCGTCGACCGCGTTCGCCGGGCCGGTGAGCGTGACCACCTGGCCGCGCAACGTATCGGCGCTCTCGTCGAGCACGAGCCGGCCGCGCTCGATGAGCAGCACGTGCTCGATCAGGTCGCTGACCTCGTCGATGAGGTGGGTGGACAGCACCACCGTGCGCGGGAACTCGGCGTAGTCGGCCAGCAGCCGGTCGTAGAAGAGCTGGCGGGCGACGGCGTCCAGGCCGAGGTACGGCTCGTCGAAGAACGTGAGCGGGGCGCGCGCGGCGAGGCCGAGGGTCACGCCGAGCGCGGACAGCATGCCCCGCGACAGCTTCTTGACCTCCCGCTTCGCGGGCAGCCCGAAGTCGTGCACGAGCTCGCGGGCGAACGCCTCGTCCCAGTTCGGGAACAGCAGGCGGGCGGCGAACAGCGCGTCGCGCACGCGGAAGGAGTCGGGGTATCGCTGGCTCTCCTTGATGAACGAGACCTGCCGCAGCACCTGCTCGTTCTCATACGGGTGGCCGCCGAACGCCTCCACCGTGCCGGCCGAGGCGATCTGCTGGCCGGTCAGCACCTGCATGAGGGTGGTCTTGCCGGCGCCGTTGCGCCCGAGCAGGCCGTAGATGCCGTTGCGCCGCAGGTCGAACGTCACGTTGTCGAGGGCGGTGACGCGCCCGAATCGCTTCGTCACGCCGCGCGCGCTCACGATCGTGTCCATCGCGACACCTCCGCTTCGCTGCGTGCCGCTCACCTGGACTCCTCGTAGCGTTCGATCATCGACTTCAACTCGGAGGGCTGGATGCCGAGCTTCGCCGCCTCGGCGAGCAGCGGCTGGAGGTATTGCTCCGCGAACTGGTCGCGCCGGCGCTGCCGGAGCTTGGCCTGCGCGCCGGGGGAGACGAACATGCCGATGCCTCGCTTCTTGTAGAGGACCCCGTCGTCGACGAGCTGGTTGACGCCCTTCGCGGCGGTGGCGGGATTGATCCGGTGGAAGGCGGCGAGCTCGTTCGTCGACGGCACCTGGGTCTCCTCCGGCAGGCTCCCGTCGATGATCGAGTTTTCGATCTGCTCCGCGATCTGCAGGAAGATCGGCCGCCCGTCATCCATCACTCGTCCTGGTTATTCGGTTCATTACTCATGTAACTAACCATGCAACCAGTGAACCGGGAGTGTCAAGGGTTATGTTCGAGGCATGACGACCGTGGGGTTCGGGCCCAAGATGGCGTGGCTGGCCGTGCGGGCCGAGCCGGATCTGGTGATGGACGCGCTCGGGCTGCGCGACCTGGGCGACGTGCAGCCGCACACGGGGCTCGACCTGGCGCACTTCACCGACGACCGGGTGGTCGTCGCGACCGTGGACAAGTGGACCCTGGTCGCGGGGAAGTGGCTGTTCCGGTGGAACGGCATCGCCGCGCTGTCGATGCGGATCGGGGCCGAGGTGCAGTACTTCGCCACCGACCGCAGCCTCGTCATGCACCGCTGGGCGCGGGCCCGCGGCGCGGATGTGTTCGTGTCCGACGAGGAGGCGCTCGTCGACGAGAAGGACGTCTTCCGCACCGCGGCCGAGTGGAGCGTCGACCCGCGCGTGCTGCCCGTGGTGTCGTTACATATCGCGGCGGTACCTGTTCACGAATAATCTTCCGTGCGTAGATATTCGTGAACGACGATGGCCGCATGACTCGCTTGCTGAGCCGTTTCGCCGTCGCCCTCGGGCTGGTGACGGTGCTGCTGGCCGGGCTGCTCGTCGCCCCGGCCACCTCCGCGCACGCGTCGGTGTTCTCCTCGTGCGACATCTCCGGGTGCGCCGACGCGCGCACCGCCCGGGCCGGCTGGAGCAGCCTGGGCTTCCCGACCTCGCGGAACTGGTATGCGTGGCCCTCCGGCAAGTACAACTTCGCCGGCGGCCAGTACCAGAACTTCGAGGGCCAGCTGCCCTCGGGCGCCACCTACTACGAGTACGACGTGATCCCTCGCAACAAAGGCGCGGCGCGTGACGCGAAGCGCATCATCATCAACCGCGGCACCGGGGTGACCTGGTACTCGCCGAACCACTACACCGACTTCTACCGCCTCTGAAGACGCCGCGAGGGGCGGCCCGTGCCGCCCCCGCCCGCCGGCAGGCCCTACTGACCGGAATAGTGCAGGATCACGTTGTGGATGTGCTGCGTCTTCTCGACTCCGCGCACGTCGACCTCGTAGGTGTGCGTGCCGACGTGCACGGCCACGGTGCCGCTGCTGAAGAAGCTGCCCGCCCACGACTTGTTGCTGACCACCGAGACGGCGGTGACCTTGCCGTAGGGGATCGAGGTGATCGCGACCCGCTTGCCGACGAAGGAGCGGTCCTGCAGGATCACGCGGCGGTCGGTGAGGCCGATGAACCCGGTGCCGACGCCGACGGCGTCGTAGACGGCGATGATGTTCTCGCCCGGCAACAGCCCCGAGGCGATCTGTTCGTACTGATCCCGCCGGTCGTACTTCATCTGCTGCGCCATGCGTTCAAAGTAGCCACCGGTTTCAACCTCCCCATGACGGCAGGCTCCGGCGGAGGGCGCGCCAAGTCGCCCGCCGGCTTGCCCGGGCCGGCGGCTACCGTGAGGGGATGACGGTGCTGGAGACGGTATGGGCCGCACTGCCGGCCGCGGCCCCGCGGATGCGGGACGACATCGCCGAGCTGGTCGGCGTCGAGTCCCCGTCGTCCGACCTCGATGCCCTCGCCCGGTGCGCCGACGTCGTGACCGCCCTCGGCGTGCGCTGCACCGGCCAGGCGCCGGAGCGGATCGTCGTCGGTGACCGGCCCCACCTGCGCTGGCACTTCGGCGCCGGGTCGCCGCGGGTCGTGCTCATCGGGCACTACGACACCGTCTGGCCGCGCGGCACCCTGGCCCGCTGGCCGTTCTCCGTCGACGGCGACCGCGCCACCGGCCCGGGCGTGGTGGACATGAAGGGCGGCCTGGTCGTGCTGTTCCACGCCCTCGGGGCGCTGGCCGCACTGGACGAACTCGACGGCGTCGCGGTGCTGGTCAACGCCGACGAGGAGATCGGCTCGCCGACCTCGACCGCGCTCATCGAGGACACCGCCCGTGGCGCGGCCGGCGCGCTGGTGCTGGAGGGTAGCTCCGGAGGCCGGCTGAAGGTCGCCCGCAAGGGCATCGCGCACTACTCGGTGCGGGTCACCGGCCGCGCCGCGCACGCGGGCAACGCGCCGCATCGCGGGATCAACGCCGGCGTGGAACTCGCCCACCAGGTGCTGCGCATCGCCGCGCTCGGCGACGCCGCGCGGGGCACGACCGTCACGCCCACCGACGCCGTGGCCGGCACCACCGCCAACACCGTGCCGGCCGCCGCGCGGGTCAGTGTCGACGTGCGCTCGTTCGACCCGCAGGAGCTGCGCCGGGTCGATGAGGCCCTGCGCGCGCTGGCGCCGGTGCTGCCCGGTGCCGCGGTGGAGGTCGAGCGCGGCCCGGCCCGCCCGGCGATGCCGGAGACGGCCTCGGCCGAGCTGTTCGCGCTGGCGCAGCGGCTGGCCGAGCGGTTCGGCGGGCGCCCGGTGACCGGGGAGGCGGTCGGCGGGGGCTCGGACGGCAATCTCACCGCCGGCATCGGTGTGCCGACCCTCGACGGGCTCGGCGCGATCGGCGGTAACGCGCACGCGGAGGGGGAGTGGATCGAATTGTCCAGCCTGCCGGAACGCGCGGCCCTGGTCGGCACGCTCGCCGCGACGATCGGGCGGGCGCGGTGATGGACCGGGTCGCCGGCCCCGGCGTCTTCCTCCTGCGGGGCGTCCTGGACTGTGACGGCCGAGACAGCGCGGATTAACTTTACAGCCGTTAGTTGACGGGTCTAACCTTACGTACGTTAGTTAACGTCCGTAGGGAGCCTGTGCATGTCCGAGTACCCGCGTCGCTGGGCCGCTCTCGCGGTGCTCAGCCTCACGCTCGTCGCCGTCACCCTCGACAACTCCGTGCTCAACACCGCCCTGCCGTCGCTGGCGCACGCGCTGCGGGCGGGCACCTCCGACCTGCAGTGGATCACCGACGCGTACACCCTGGTCTTCGCCTCGGCGCTGATCCTGGCCGGCACCCTCGGCGCCCGGCTCGGCTCCCGCACCGCCCTGTTGGGCGGCCTGGTCGTCTTCGGCGGCGGCTCGGCGGTCGCCGCGCTGTCCACCACGCCCGGGCAGCTCATCGCCTGGCGGGCCGTGATGGGCCTCGGCGCCGCGTTCGTCATGCCGGCGACGCTGGCCATCATCACCCGCATCTTCTCGCCGGCCGAGCGCCCGAAGGCGTTCGGCGCCTGGTCCGCCGCGGCCGGCGTCGGCGTGCTCATCGGCCCCGTCACCGGCGGCGCCCTGCTGGAGCGCTTCTCGTGGAGCAGCGCCTTCTGGATCAACGTCCCGCTGGTCGCGGTCGCCGTCGTCGCCGTGCTGGTCCTCGTCCCGCCGGTCCCGGCCGTGCGCGGCGGCCGCCTCGACGTCCTCGGCGCGCTGCTGTCCACCGCCGCCGTCGCCGCCCTGGTCGACGCCGTCATCCAGGCCCCGTCGCGGGGCTGGGCCGACGCCGTGACCCTCGCCGAGCTCGGCGCGTCGGCCGTCCTTGTGGCCGCGTTCGTGCTCTGGCAGCGCCGCCTGGCCGCCCGGGCGGGATCCCCGCTGGTCCGGCTCGACCTCTTCGCCAACCGCACCTTCGCCATCGCCGCGCTGAGCCTCGCCGTGGTGTTCTTCGTGCTCTTCGGGACGCTGTTCGAGCTCTCGCAGTACCTGCAGCTGGTGCGCGGCTACACGCCGCTCGTGGCCGGGCTTGGCGCGATGCCGTTCGCCGTGGCCATGGCGCTGACCTCGGCCACGTCGCCGATCATCTCCCGCCGCCTCGGCGTGCGCGGCACCCTCGCACTGGGCCTGCTGCTGGCCACCGCCGGCCTGCTGGACCTCGCCACCACCGGCGTGCACACCGCGTTCTGGCGCATCGCCGCCGGCACCGCGGTCATCGGCCTCGGCATGGGCATGATGATGGCCCCGGCCAGCCTGCAGATCAGCGGCTCGGTCCCGCCGCGGTTCACCTCGATGGCGAGCGCGCTCAACAGCGTGATCCGCGAGCTGGGCGGCGTGCTGGGCATCGCGGTCCTCGGCACCGTGGTCTCCTCGGCCTACCGTTCCTCCGTCGGCACCTCCCTGCCAGGCTCCGCCCTTCTGTCAGGCACCGACCTGCCCACCGCGCACGGGGTGGCGGCGAGCCTCCCGGCGCCCGCCGCGCGGCACGTCATCGAGGTCGCCGACCGCGCCTTCACCGACGCGATGGACCGCGGCACGCTCATCGCGGCCGGGATCGCCTTCCTGATGGCGCTCGCGGTGCTGGTCGTGCGGCCCGCCCGGCGACCCGCCGGTGAGCCCGGCGCCGAGGTCCCCGAGCCGCGGCCCGCCCTGCAGACGGCATGATGAGGTGATGAAGGCGGAACCGACAGGTCCGGCGGGGGGCCGCACCCGCAACCGGCGCGGTGAGGGCGCCCTGCTGCGCGACGAGATCGTGGCCGCAGCTGAGCGGCTGCTGGAACGCGAGGGCAACGAGGAGGCGCTCACCCTGCGCTCGGTGGCCCGGGAGGCGGGCATCTCCGCCCCGTCGATCTATACCCACTTCGCCGACCGCGACGCCATCGTCGAGGCCGTGCTCGACATCGCCTTCGAGCGGCTGCGCCTGCTGGTCCTCGACGCCGCCCAGGCCGTCGAGGACCCGGTCGAGCGGCTGCTGGCCGGCTGCCACGCGTACGCGAACTTCGGCATGGACGACCCCGCGCGCTACCGCGTCCTCTTCGGCCGGCAGCGGGCCGACCGCCCGGCGATCGGGTCGCCGAAGGACATCGGCGAGCTGCCCGAGGTGTGGCGGCGCCGGCTCGACTCGTTCATGGTGCTCGTCGACGCGCTGGCCGAGTGCGTCAAGGCGGGCCGGTCGGGCAGCACCGACCCGTTCGCCGACGCCACCACCGTGTGGACGTCGCTGCACGGCGCGGTGACGATGCGCCAGTTCATCCCCGGCTTCCCGCTGCCGCCGCTGGACGCCACCGTCGACGACCTGGTGCGGCGCATCGCGCTGATCCGCTCGTGACGCTGCTCGATCGGCTGCGAGGCCCCGTCGAGGACGCGGCCCGGGCGCTGCTCGGCTGCCGCCTCACCGCCGGCGGGGTCACGGTGCGGCTCACGGAGGTCGAGGCGTACTCCGGCACCGGCGAGGACCCCGCCTCCCACGCGCACCGCGGCCGCACCCCGCGCAACGCCATCATGTTCGGGCCGGCCGGCTACGCGTACGTCTACTTCACCTATGGCATGCACTACTGCATGAACGTCGTCTGCGGCGCCGACGGGACCGCCTCCGCCGTGCTGCTGCGGGCCGCAGAGGTGGTCGGCGGAATCGACACGGCGCGCTCGCGCCGGCCGGCCGCGCGTCGCGACGCCGACCTGGCCCGCGGCCCCGCCCGGCTGTGCAGCGCGCTGGCGATCGACAGCACCTTCTACGGGACGTACCTGCTCGGCGGGCACCTCGTCGAGCCCGCCGAGCCCGAGCCGCCCAGCCGGATCGCGTCCGGGCCCCGGGTCGGCGTGACGGGCGCGCACGACAAGCCGTGGCGCTTCTGGCTGGAGGGCGATCCGACGGTCAGCGAGTACCGCCGCCACGTCCCGCGATCGCGCAAGGTCTGAACCGGCGACCAGGCCCCGCCGCGGGTGCGGCGGGGCCCTGGACGGCTCCGGCTGCTCGCAACTTCTCGCGTCCGGCTACCAGGAGGCCTCGCGGTGCGGCACGCGGTCCTCGTCCGGCAGGCGGATCGTCGCGGACCGCGGCGGGCGCAGGTACTCCGACTCCGTCACCTGTTCCCCCCACTCCGTGTCACCGCCGTCGGGGTCGGTCTCCTGGGTCGACACCACCGCCACGAACGTGCCGGGGCCGGCGCCGTGCCAGTGCCACTCGCCGGCCGCCACGACGACCGTGTCGCCGGCCCGCACCTCGTGGACCGGGCCGCCCCGGCGCTGCACCCGGCCCACGCCGTGCAGGATGTGCAGCACCCGGCCGTACGGGCTGCGGTGCCACGCCGTGCGCGCGCCGGGGTTGAACTGGGCATGGAACGTCGCCAGGCGCGACGGTTCCATCGCGGTGACGTCCCTGCCGATCCAGGCCACGCCGGAGTACCGCTGCTGCGGCGCCGGCCGGCTGGTGCTCGGGACGCGAATGACCTCCATCTCGGTGTCCTCCTCCGGGCCCTCTAGGCCTTGGTGTAGTCCGCCCACGACAAGTCCCACGCCGTCCAGCCGTCGCCCGGGTCCAGCGGCACCTCGGTGTTGCGCGTGGTCACCGGGTCGCCGACCAGCACCGACTCGTACAGCCACCTCGCGTTGCCCGTGGAGACGTTGGTGCAGCCGTGCGAGACGTTGCGCACGCCCTGGTCGCCGACCGACCACGGCGCCGCGTGGATGTACTGACCGCCCCAGGTCAGGCGCATGGCGTACTCGACGGTGGTGGTGTACTCCGGCGTCTTGAACAACGCCGTCGACTCCCGCGACATGATCACGGTGGTGCCGCTCGAACTCGGCGTGGACGACTTGCCCAGGCTGACGGGCATGGTCTTCACGAGCGCGTCGTTGTGGTACACGCTCAGCTGTTTGGTGGCGTTGTCGATGTCGATCGTGAGCTTGCGGCCGATCGTGATCGTCGCGGAGGCGTCCTCGTCGGCGTGGCCGTCGCCGATCGGCACGCCGTTGAGCGCCTTGCGAGCGGTGATCTTCGTGCCCGGCTGCCAGTAGTGCTCCGGCCGGAACATCACCTGCTTGCCGTTGAACCAGTGCCACACCCCGGGCTGGGGCGGGTCGCTCGTCACGAACAGCCGCTGTTGCACGGCGGCCCGGTTCTCCGGCGGTACGTCGGTGGCGAACTCCACGACGATCGGCATCGCGACGCCGTAGGTCCCGCCGTTGATGACGTTCAGTTCCGTGCTGACCGCCGGACCGGTCGGCTTCGCCGCCGTGGTGAAGGTCGACTGCCTGGTCACCGGCTTGCCGTCGGCGCCGATGGCGGTCACCTTCGCCGTATACGTGGTGCCGTAGCGAAGTGCGGTGTCGGGCACCCAGGACGACCCGTCCGCCCGCGACGCGCCGGAGATCTTCTGACCGGTCGCGTCGATGAGGGAGATGTCGGTGACCCGTCCATCCTTGACCTTGGTGCCGATCTCGGCGCTGATCGGCACCGCGGCGTCGCCCGCCGCCGGCGTGAGGGAAAGTCCCACCGGCACCGTCGGTGGTGCGGTGGACTTGGTCGCTGTGCGTTTGCGATGCGACGAGACGTCGCATGCGGACAGCGCCGGCTGTGCCGCCACCGCGAGGATGAGCAGCGCGGTGACGGACCGGCCTGGGCGCCTCATGTTCTCTGCCGTTGTCTGCACATGGGGGCATCGTCGTACCGGCCCGGGCGAGGCCGGGCCGGCAAACGAGTGACAACGGGTGGGATAGCGAATCCTCGCCCAGCGTTACATGGTGGCGTCGGCGATCTGCGTCGCCAGCCCCTCCCACTTCGCGTAGGCGTCCGGGAAGGCCGAGCGCTGCACCTTCTGCGCCGCGACCGTGACGGCGTAGTCGCCCCAGCCCGGGATCGCCAGCAGCGCCGCGTAGAACCGGCGGGCCGACTCGTGCGGGTTCATCAACTGCTCGACCGAGCCCCAGTTCGGCCGTTGCTGGAACAGCCCGACCGAGTCGTAGTCGTACCCGACGCCCTCGTTCGGCCGGTTCAGCGACTCCGGCAGGTTGGGGTTGGCCAGGTTGCGCAGGTGGCTCTCCTGCAGGGCGGTGGCGAGCGCCACGACGGCCGCGCGCTTGGGCAGGTTCTCCCGCTTGGCCACGTCGACGATCGCGACCGCGTTGTCCATCTCGGCCTGGGTCAGCCCGCCGACGGGCGCCACCCTGGTCGGCGACGGCGCGGCCGCCGGCGGCGCGCCGCCCTGACCGGTGGCCTTCTTGTCGGTGGACCCCTGTCCGGTGGCCTTGGGGCCAGCGGCCTTCGGATTGGCGGCCTTGGGGTCGGTGCCCTTCGAGCGTCCCGACGAGCGCCCTGCGCGCTCGTCGGCGCGCGGCGCCTCGGCCTGGTCCGTGCCGGCCCCCTCCTGCGCGCTCAGGCTCACCGCGCCGCCCGATGCGGCCGGGGGGTCCGAGGACGTCAGCGTCGAGGTCAGCCCGAACGCCGCCACGGCGACGATCGTCGCGGCCACGGCGGTGCGGCGTGCCCCCGCCGGCATGGCCGCGGCGAGGCGCACGGGGCCGGATGCGAGCAGGCGCGTGCGCCCGGCCGCGAACGCGCGAGCGGACCCGGATGCGAGCGTGCGGGCCGGCCCGGATGCGAGGACGCGGGCGGACCCTGCGGCGAGCGCCCGGGCCGGCGCGGATGCGAGCACGCGTGCGGACCCGGATGCGAGCACGCGTACCGGCCCGGACGCGAGCAGCCGCTCGGGATCGGGCACGAGGTTGCGAAGGTGCGCGGCATGACGGCCGCCGCGAGACCGCAGATGGCGTGGGTCGTGTTCGGCCACGTCGCTGAGCTGCGGGTTTTCGTCATCACCAGCGAGCATCCGGCGAGACTAGGACCGCAACGACGCAGGGGTGATTTTGGGGATGAGAAACGGCGCCAGGGCCGTGTGCGCCCCGTCGCCCGACCCGGCGGCGCCGCGCCCGGTGGCCGAATCACCAGGGGGTGAAACGGCCTCTGACCGGTGTGTTTACGGTTTTCGAATCCGCTGCGGCCTCCGTTGCCCACCTGGGTGACCCCGTAGCGGATCCGCTGAGTCGTGCGCGCGCACGAGCCGGGGAACCATGCACCACCCGGGGTGAATCCACGGGGCCCACGGCCCCGGGAAGGGCGAGCTTCCCGCCCGAACCCGTCAGCTAACCCGGTAGGCGGCACCGGAAGGAGCTCGCGTGTTGCCCCATGAATCGAGGTACCCGTGACGTACCTCTACAAACCTCGCCACTCTGGACGCGTCCCCCGGTTTCGGCGCATCCACGTCGTGGCCGTCGCGGCGGGCCTGGCCGCCGCGGCCGGCATCGGCGCCGCCGCCCTGCAGCAGTCCTCGACACCGGCCAGTGCCGCCGGCACCCAGACCCTGACCGGCGCGGAATCCACGGTCACCCTCGGCGACGCCCCGGCCGCCCGCCAGAAGCAGCGTGACCAGGCGGTGCCCGACGCGGCGAGCGTCCCCAAGGCGGGCGCGGCCAAGCCGACCGCCACCGCACAGGCCGGCGTCGGGACCACCTCCACCGCGCCGCCGCCGGCGGCCACCTCCACCGCGCCCCCGCAGCAGAAGGAACTCTCCTATCAGTTCGCCTGGCAGGAGAACTACTACTTCTGCGGCCCGGCCGCCACGCGCATCGCCCTCACCGCGCGGGGGGTCTTCCAGTCGCAGTCCCAGGTCGCGCAGAGCCTCGGCACCACCGTCAACGGCACCAACTCGGCCGAGGACACCACGCGGGCGCTCAACTCCTCCACCGGGACGTCCTTCTACAAGTCACACTTCATCACCGGGCAGACGGCCACCCAGGCTGACGTCGACCAGCTCAAGGCAGCGGTGCTCAACGCGATCAACCACGGGTACGCGGTGGTCGCCAACATCGCCGGGTCCACGGTGGACGACGCCGGACACGGCCACTCCTACCCCGGCGGGCACTTCCTGACGATCGTCGGGTACCGCGACGGCGGCCAGACCGTGAAGATCGCGGATCCGGCCGACGCCCAGGGCGCCGGCTCGTACATGCTGTCCCTGGACAAGATGGCCGACTGGATCGCCCAGCGCGGCTACTCGGCCTGATCCCGGCCCCAGATCCGGCGCGCCGTCCACTGTGGACGGCGCGCCGTCCCGGCCCCGTCAGCCCAGGGCACGTGCCCGGCTCGGGGCCGGGAAGCCCTGCACCGGCTGGCCGCGCAGCGTCGCCGCCATGGTCTGCGCCACGGCCCCGTTGACCGAGCTGGAGACCCCGCCGCCGACGTAGTCGTTCGGGTTGTCCACGTTCACCGCGATGCCGGCCGCCGCGATCTGCGGCGTGAACCCCACGAACGTCTCGGTCGCGTTGTTCTCCGAGCTTCCCGTCTTGCCCGCGACCGGGCGCCCGCTCAGGATGCCGGACACGGCCTCGGCCGTGCCGCCGTCGCACCTGCCGTACGACGAGCCCTTGCTGACCGGGCACCGCGCCGCGTCGGTGGCCGCGGCCGCCACGTCGGGGTCGACCGCCTGCTTGCACTTCGGACCGGCGGCGTCGGCCGGCCGGCCGTCCGGGTCGGTGATCGACAGCACCGGCAGCGGCTGGCAGTACAACCCGCCGGCGGCGACGGCCGCGTAGGCGTTGGCGAGGTCCAGCGGCGTGGTCAAGGCCGTACCGAGGGTGAACGAGCCCCAGCCTTCCGCCTTCGCCGCCAGCGACACGTCCAGGTCGCCGCGGAACACGATGCCGAGCCGCTGCGCCATCTCCACCGCGCGCCGGGCGCCGATCTGCTGCTCCAGCCACACGAAGTAGGTGTTGACCGAGCGGCCGAAGCCGTTCCACATCGTGCGTTCGCCGTCCATCCAGCTCGGGCTGTCGTTGGCCGGGCACCAGTGCCCGCCGCAGCTGGCCCCGGCGCTGCCCGGCCAGTTGGTCACGATCCGGGCCGGCGCGTTGAACCGGGTGCTCAGCGGCAGGCCGGCCTCCAGCGCGGCGAGCATCGTGAACATCTTGAACGTCGAGCCGGCCTGGTAGCCGTCCACGCCGGAGCCGCCCGAGATGAGCTGATTGACGGTGTTGGGGTACTGCGGGTGCTCCCGCGGGTTGGCCTCCAGGCTGAAGTGGCGGTTGACGGCCATCGCCAGCACCCGGCCGCTGCCGGGCTGGACCACGGCGAGCGGCACCGAGCGCGCGCTGCCGTAGCCGTAGACGCCCAGCGACTGGGCGAGCGCGGTCGCCTGCACGTTCGGGTCCAGCGAGGTGACCACCGTGTAGCCGCCGGTGCGCAGGTTCTCGTCGCGGTCCATCGCCGTCGCGCCGAACTCGGGCTGGCTGTTCCACCACTGACGGAAGTAGTCGCAGAAGAAGCCCCAGTCGTTGTGCTCCCGCGCCACCGACGTGCAGTCGTTGGGCAGCCGGCGCTCGGTCAGCTTGAGCTGCGTGCCCTTCGCGGCGGTCGCCTCCGCGGGCGTGATCACGCGCATCTTCGCCATCGACTCGAGCGTGTACGCGCGCCGCTTCAGGGCCGTCTCGCGGTCGCCGGTGAGCGGGTTGTCCGCGTCCGGGGACTGCAGCAGGCCGGCCAGCAGTGCCGCCTCCGGGAGCGTCAGCTCGGCCGGGACCTTGCCGAAGTACGTCTGGCTGGCGGCGTAGATGCCGTAGGCGCCGGAGCCGAAGTAGGAGATGTTGAGGTACCGCCGCAGGATCTCGGCCTTGCTCATCCTCTTCTCCAGCGCCCCGGCGTAGCGCATCTCGCGCAGCTTGCGCGCCGGTGAGTCGGCGAGCGCCTCCAGGTGCTGCTGCGGGGTGAGGCTCGCGTCGTTCTTGAGCACGTTGCGGACGTACTGCATGGTCAGCGTCGAGGCGCCCTGCTGCGCCCCGCCGCGGCTGTTGGAGACGAACGCGCGCAGCACGCCCCGCGCGTCGACGCCGTGGTGCTGGTAGAAGCGGGCGTCCTCGGCGGCGACGACGGCCTGCTGCAGCACCTTCGCGACCTGGTCCAGCTGCACGTCGCGGCGGTTCTCGTCGTAGAACGTGGTGATCAGCGTCTTGGCGTCGCTGGCGTACACGTAGGTCGTCTCCGCCGGCCGCGGGGTGGCCAGGTTGGTCGGCAGGTTCTCCCACGTGTCGCTTCCCGCCTTCGCCATCCCGCCGGCGGCGAGCGCCAGCGGCAGCGTCGCGGCCGCGACCACCAGGCCCGCTAGCACCCCGCTCAGCGCCAGCCGCAGGATGCCGAGCAGCACGCGGACGAGCTTCGTACGTGGACGCTGTCGCTTCGCTCGCTTGCGGTGCCGGTGCATGTTCGGTCTCCCGACGACTGTGGGCGGTTCGCTTGGCGGCGCGCGGCTACCCCGCACGGCCCACCCCTAACCACCGCGGCCGCAACTTCACCCGGGTGCCGGTGTGGGCGAGCGATCGGATGGACGTCCGCGCAAGCTCCGCCCCGGTGCGCGGGCTCTGATTCGCTGGATGGCGCGGCGAATCGTGGCCGTTCGACCGAAGGGAAACGACGCTATGTGCGGCTTCCTGATGTACACCGGAAACGCCATCATCTCCCCGGAACTTCTCGGCGCCATGGAACGGCAGCTCGCGCTGCTGGACCATCGGGGCCCCGACGACATGGCCCTGGAGCGGATCGGGGCCGGCACCGCGGCCGGCTTCAAGCGCCTCGCGATCATCGATCTGCAGGGCAGCCGGCAGCCACTGCGATACCCGCCGGCCGGCCCCGAGGCGGGCCGCTGGACGCTCGTCTTCAACGGCGAGATCTACAACTACAAGGAGCTGCGCGAGGAGCTGGCCCGCGCCCACGGCGCCGTCTTCGCCACCGACGGCGACGCCGAGGTGGTCGTCGCAGCCTTCCACCACTGGGGTGAGGCCGCCCTCGACCGGCTGCGCGGGATGTTCGCGTTCGCGCTGTGGGACGACGTGACCGAGACCGTGTACGCCGCGCGCGATCCCTTCGGGATCAAGCCGCTGTACTACCTCGAGACCCCGGAGGGGCTGTGGCTCTCCAGCGAGAAGCCGCCGCTGCTCGAGCACTCCGCGGCCGAGCTGGACCGGACCGCCCTGTCGCTGTACCTCACGATGCAGTACGTGCCGGAGCCGTACACGCTGCACCGCGACGTGGCCCGGCTGCCCGCCGGCGGCCTGCTCACCCGCAAGTTCGCCGGCGTATCGACGATCCGCCGCTACACCCGGCCCACCTTCCGCCCCGACCCGGCCATGACCGAGGCGGCCGTGGTGGGCGAGCTGCGCGCCGCGCTGCGCGACAGCGTCCGCGCCCACATGCGCGCGGACGTGCCGGTCGGCACGTTCCTGTCCAGCGGCATCGACTCGACCGCGATCACCGCGCTGGCCGCCGAGCTGCACCCGCGGCTGCGCGCCTTCACCGCCGGCTTCGACACGTCCACCGCGTTCTCCGAGATCGAGATCGCCGAGCGCTCGGCCCGCCACCTCGGCGTCGAGCTGATCCCGACCATCGTGCGCCCCGAGCAGGTCATGGAGGCGCTGCCCCGCATCATCTGGCACCTCGGCGACCCGGTCGCCGACCCGTCGATCGTGCCCCTGTACTTCCTGGCCCGCACCGCGTCCGAACACGTCACCGTCGTACTGTCCGGCGAGGGCGCGGACGAGCTCGCCGGCGGCTACACCATCTACCGCGAGCCCCGCTCGCTGGCCCCGGTCGCCCGCCTCGGTGAGCCGCTGCAGCGCGGCCTGCGGGCCTTGGCACGCCACCTGCCGGACGGCCTGCGGGGCAAGAGCTACCTGCAGCGCGCGACGACGCCGATGCGGCTGCGGTACTTCGGCAACGCCCGCATCCTGACCGACGAGGAGAAGGCCCGCATCCTGCGCGGCGACGCCGCCGGCGTCGGCCACCCGCACGTGACCGCGGCCCTCTACGCCGAGGCGGCGGCCCTCGACCCGGTGGCCACGATGCAGCACATCGACATCAACACGTGGCTGACCGGCGACATCCTCACCAAGGCCGACCGCATGTCGATGGCCCACTCCCTGGAACTGCGTGTGCCGTTCCTGGACCGGCGCGTCTTCGACGTGCTGTCGCGCCTGCCCGCCCACCTGAAGGTGCCCGGCCGGGGCCGCACGACCAAATACGCCCTGCGCCGCGCGATGGAGGGCATCGTCCCGGACTTCATCACGGACCGCCCGAAACTGGGCTTCCCGACCCCGGCCCGCCGCTGGCTGCGCACGGACCTGGCCGAGTGGGCTCACCACGTCCTGTCCACGTCGGGCGCCGGCAAGCTGATCGACCTGGACTACGCCCACGCCCTGCTCAACGCCCACGAGCGAGGCGAGGCCGACCACGCCCGGAAGCTGTGGATCGTGCTGTCGTTCTGCCTGTGGCACGGCATCTTCGTAGACGGCTCGATCACCGTGCCCCTGCCCGAACCTGGCGCCCGCCCGATGGTCACCGGCTGACCCGGGCGACTCGGGCCGCTCGTGCCGCCGCGGGCGGCTGGCTCGAGCTGCCTGGTGCTGGCCGCCTCGCACCGGAGCGGGGCGGTTACGGCTCGTCGTCCGGGGGTTCGAGGGTGTCGATGGCGGCGTCGGGGGATGGGTCGAGCTCGGCCAGGGCGTCGAGGATCTGCTGGCCGAACTTCGCCAGTTTGTTCTCGCCCACGCCGTTGACGGTCGACAGCTCGGACAGCGTGCTGGGGCGTTCGGCGGCGATCTGGCGCAGCGTCGCGTCGTGGAAGATGACGTAGGCGGGGACGGACTGGACCTTGGCCGTGGCGGCGCGCCACGCGCGGAGGTGCTCGAAGACCGGGGTCGCCTCGGCGGGGAGGTCGGCCGCGGCGGTGGCATCGCGGCGGGCGGACTTCGAGGTCTTCGCGGCCTTCGCGGCGGAGATCGGGCGCTCGGGTTCGCGGCGCAGCATGACCTGGCGGCGGCGGCCGAGGACCTCGGCGCTGGCATCGGTCAGGACCAGGGTGCCGTAGTCGCCCTCCACCGCGAGCAGGCCCTGGGCGAGCAGCTGGCGGATGACCGCGCGCCACTCGGCCTCGCGCAGGTCGGCGCCGACGCCGAAGACGCTCAGCTCGTCGTGGTGCCACTGCACGATCTTGTCGGTCTTCTTGCCCAGCAGGATGTCGATGCACTGGCCGGCGCCGAACTTCTGGTTGCGCTCGCGGTGCAGGCGATACACCGTCGAGAGCAGCTTCTGCGCGGCGATCGTGCCGTCCCAGGATTCCGGCGGGGCCAGGCACGTGTCGCAGTTGTCGCACGAGCCGTCGAGCTCCTGGCCGAAGTATGCCAGCAGCTGCGTGCGCCGGCACTCGACCGTCTCGCAGAGGGCCAGCATCGCGTCGAGGTGCTGGGAGAGGTTGCGCCGGTGGGTGGCGTCGCCCTCGGAGGTCTCGATCATCTTGCGCTGCTGGACGACGTCCTGCAGCCCGTAGGCCAGCCAGGCCACCGACGGCTCCCCGTCGCGGCCGGCGCGGCCCGTCTCCTGGTAGTAGCCCTCGATGGACTTCGGAAGATCGAGGTGGGCGACGAAGCGGACGTCGGGCTTGTCGATGCCCATGCCGAACGCGATCGTGGCGACCATGACGAGGCCGTCCTCACGCAGGAAGCGGTCCTGGTTGTCGGCTCTGGTCCGCGCGTCGAGCCCGGCGTGGTAGGGCAGCGCCGCAATGCCGTTGTCCTTGAGGAAGTCGGCGATCTTCTCCACCGAGTTGCGGCTCAGGCAGTAGACGATGCCGGCCTCGCCGCGGTGCTCGCCGCGCAGGAACTCCAGCAGCTGGCGGCGCGGGTCCTGCTTGCCGACGATGCGGTATTGAATGTTGGGGCGGTCGAAGCTGGACACGAAGTGCCGGGCGCCGGTCAGCCCGAGCCGTGTGGCGATCTCGCGATGGGTGGCGGTCGTAGCCGTCGCGGTGAGCGCGACGCGCGGCACGTCCGGCCAGCGCTCGTGCAGCATCGACAGGTTGAGGTAGTCGGGGCGGAAGTCGTGGCCCCACTGCGAGACGCAGTGCGCCTCATCGATGGCGAACAGCGCGATCCGGCCGCGCTCGAGCAGTCGCATGGTGCCGGTCGAGGCCAGCGCCTCGGGCGCGAGATACAGCAGGTCAAGCTCGCCGCCGGCGAACTGCGCCTCGACGGTGCGGCGCATGTCGAAGTCGAGCGTCGAGTTGATGAACCCGGCCCGCACGCCCAGCTGCCGCAGGGCGTCGACCTGGTTGTGCATGAGGGCGATGAGCGGCGAGATCACCACCGCGGTGCCCGGCCGGACCAGCGCCGGAATCTGGTAGCACAGTGACTTGCCGCCGCCGGTGGGCATGAGCACCAGCGCGTCGCCACCGCCGATCACGTGCTCGATGATCTCCCGCTGGCTGCCCCGGAACTCGTCATAGCCGAACACTCTGCGTAACACATCGAGCGCACTCATCCCGCTGTCCACGCCGGCGATTCTACGGACCGGCACCGACAAAAACCGGGACGGCCGATCCGCGCGGTGACGGACTGGCCATCGCGCCGGCACGCTGCGTCATCCTGGGTGTACACGATCGGGCGTTCTTCGATCGCGTTGCACGCACCGGCGGGAGCCGCGCGGGAGTCAGAGCTTCGTCGACTCCGGCAACGGCAGCGATCCGGTGATCTTCGTCAGGGCGGCGGCGGCCTTCGCGAACTGCGTGCCGTCCGGGTGCCCGCTCAGCACCGCGACGATGTAGCGGTCGCCGGCGCCGACGGTGCCGGTGGTGTGCAGCACCTCGTCCGTCATGTCGGGCTGGTTCGGCTCGACGGCCGGCACGAACGCGGCCCTGCCCGGCCCGGCCAGTTCGGCGTTCGCCACACACGGGGTGGCGGGGTCGTCCCCGAAGCCCGACCAGCCCTGCTTCGCGGCGCGCGGCTGTTTGAACACGCTCGGGATGCCGAAGGACTGGTCGTAGCGGTCGGTGCCGCACTTCGTGGTGGCGTGCAGGTTGCCCATGATGAACTCGCGCACCGGCTGCGGCGCCTGGTCGAGGATGTACTGGTAGACATGGACCAGGTCGCCGGCGCTGACCGCGGTGTAACCCCAGTAGCCGGGCTGGCTCTGCGGCGGCGGGTCGGTGTCGTGCAACCCGAGCCGCTGGACCATCCGGGTCACCACGTCGCGCTGCCCGCCCGCCGTCCAGAACGCGGTCGCGGCGGCGTCGTCGCTGCTGCGCAGCATGATCTCCAGCTGCGGCCGGTCGGCGGCCGGCACGGAGTACGACGGGCCCTTGTCCCAGAAGTAGTCCAGCGTGATGAGCAGCTTGACCAGCGACGCCGAGCGGAAGCGCCAGCTCGCGTTCTGCCGCAGCACGTAGACGCCGTCCTGCCGGTCGTAGATCACGATGCCGGCGGTCATGCCCGCCGGTACGGGTACCGATGCCACTGATGCGACCGATGCCGCCGGAGACGGTGCGACGCTGGACGGCGCCGGGGCGGCGGGGGAGGACGGCGCCGGCGACGCGAACAGCGGCATGGCTCCCGGCTGGTTCGCATTCGCGCCGCAGCCGCCGGCGGCGAGGACGGCGGCGACGGACGTGACCGCCAGGAGGAGCCGGACGGGGGTCGCGGAGGGCATCCCCAATCCTTACCGGCGGACCGGGCCCGGATAAACCCCGCCATGCCCGCCGGCGCTCGTGACCGTCGTCGCCGCGCGCCCGCATATTCGCCCTGCGCGGGTGTCGAGGAAGGTGCCGATGTGCACGCGGCTCACGTGGCCCCGGGCAGCTCGCCGAGGGGCACGGCGAGCCCTGCGGGCGCGACCGGCGGCGGCGTTCGGGCCGCCCCCGTGCCATGCCCGCCCGCGTAGGCTGGATCCGGTGCGGGGGCGCGGCTGGTGGCTGTTCCTCGCCGCCGCGGTGCCGGTCGGGCTGCCGCTGCTCGCGCGGTGGCGGGCCGCATTGGCCTTCGCCGGACTCGCCGCGGCCGCGATCGGACCGCTCTTCCTCGTCCAGTGGTGGGCGCGGCGGCGTCAGCGCGCCGCGCACGCGGCCGGCGCCGAGCACTGGTCCGGGCACGTGCCGCTGCACCGTGCCGCGGTGATCTGGGAGCTCGGGGCCGGCTTCGCGCTGCTGTTCGGCGGAGGCGTGCCGGTTCGCGTCACGACCGGCTCCGACGGTCTCACGCTGAGTGTTCGCCGCCCGGCCTCCCGCCGCCACCCGCCGGTGACCGTGCTGTGGCGCGACATCGCCGCCGCGCGTGCCGCCCCGGCCGGGCGCTTCACCGAATGGGGCCGGGTCGCGGTGCTGCCGATGACCGTCGTCACGCTCGACCTGCCCGGCGACCCGGGCGGTGCGCTCGTCGTGACGACCCACGACGCCGCCGGGCTGATCGAGACGGTGAAGGCGAACAAGATAGCCGAATCGATGGGCGCCGTGAATGAAACGCCGGACGGGTGATGGATACTGCACGATGCGTGGCTGAGTTGCGCCCGTTTCTGGGGGTTCCGTACGGTGGTCTTCCATGGCGGAGTTGATCGAGGTTGGTGTCTGGTACGAGGCCCGACCGATCACGGTCGACCAGGGCGTCGACCGATACGAGGCACTGCGGCGGGGCGATGCAGAATGGGCTGCCGTCGATCCCGGCCTGCAACGGTTCGACCGCGAGGTGCGCGCCGGCGTCGATCCGGCGTCGTGGGCCGAGCCGGCGGTCGTCGCCGACACGCACGTGCTGCTCACCCTGCGTGGCGATGCGCCGAGTGAGACCCTCCACCTCATCCACAAGCTCGCCGGCGAGTGCGAGCTGCTGTGCTTCCAGCGGCCCGGGCGCCACCGCCCGGCGGCGCTGCGGCAGCCGCGGCGGCTGCTACGCCTGCCGGTGCCGCGCATGACGACCGAGGACGGCTCGCTCGCGCACCACCCGACCGGCGACGACATCCGCGACTTCATCGGCCGGCTCGACGAGGACAACGCCACGGCGGTGCTGTGGCGGGAGGACGGCGCCTCAATCCGGGTCGCGTTCGCGCCCGCCCAGCGCCGGTGGCGGGTGTCCACCACCGTCGACGACGAGACCAGTGCGGAGTCGGAGCAGGAGGACCTGACCGGGGTCGCCGAGCGCTTCGAGGCCTTCGCCGCGTCCTGATCCGCTATCGGTCAGGCGCCAGAAACGGCGAGCTGGGTGCGGTGGTGGCGATCGGCCGCCACCTCGTCCAGCAGTGCGGCCCCCAGCGCGGTGTAGCTCAGGGCGGTTCCCAAATTCCGGATTCGGTACTCCGAACTGCCCTCGTCCTCGATCAGCTCCGCCGCCGGCGTGAACACCACCCAGTCCACGGCGCCGTCGTACCGCTCGAGCACCGCCAGCTCGTCGGCGCGCGCCTGCGAGAACGGCCGCCACTCGGCCGGGAAGCCGGGTTCGGCGAACCTGCGCGCACCGCTGTCGCCCGGCAGTGTCGTCGCGACCCCGATCAGCAGCAGCCGCCGCACCTCGGCGCGTTCCAGGCCGCGCAGCAGCGCCGCCATCGCCTCGCCGTACGCCGCCAGGTCGAGGTCCGCGCCGTACACGGCCGAGATCGCCACGTCGTGCCCGCGCGCCGCCGTCTCCACGAGCCCGGCGTCCGTCGCGTCACCGGCGATCGCACCGCAGAGATCCGGATATCTCGCCGGGTCGCGCACGACCGCCGTCGCCTCGATCGATCGCCTCCGGGCCTCGGCCAGGATCTGCCGCCCGCCCCGAACACCCACTGAAGTCATGCCGGGAACCGTAGAACGCGATACCTCGGTAACTGCAGGGTAACCGGGTCGCGCGTTACGGTGGGGCGATGCGCGACCCCCTCCCGCCGGACCTGTTCGACCCGGCCTGCCCGTCGGCCGCGACGCCGTTCCAGATCGGCGACAAGTGGGCGGGCATGGTGCTGATCTGCCTGCGGGACGGCCCGCGCCGCTTCGGCGAGCTGCGCGTCCCGCTGCGCCGCGTCTCGGCCAAGGTCCTGGCCGAGACCCTGCGCGCCCTGGAGCGCGACGGCATGATCACCCGCACGGTGTACGACGAGATCCCGCCCCGGGTCGAGTACTCCATCACCGACCTCGGCCACACCCTGTTCCCGGCGATGGACGCGTGCCGCGCCTGGGCCGCCGAGCACCTGGCCGCCATCGAGTCCGCCCGCGCCGCCTACGCGCTGCGCGGCGCGTGAACGCCCGCGTGTACCGCCGCTACGTCGCCATCGGCGACAGCACCACGGAGGGCTTGGACGACCCCGACGGCAACGGCGGCTACCGCGGCTGGGCCGACCGCTTCGCCGAGCACGTCGCCCGCGCGCAGGCGCCGGACGGCCTGGAATACGCCAACCTCGCCATCCGCGGGCGCACCACCACCCGGATCCGGGCCGAACAGTTGACGCCCGCCCTCGACCTCGAGCCCGACCTGGCCACCGTGGTCGCCGGCATGAACGACATTCTGCGGGCCTCGTTCGACGTGGCCGAGGTCGCCCGCGACATCCACGCGATGCAGCTCGCCCTCGTCAGGCGGGGCGCGACCGTGCTGACCTTCACGCTTCCCGACCCGACGCCGGTGATGCCGATCGCCCGGCCGCTGCGGGGCCGGGTGCTCGCGCTCAACGCGCAGATCCGCAAAGCCACCGCCGACAGCGGCGCGATCCTGCTCGACCTCGGCGCGCACCCGGTCGCCTCCGACCCGCGTCTGTGGAGCGACGATCGCCTGCACGCCAACAGCGCCGGGCACGAGCGCATCGGTGCGGCGCTGGCCTTCGCCCTGGGCCTGCCCGGCACCGACGACGCCTGGACCGCCCCGCTCGCGGTGCCCCTGCCGCGCCGGCGGCACGAGCTGGTCTGCGCGGAGCTCGCCTGGATGCGCCGCCACATGCTGCCGTGGGCGGGCCGCCACCTGCTGGGCCGCTCCTCAGGCGACGACCGCGTCTGCAAACGCGCCACCGCGACCCCGGTCCTGCTCGAGCGCTGACCCGCCCTGAGTGCTCTCGCCGCCGTCTTGCCGCGGCGCGGGCCTCAGAGGGTCAGCACGACCTTGCCGCGCACGTGGCCCGACTCGCTCAGGTCGTGGGCGGCCGAAGCCTCAGCCAGCGGGAACGTGCGCTCGACGGGCATGGTGAAGCGCCCCTCGGCGAACAGGGCGGCGACCTCGGCCAGCGTCTGCCACGCGCGCCCTTCCGAGCCGTCCGTGACCCGGGCGCCGAGGCGCGGCGCGTCGAAGTCGGCGACGCTCACCACGTCGGCGGGCGCCGGCGTCAGCGCGACCAGATCCGCGACGGCACCCCGGCCCGCCGTGTCGAGCGCCAGGTCGACACCGCCCGGCGCGATGGCACGGACGCGGTCGGGCAGCCCAGCGCCGTATGTGACCGGGACAGCGCCCAGCCCGCGCAGGAACTCGTGGTTGCGCTCGCTCGCCGTGCCGATCACCGTGGCGCCCCGCGCGACGGCCAGCTGCACGGCCGCGATGCCGACACCGCCGGCGGCGCCGTTGACCAGCAGGGTCTGGCCCTTGCGCAGACCGAGCAGATCGAGCGCCCGCCCGGCCGTCTCCACCACGTTGGGCAGCCCTGCCGCCTCCTCGAACGGCATCGCCGCGGGCTTGGGCGCCCACACCCGCAGCACCGCGAGCTCGGCCGCGGCCCCGCCCGGGGCGACCCCGAACACCTCGTCGCCGACCGAGACGCCCTCGACCCCCTCGCCGATCGCGTCGACCACCCCGGCCGCGTCGGAGTGCGGCACGACCGGCAGCCGGCTGGGGGTCGTGTCCCCGAAGAGGCCGCCGCGCACCTTCCAGTCATACGGGTTGACCCCTGCCGCCCGCACCGCGATCCGGATACGCCCGGCCTCCGGCTGCGGCTCGGGCACGTCGACGACCCGCAGCACGCTCGACGGCCCGTACTCCGAATACTGCAACGCCTTCACATCTGCTCCCGGATCGTGTGTGTGATTCGTACTCGGCCCCGTGTGCCGTCCGCGACGTGCCCACGTCGGCCGTGGCCCGGTGATCGCCGTGGTGCGGGTGCTGCTTCAGCCGCGGCTACGTGCTGCTTCGGCCGCGGTCTCGTGTTGACCGGCCGCGGTTACGTGTTGAGTGGTGGCGGGCTACCGGCAGGACGTGTGTGCCGGGCCGGTCCACGGCTCGCCGCCCACCGTCGACAGCTGGCCGAACGGCCGGATGCGGTTGTCCACGACCCAGCCGTTGCCCCAGCGCGCGAGGGGGCGTCGACCTCGAAGCCGGCGTCGGTCGGCAGCGCCTCAGAACGCGCCTGATGTGATCTCTTCGCGTGCCCGCCCTCGGCCAGATGTCAGGCGCGCGGGTCCGCCTGCTGGACGACCTCGAACTCCAGCAGGCTCGAGCCGGTCGCCACCGGTTTCGCCCGCTCGCCGGAGTGGGCCTCGCGGGCCGGTCCGGTGGACCACGCCTGGAAGTGCTCCTCGGACTCCCACTTGGTGTAGACGAAATACCGCGTCTCACCCGCGGTCGGGCGCAGCAGCTCGAAGCCCAGGAAGCCCGGCGCGTCCTCGACGGCGCCGTGCCGCGCGGCGAACCTGCGCTCCAGCTCAGGGCCTGCGCCCTCGGGGACCTCGATCGCGTTGATCTTCACAACTGCCATGGCTCAACCCTAGCGGCCGGGTATGACAAAACCCCGTCGCCCTCGTCCCGGTAACGCGGTGGGGGACGACCCGGGGAGGGTGGGACAATCGCGCCATGACCGATGTGCTCGACGACCTGCAGTGGCGCGGCCTGATCGCGCTCTCGACCGACCTCGACGAACTCCGCGCGGAGATGGCGAAGGGGCCGATCACCTATTACTGCGGCTTCGACCCGACGGCGCCGAGCCTGCACATCGGCAACCTCCTGCAGGTGCTCACCGTCCGCCGCCTGCAGCTGGCCGGGCACCGGCCGCTCGCCCTGGTCGGGGGCGCGACCGGCCTGATCGGCGACCCCAGGCCCTCCTCGGAGCGCCAGCTCAACTCGGCGGACACGGTGGCCGAATGGATCGAACGGATCAAGGGCCAGATCGAGCCGTACCTCGACTTCACCGGCGACAACGCCGCCCAGATGGTGAACAACTACGACTGGACGGCGCCGATGTCGGCGATCGACTTCCTGCGCGAGATCGGCAAGCATTTCCGGGTCAACAAGATGCTCACGAAGGACGCGGTGAGCGCCCGGCTGAACTCGGACGCCGGCATCAGCTACACGGAATTCAGCTACCAGATCCTGCAGGGCATGGACTTCCTGGAGTTGTACCGCCGTTACGGCTGCAAGCTGCAGACGGGCGGCAGCGACCAGTGGGGCAACCTCACGGCCGGCACGGACCTGATCCATCGGACGGAGGGTGCTTCGGTACACCTCCTGGCGACGCCGCTGCTGGTGAACTCGGCGGGGGAGAAGCTCGGCAAGTCCACCGGCGGCGGCAGCCTGTGGATGGACGCGGAGATGACCAGCCCCTACGCGCTGTACCAGTACTTCGTGAACCTCGAGGACGCGCTCGTCGGCGGGCTGCTGCGCAAGCTCACGTTCCTGGAGCGTGAGGAGATCGAGGCGATCGAGAAGGAGACCGCCGAGCGGCCCGCGGCCCGGATCGGCCAGCGGCGGCTCGCGGAGGAGATGACCAGGCTCGTACACGGGCCGGAGGAGACCGCGCAGGTGATCGCGGCGAGCCAGGCGCTGTTCGGCCGGGGGTCGCTCGGCGAGCTCTCGCCGTCGACGATGCGTGCCGCGCTCAGCGAGGCGGGCCTCGTGGCGGCACCCGCGGGTTCGACGGTCGCCGACCTGTTCATTGCCGCCGGCCTGGTCTCAAGTCGCAATGACGCGCGACGGACGGTGGCCGAGGGCGGTGCGTATGTGAACAACGAGCGGGTGTCCGACGCCGAGGAGGTCGTGCCCGCCGACCGCGCCCTGGCCGGTGGACTTCTGGTGCTGCGCAAGGGAAAGCGCACGTTCGCGGGGGTCGAGCTCACCTCCGCGTGATTTCTTGATTTGGCGATGCCGCCGGGCGCCGTGTAGCTTCTGACCTCGCTACGGCGCCCGGCGCGCCCGTGCAACGCCCGGCTTCGGCCAGGTGTCACCGAAGAGAGTGATCGATTTGGTGGAGATCGGGACGCCGAGTAAAGTAGAGGACCGGCAGGGAAACGAACGAGACAGCGGAGCGCGAGACGCGCCGCGGCGGACGTCCTGCCGAGACCCAAACGATGACGAGCCGGGTGACCGGAAAGTGATCGTGCCCGGGAAACGAACGGCGAACGCGATTTGGACGCCAGACGAGGACCGGGTAATGTAGATGACCGGCAGGGAACACGGACGAGGCACGCGGGTCGCGAAACGAGCCGCAGCGGACGTCCTGCCGTAAGAATACGACACTCAGCCGGGGTTCCGGAAGAGTTGTTGTATGTCCGCAAAACGGGACAAGGTTCGGCAAGCCGGACTTGACACGCAAAACGGACCTGCTAGACTAGAACGGAACGAAATGCCCCGGGCGGGCGAAACCGGAAACGGTGAAGTCCGGCGGTGTGTGTTGGTTGTTTGAGAACTCAACAGGGTGCTTGTTAAGCCAGTGCCAAATGATTATTACCCCGTGGCATGGGCCTCGTAGAGGTT
>NZ_JBFAZX010000049.1:0-28478 GCF_040689395.1 Dactylosporangium sp. NPDC051484 | reverse complement strand
TCGCCTTGGGCGAGTATGTCGAGCAGTTCGAGGCGTTTGCCGTTGGACAGTGCTTTCCCGCTGACCGCGAACGCGTCGTACAACTGCGCCTTCGCCACCGTCTCGATCTGCGACACCTGGTCCTCCAGAAATCTATGTAATGGCCGTATTGTCCATCATCCCTTGCTGTCGGTGGTGAGGTCCGGTGACCTCCTGGCACGTGTGACGGTCGGTGCCGACCCGGGTGGTCCCGTGAGTTCGTGGCCGAGGCCGAACAGGTGCGATCGGCGCAGGGGCTGGCGCTGGCCGGGATCGGGCGGTCGCCGAAGGCCGGCCCCGGCGATCTGGTCCTGGTGCCCGGACGGCGGCTACGCGAGCCGGACCCGGGACAGGGACCTGGTGTCGGAACCGGTGGTGGCATGGCTGCGAGCGGCGCACAGCAGCGGAGCCCGGATCGCGGCCGTGTGCACCGGCGCGGTGGCCGTGGGCGAGGCCGCGCTCCCGGACTGCCGGCGGTGCACCACGCACTGGGCGTTGACCGAACCAATGCGTGTCGGCGTTATCCGGCGGCGCGCTGACCGCCGCGGTGGCCCGGGAAACTGATGTTCGCTTCGGGCCGGGGACAGGCGCTGACAGCGGCCCGCGCGGTGCCCGTTCAGATCGCCGACATTGCCCGGCGATGGCTCGGCGGCGTTGGCGGCGTCCATTCGAGCACTTCGCGCGGCCAATGCTGGAGCCGGGCACCCGTTTCGTACGTGGTCTGGGCGAAGTCGAGGATCGCCCGGCGCGGGTCGTCCGCCCGCCGGACGTCGTCGTAGCTCAGCACGAACTCGCCGAGGCCGGCGTCGAAGCGCGCCGACGCTGGGCTGACCGGCTGGTCGCGAACTCCCGGCGGCTCCGGATAGGTGTAGGAGTAGAAGATCGGCTGCTCGACGCGCATGCCGTTGAGCCAGGTGCCGCCGGGCCAGAAGCCGAGCGAACTCTGCTCCGCGGTGTAGCTGAACCGGGTGATCGTGTCGGCGTTCGGCGGCGGGTCGGTGGGCCGGCCGGAGTACCGGGTCGTGGCGAGGTCGAACGAGCCCCAGTAGAACTGGACCGGGCTGGCCTTGCCGGTGAAGCGGGCCCGGAACTCGTCCAGGACCCCCTCGACCTGGCACAGGACGTGCCAGTACTGCTCGACCTGGGCCGGGTCGTACGTCGAATGCACGGTGTCCTCGTCGAAGGGGATCGGATCCGCCACCTCCACCGGCTGGGTCCAGATCGGCACGTGCAGCCCCAGGTCATCGAGCGCCGTCATCGTGTCGGTGTAGAAGTCGCGCACGGGCCGGCCCAGATCGACACTGCGCCGCTCGCCGCGATCGGTGTCGATGTGGAGCACGTGGTCGACGAGATCGAGGTCCATCTCGAAGGTACGCGCACCGTGCGGGAGGGCCGCCGTCCGCAGGCCCCTGGCGTAAAGCTCGAGCGCGACCTGCCACCAGTGGTTCGTCATGGGCCGCAACGCCAGCGAGATCTTCCCCATGATCTGGGTGTACATGTGCAGCGTGTCGTAGGTGGGCTCCCAATCGGCGACCGGGAGGGCCGCCCACTGCTGCCGCTGATTGTTCATCTCCGCCCCCAGCGTCGCGGCGTCGGTTGTCTCCGTGCGTGCTGCCCGAAACGGCCCCGATCATGCGCCCGATCGGTCTGTGAGGTGGGGGAGTCCACATCGAAGTGGCATGATCTCGTCGCGCCGACTCGCCGGCGTCGTTCGCGTCAAGGGCGATGCGAAGTTCGGCAAGCTCGTGCGGGTCGGCCCGGTTGGTGTTGGCGCGGTTGGTGTTGGCGCGCGAGGCCCCGTTGTGGCCGGGATGGCGCTGCCCGGAGGGCTTCTCAGGTGGTCAACAAGTAACATACTTTACAAAAGAAGAAGTTTTGTTTACAAATATGCATGGACAGCCGCCCATGTCTTGACCCCCAGAACCCACGGGAGGGGTAACTACCCATGCTCAGAAAACGACTAGTCACGCTCGTGGCCACAGCGGGCCTGACGCTCGCCGCGGCCGCGGCCGCGATCCTGCCGGTGACCGCCGCCGACGCGGCCGCCGCCTGCGTGCCGGCCTATGCCGACAGCACCGTGTACACCGGCGGCATGCAGGCGTCGTACAACAGCCACAACTGGACCGCCAAGTGGTGGACGCAGCACGAGGCGCCGAGCACCGGCGGCTCCGGCGTGTGGACCGACAACGGAAGTTGCGGCAGCGGCAGCGGTGGAGGCGGCGGCACGGGCTCGTGCAACTACCCGAACTGGGTGGCCGGGCAGAACTACGCGACCGGTGCCATCGTGCGGTACAGCAACGGTCAGTACTACCAGGCGACCCATGACAATCCCGGCTACGACCCGACGATCAGCACGTGGTACTGGTCGCCGTACGCCTGCGGCAGCGGAGGCGGCACCGGCGGCGGTACCGGCGGCGGGACGTCGAGCGGCTTCGTGGTCAGCGAGGCCCAGTTCAACCAGATGTTCCCGAACCGGAACTCGTTCTACACCTACGCCGGGCTGACCAGTGCGATGACGAAGTACCCGACGTTCGCCACGACCGGCAGCGACACGGTCAAGCGGCAGGAGGCTGCGGCGTTCCTGGCCAACGTCAGCCACGAAACCGGCGGTCTGGTGTACATCCACGAGATCAACACCGCCGCCTGGCCGAACTACTGCGACCGGAGCCAGCCGTACGGGTGCCCCGCCGGTCAGTCGGCGTATCACGGCCGCGGCCCGATCCAGCTGAGCTGGAACTTCAACTACAAGGCGGCGGGCGACGCGCTCGGCGTCGACCTGTTGAACAACCCGGAGCTGGTGGCGACGAACGCGTCGATCTCGTGGCAGACCGGGCTGTGGTACTGGATGACCGGTGCGGGCAGCGCGGGCACGACGTCGCACAACGCGATGGTGAACGGGCAGGGCTTCGGCACCACGATCCGGGCGATCAACGGCATCGAGTGCAACGGCGGGAACACCGGACAGGTGCAGAGCCGGGTGAACCTCTACAACCGGTTCGTCGGGATTCTGGGCGTTCCCGCGGGTGGCAACCTGACCTGCTGACGCGGACGAGCACTGCCATCGGCGGACCGGTCACGCCCAGCGCGACCGGTCCGTGCGTCAGCGCCTGCGGCGGCCTCGGGCAGGCCGCCGAATGACTCAAGCGATCGCCGCCGCGAGGACCGCGCCGACCACGAGGAGCGCGATGACCGCGCGTCGAGTCCAGGTCTGGTCCATCCGCCGGCTGACCCGATCGCCGGCGACCCAGCCGAGGATCATCGCCGGGACCGCGACCGCGCCGATGGTCAGCGTCGAGCTGGTCACCTGCACGGAAGCGAGCACCAAGATGTTGCCGACGAAGCCGTGCACGACGAACACCATCGACAGCGTGGCCCGGCTTGTCCGCGGTGGTTGCGCCTGCGCTGCCAGCGCGACCGCCAGGGGCGGTCCGTTCAGTCCGGTGCTGGTGAGCAGGACGCCGCTGAGCAGGCCGGCGGAGATCATGGTGGAATCGGTGGCGGGCAGCCGGATCCGTACCGTCATCATCACCGCGGAGAGCAACAGCACGCCGCAGATGAGCACGGTCAGGTCGCGGTCGGAGAGCGTCCGCAAGAGCAGCAGGCCGACCGGGGCGGCCACCACACCGCTGCCCCCCATGAGCAGCACCGGCCGCCACAGCACGTGCCGGCGCTCCGCGACGGCCACCCCGATCGACAGCAGTACCGCGACCATCAGGCCCGCCACTACCGCCGGCCGGGGACCGGCAATGATCGTCAGGAACGGAACGGCCAGCAGCGCCGAGCCGAAGCCGGTGATCGCCTGGGCCGCCGAAGCCGCCGCGATCACCGCCGCGGCCAGAACGATGGTCACTCGTTGGTCGCCTTACTCGATGCTGCGGCGGGTGGCCGCGTCGGCGGGGGAGGGCCGTTCCCCTCCGGTCGGTTCGGCCACCCAGTGTCCGGGCGACACCTCACGCATCGTCACCCGTTCGGGGCTGCTGCCGCGCGCCCGGACCGGGCTGGCCAGTTCCTCGTTGCTGCGGTCTCGTGTCCGGCGGCGCTGCGGGTCGGCTACCGGCACCGCCTCCAGCAGCCGCCGTGTGTACGGGTGCCGCGGGTCGGTGAAGATGTCCGGCCGGGAGCCGAACTCGACGATCTGGCCCAGCCGCATCACTGCCACCTGGTGCGCCACTCGCTCGACCACCGCCAGGTCGTGACTGACGAACAGGTAGGCGACGCCGAGCTTCTCCTGCAGTTCCATGAACAGGTTGAGCACACGCGCCCGCACCGATACGTCCAGCGCCGAGGTGGCCTCGTCGGCCACCACCAGCGACGGCTGGGACGCCAGCGCCCGCGCGATGCATATCCGCTGCCGCTGGCCGCCGGAGAACTGGTGCGGGTACTTCGCCATGTCTGACGGGTCCAGACCGACCAGCCGGAACAGCTCGGCGACCCGATCCTCCTGCGTCGCACCACCCGGCGTGCCGTGCACCCGCAACGGTTCGGCCACCGAGCTGCCCACCGTCGCACGCGGGTTGAGGCTGGCGAACGCGTCCTGGAAGACCATCTGGATCTTCCGCCGGTGCGGTCGCAGCGCGCGCGAACCCAGGTGGGTGATGTCAACGCCGTCCAGGACGATCGAACCGGAGTCCGGCTTCTCCAGCCGCATCGCCAGGTTCGCGAGCGTCGACTTGCCGCACCCGCTCTCGCCGACCAATGCCACCGTCCGGCCGGACGGAACCGACAGCGACACGTGCTCCACCGCGTGTACCGCGCTGCCGCCGCGTAGCGGGAAGCGCTTGACGACGTCGGTCAGTTCCAGAATCGGCTTCATCTGTAGTCCTCGCTGCCGAGCGGGAACGGCACCGGGTGATCGATGCCGGCCAACGCGCCGAGCCGAGGCACCGCATCGAGCAGCATCCGGGTGTAGGGCTCGCGCGGATTGTGGAAGATCTCGCCCACGGCTCCCTGCTCGACCAGCCGAGACCGTTGCATCACCACCACCCGGTCGGCCATCTCGGCCACCACGCCCATGTCGTGGGTGATCAGCACCACCGCGGCCCCGGTCTCGTCCTTCAGGTCGGAAAGCAGACCGAGGATCTGCGACTGGATCGTCACGTCCAGCGCCGTCGTCGGCTCGTCAGCGATCAGGATCCGCGGCCGGCACACCATGGCCATGGCGATCATCACCCGCTGCCGCATCCCGCCGGACAGTTCGTGCGGGTGCTGCCCGCTGCGGCGCGCCGGGTCCGGGATGCGGACCTGCTCCATGGCCTCGACGGCGGCGGTCCTGGCCGCCCGCCGGGACGCCCCTTGGTGCAGCCGGAGCGCCTCGGCGATCTGCTCGCCCACGGTGAGCACCGGATTCAGCGCCGTCATCGGTTCCTGGAAGATCATCGAGATCTCGTTGCCGCGCAGCCGGCGCAGTGCTCTCTCGCGGAGGCCGAGCAGCTCGACCGGGCTGCCGGACGCGTCCACGTACACGGCCCGGCCGGTCACCGTTGCCGAGTCGTCCAGCAGGCCCATGATCGCCAGCGAGGTCACCGACTTGCCGGAGCCCGACTCGCCCACCACCGCCAGCGTCTCCCCGGGGTACAGGTCGAAGGACAGGTCCTTGACGGCGGGCGTACCACCGCCGAACGTCACGCCGAGCGACTCGACGGTCAGGATGGGCGCCATCATCGCTTCCGCCGTTTCGGGTTCAGCGCGTCGTTGAGACCGTCACCGATCAGGCTGATGCTCACTACGGCCAGGAAGATGGCCGCCCCGGGCAGGGTGACCGTCCACCAGGCGATCGCCAGCTTGTCCCGGTTGTCGCCGAGCATGGTGCCCCAGCTGACGGTGCCCGGGGCGCCCAGCCCCAGGAAGCTCAGCCCCGACTCGAACAGCATCGCCGAGCCGACGACCAGCGTGGAGATCACGATGATTGGCGGCAGCGCGTTCGGCAGCACCAGCCGCAGCATGATCCGCAGGTTCTTGGTGCCGATCGCCCGTGCCGCCCGCACGTAGTCCAGCGTTCGGATACGCATGAACTCGGCGCGGGTGATCCGCGCCGTTCCCGGCCAGGCGACGATGCCGATGGCGAACGACAGCATGCCGACACTCGGCTGGAACAACGTCACCAGCACCATCGCGAACAGCAGGATCGGCAGGACCTGGAAGAACTCGGTGAATCGCATCAGCGCCGAGTCGATCCAGCCGCCGAGGTACCCGGCCAGCCCGCCGATGACTACGCCGATGAGCGTGGACAGGGCCGCGGCGGCCACGCCGACCAGCAGGGTCACGCGCCCGCCGTTCAGCAGGCCGGCCAGCAGGTCTCGGCCCACCTCGTCGGTCCCTAGCGGCGGAGCGCCCGGTGCGCCCGGCGGCAGCAGCGGCCGGCCGACGATCTCGATCGGGTCGACGCGGTAGAGCATCGGCCCGAACACCGTCGCCAGCAGACAGATCGCCAGCAGCAGTATCCCCGCCAGCCCGACCGGACTGCGCAGCAGCGCCACGAACACTGAACCTCGTCGAGCCGGGGAGCCGGCGCGTCGGCTGGTCGGGCGCGGGAGCATCGTGTCGGTCATCGAGCCACTCCGGTCCGGATTCGGGGATCGATCAGCCGGTAGGCGAGATCGGTGAGCAGGTTCGCCACGATCACGACCACCGACGAGACGACGAGGATGCCCAGCAGCACCGGGGTGTCGCGGCGCAGGATGGAGTCCAGCGCCAGCCGGCCCAGGCCGGGCCAGTTGAAGACGATCTCCACCAGCACCGCGCCGGACAGGAGCGCCCCGGTCTGCAGGCCGGCGACGGTCACCACCGGCATCAGCGCGTTGCGGAAAGCGTGCTTGAACGTCACACCGCGAGGCCCTACACCCTTCGCGCGAGCGGTCCGGATGTAGTCCGATCCCAGCACGTCGACCATGCTCGCCTTGGCCGTCCGGCTGTACAACGCCAGGTAGACCAGACCCAGGGAGACCGTTGGCAGGACCAGGTGCTGACCGACGTCCACCATCCGGGCGAAGCCGGTCTGCGGGATCGCGCTCTCCATGCCGGAGGTGGGGAAGATGCCCAATCGCAACGCGAAGAGCAGCACCAGCAGGCTGCCCAGCCAGAAGGCCGGCATCGCGAAGCCGACCACCGACAGCACCGTGATGGCACTGCCGTAGGCACCGTTCGGCCGGCGCGCCGCGGTGACCCCCAGCACGGTGCCGAGCATCAGTGCGAACAGCATCGCCGACAGCGCCAGCAGCAGCGTCGGCCCGAGTCGCTGCCAGATCAACGAGGTCACCGAGGCGTCGAAGTAGTACGAGTGGCCGAGGTCGCCATGCAGCACCTGGCCGAGATAGCTGAGCAGCTGCGCCGGCAATGGCCGGTCCAGGCCGTAGGTGTGCCGGATCGCCGCCAGCGTCTCCGGCGAGGTCCCGCCGGCCTCCCCGGCCAGTACCACCGCCGGGTCCCCCGGGGCGAGATGGATGAGCAGGAAGTTCAGCAGGACGACGGCGACGATCAGCGCGACCGCATTGGCCAGCCGCCGGAGCCCGGCGAGCATCATGTCTGTCCTTCGAGGTTTGGGCCGGGCCGGCGGGGGCGTTGCCCGCCGGCCCGGGCTGGATCAGCGGGCCTGCGCCCCGGTCGCCTCCAGGAACGGGGCCATCGCACCCCAGATCCCGTCTGGCATGCCGGTGTATGCCTTGCTGTAGATGTTCACGATCGGCTGCGTCTCGATGAACACCACCGGCAGGTCGGTGGTGATCTGCTGCTGGACGTCGCGGTACTGCTGCTTGCGCTTCTCGACGTCCATCTCCTGCGCGGCCGAGGCGAACAACTGGTCCACCGTGGGGTTGCAGTACTGCGCCATGTTCACCCAGACCACGCCGGGCTTGATGTTGTCGCACACGTAGGTCCGGCTCACCCCGATGGTCGGGTCACCCCAGTTGTAGACGGTGTCGATGGTCAGGTCGAAGTCGTACTTGGAGACCCGCTCGGACCAGGTGGCGAAGTCGGGGGCGTTGCGCACCTCGACCTTGATGCCGACCTTGCTGAGCTGCGAGGCGATCGCCTCGGCCACGTTCTTGCCGGTCACGTCGTTGCCGGGGTTGTAATCGACGCGCAGGGAGAACCGGGTTCCATCGGCCTTTGCTGGGAAGCCAGCCTCGTCCAGCAGTGCGGCGGCCTTGGCCGTGTCGTGGTTGTAGGTCACCAGGTCCTTGCTGAAGAACGGGCTGCCCGGGTGGATCGGCCCCGGTGCCACCTGCGGAATCCCGGCGTGCAACTGGTTGACGATGAAGTCGACGTCGACCGCGTGTGCGACGGCCCGCCGGACCTTGAGATCCTTCAGGTACTGGTTCTTGGTGTTCAGCTCCAGCCAGTTCAGCGCACCGGCCGCCTCGTAACCCGTGGTGGCCACGGTCAGCTTCGAGTTCTTCGCCAGCCGGTCGGCGTCCACCGGGTCGTAGGAGATCTCCATCCCGATCTCGCCGGCCTCCAGCGCGGTCGAGGTCGCGGAGGAGTTCGGGTAGAACTTCACGATCAGCTGCTTGAGCTTCGCCCGGTCCTGGAGGAAGAAGGCGTCGTTGCGCTCCAGGACGAGCCGGTTTCCAGCGGTGAACTCCTTGAGCTTGAAGGGCCCGGAACCGACGACGTCCTTGACATTGCGGGGGTGCTTGGTCAGGTCCTGCCCGTCGCCGTAGATGTGTTTGGGCAGGATCGGCAGCAGCGCCGGCGACATTGACAGCAACAGCGCGGGCGTCGGCTTGGACAGCTTGATGACGGCCGTTTCCTTGTCCGGTGTCTCGACCGAGCTCACCGACCCGAACATCGGCTTGCCGAACGAGTGGTACTTCTTCACCGACTCCAGCGAGAACGCCACGTCATCCGAGGTGATCGGCGCGCCGTCGTGGAACGTCGCGCCGCTGACCAGATGCAGGGTCAGCGAGAGCTGGTCGGCGGAGAACTCCCAGCTCTTGGCCAGGTATGGCATCGGCGTGAAGTCCTTGCCGTACCGGATCGGACTGGCGAACAGCTGCGCCCCCGGCAGCGCGGTGACCATCCCGGACTGCACCGCCGGGTTGAGGGTGCGCGGCTCCAGGGGCCCGCCGATGATCAGGGTGTCGCCGGCCCCACCGGCCTGACCCTGCGGCGATGCCGTACCACCGCAGGCGCTGGCGAACAGGGCCACAGAGCAGAGTAATGCTGCCAATCTACGTTTCATCAGTTCGTATCGTCCTTTCCGGACCGGGGTGAGCGGCGGTGGTGCGCGACGTTGGTGCGCAATGGTGGTGCGGGTCAGGAGCGCTGGTAGGCGAGCTGGCCGCCGATGATCGTGGTGTCGACGCCGATGTCCCGTACCGACATCGGGTCTACAGCGGTTGGATCGGCGTCCAGCACGGCGATGTCGGCCAGGTGACCGGGGCGCAGCCGGCCGAGCCGGTCCTCGTCGAAGGAGAAGTACGCCGCGTCGGCGGTGTAACCGCGTAGTGCCCGCTCGACCGGGATCGCCTGGTCTGCACCCAGCACGGAGCCACCGGAGGTACGCCGGTTCGCGGCACACCAGATCCCTTCCAGCGGTGGCGGCGGGGTGACCGGAGCGTCGGAGTGCAGGGCGAACCTGATACCACGCGCGTCCGCGCCGGCCAGCGGGCTGATCCGTGCGGCGCGCTCCGGCCCCAGGAACAGGTCGCGGTGCCGATCACCCCAGTAGTGCACGTGCTTGATGAAGAACGAGGCGAGGACCCGGTGGCGGGCGATCCGGTCCAGCTGGTCGTCCCGGACCGTCTGGCAATGCTCGATGCGGTGCCGCAGCGGGTTGTCCGTGCCGGCCGGCCCCTCGAACGCGTCCAGGATCGCTTCGATGGCGCCGTCCCCGTTGCCGTGCACCGCCACCTGCCAGCCCAGCTCGCTCAACGCACCCACGGTTTCGCTCAGCTGCTCCGGCGGCAGCAGCAGCACCCCGTCCTCCTCGCAGACCGGGTGATAACCGCCGGTGAGCCGCGCGGTGCGCCCCTGGATGCTGCCATCGGCGACGATCTTGACGCCGACGACCCGCAGCAGGTCGGGATCAGGGCCGGCGAAGTCGTTCGGCGTGAGCCGATCCGGGATCAGCCGGCTCCACCGCGGGTGGAACAGGTAGCCGCGAACCCGGGTCCGCAGCCGGCCCGCGCCCTGCGCGATGCGGTACTGCTCGAGCTCGGCAGTGCCGCCGAGCCCGCCGATGGCGGCGTCGTGCACGCAGGTGATCCCGGCTGCCAGGAATGCGTCCCCGGCCAGCCGCAGCCGGCGTTGTATGGACTCGGCATCGGGCGGTGGCACGCATTTGTTGACCGCGAAGGCCGCTGTCTCGTAGAGCACGCCGTTCGGGCGGCCGTGCTCGTCCCGGCCGATCAGCCCACCGGGTGGGTCGGCGCTCGCGTCGGCGAATCCGGCCGCGCGCAAGGCGACGCTGTTCACCACGCAGATGTGCCCGGACACGTGCTGCAGGACAACCGGATGGTCCGTGCTGACCGGATCGAGATCGGCCAGGGTCGGATGCCGGCCCTCGGCCAGCAGCGTGTCGTCGTAGCCATGGGCCACGATCCACGCACCGGCCGGGACGCACCGTGTGCCCTCACGGACCCGCTCCACCAGGTCGCCGATGCGCTCGCCGGGGCGGGTTGTGGCGTCCACCGAGGCATCCAGCTTGACGCCGTAGAAGTACGGGTGGGTGTGCGTCTCGATGAAGCCGGGCAGCGCGGTACGGCCGCCGAGGTCGATCAGCCGGGCGTCCGGTGCGGCCAGCGCCAGCATCGCGGCGTCGTCGCCGACGTCCAGGATCGAGTCGCCGGCAACCGCGACCGCGCCGACCTTCGGCCGGCCCGGATCGTGGGTCAGCACTGTGCCGCCGAACAGCACGAGGTCGGCGGCCGTGCGGGTGACGGGCGCGACTCGCGCGCCGCTGGGCGGTCCCGCGGGGGCGTTGTTCATCGACACGGTGACATGACTCCAGGAGCAGCAGTGATGACGGCTACTGCGACCGCCGTGGGGGTGAGCGCGGCGGTTCTCGTGTCCTGCGAAGGCCACGGGAATGATAGTCATTCACCGATACGTGATTGACTATCACTGGGGACGATATAGTATCAGCGCCATGCCACGGAAGCCCCTCAGCCGCGATCGTGTGATCTCATGCGCGGCGGTCCTGGTCGATCGCGACGGGCTCGACGCGTTGAGCCTCACCGCTGTCGCCCACGAAATGAGCGTTGGACAGTCCGCGCTGTACAACCACGTCGACGGGGTCGACGACGTGCGCCGGGAACTGGCCCTGCTGGCCCGGCGCATGCTGGCCGATGCCCTGCGTGATGCGGCACTGGGCAGGTCCTGCGACGACGCGGTGATGGCTATGGCGCAAGCCTGGCGGGCCTTCGTCGCCGAGAATCGGGGCCTGTATGCCGCGACCGACCGCGTGCCGATGCGCGGCGATGCCCAGCTCACCGCTGCCGTCGAGGGGATCGTCTCGATCGTCCGGGCGGTGATCGCAGGCTACGGCCTGCCGGATCAGGAGGCCATGGAGGCGGCGTGGGCCTTCCGTAGCGCAGTGCACGGGTTCTGCGTCCTGGAGGCCGACCGCGGTCAACCGGCCGGGCTGGATCTCGACCACGCGTTCCAGCGGCTGGTCGTGTTGCTGTGTTCGGGGATGAAACGATCTGTGCCGGCGTGGCAGGGTTCCGGGCCCTGATCTTCGGCGCGGTTGCCCGTCGTGCACCGACCGCAGCCGGCGCACGACGGGCAACCGTCCTCGGGTGGCCAGGTGGGCGATCGGGATGCCCACCTACCAGCCGGCAAGGCGACGCGCACGGTCCGGACCTCGCGGTCCACGACATCGCATCTCGCGCCGGTCAGGTCAGCCAGTGGTTGTCGTGTTCGCGGTAGAACGCGGCGAGTTCCTCCTCGCCCATCTGCGCGACCTGGACCAGCCCCTCGAAATAGCCCTCCCGGGGCGCACCCGGCGAGAAGTGCAGCAGCATCGACGCCGGCGCTCCGGACTCGTTCTTGAATCCGTGGATGCCGCCCGCCGGGACGTGCACGTAGTCTCCGGGTTCGGCGTCGATCCAGCGCCCGCCGTCATAGATTCGCATCGTGCCCGACAGGATGTAGAAGGACTCCGTTATCGACCGGTGGAAGTGTGGTTCCGGCCCGGTCACGTCGGGGCCGCACTCCCATCGGTACAGACCGAACAGGCCGCCGGTTGACGCGCCGGTGGACAGATAGTGCACCCGGGTGCCGTTCGGATAGACGAGCTCCGGGGCGGTGCCGTCTGGGCGGTAAGTTGCGCTGATCTCGCCCGTTGTGCCGTGGTACAGCGGAGGAGGATAGGTCATACCCCCATCATGCACGGGCGGAGCGGAGCGAGCGGTCGGAAAACCGTCGCCCGTGCCGGTGCTTGGAGCCGGCCGATCGCCGCGGCTGCGTCCCGGGTGGCCGGCGTGGTGGATTTCGCATCGAGATATTGGCCTGCCAGGGCGATGATTGTGGGGTGAGGCGGACGAGTGCGTGGGCGGTGGCAGCGCTTTTGATGGTCGCCGCGCTGGCGCTCGGGCACGATGGTGACGCCTGGATCCCGGGTGGTGCCCTGCCGGCGGTGGATCGGATCCCGCTCGCGGCCATCTTGCTGCTGCTCGCGCATGGGCTGGTCGGGCGCCGGCGGCTCGCGTTGCGGGTCACGCTGGCGCTCGCCGCGGTCGCCGCGGTGATGCCGCCGGTGCATTGGCAACGGCTGGTCCTGCCCGTCGCGGCCGCTGTCATCCTGCTGTCTGATCGCGGCAATTACGTCGTGCGCGCGGACTCACAGCGGTTGCGGGCCGCGTGCGCGATCGTGGCGGTCGCGCTCGTCGTTACGCTGGGTGACGTTCTCTGGGTGTCGGCCCGGCATGGCGAGCCGCTCTGGCGCACCGCCTACGCCGGCCTGCCATTCTCGCTGGACGCCTCGGACCAGTCCGGCCACGTCCTGGTCCTGGTGGTCCTCGCCGCGGCGGTCGCCGCCCTGGCCGTGTCGCTGGCGGCGGCGCCCGCGCCACCGCCGTCGGGCGAGTCGGACCGGGCCCGGGTGCGTGACCTGGTCCAAGACCCGAGCGCGGGAAGCCTCGCCCCGTTCGTCACGCGCACCGACCGCACTTACGTGTTCAGCCCGGGCGGCGAGGCTGCGATCGGCTATCGGGTGCGCTTCGGGGTCGCCCTGGCCGGTGGCGATCCGGTCGGCTCCGCTCCGGCCGAGGCGATCGCCGCGTTCGTGGCGGTCTGCGCGCGGCACGGCTGGCGGCCCGCCGTGCTCGGCGCCGACGCGGCGGCCACCGGCGAACTCTGGCGCCGGGCAGGCGTGCGTCGCGCGGTCGAGATCGGTGACGAGGCGGTCCTGGACGTGGCCACGTTTTCGCTGGCCACACGCCGGATGCGCAATGTTCGCCAGGCGGCCCGCCGGGCCGACAACGCGGGCGTACAGGTGCGGGTCGGCGCCCTTGGCGCGGACCTCGTGCCGCCGCTGCGGGAGGTCCTGCAAGACTGGCTGCACGGCCGGCGCGAGCGGGGCTTCGCCATGAACCTCGACGCGATCCTCACACCGCGCACCGACGCCGTCTACGCCGTGGCCCGCGACGCCAGCGGCAAGCCGATGGCGTTCGCCCGCTTCCTGGTGGCCGCGGGCGGCCGGGTCCTCACCCTCGACGTGGCCCCGCGCCGGCGCGACGCTGTAAACGGTGTGGTCGAGCGCATGATCGTCGCAGTGGTCGAGCACGCGCGAAGCGTCGGCGCGACCGAGGTGACGCTGAACTTCGCCGGCATGCGCCGTGTGTACAGCGGGGAGGTCCGCGGGGCACGGCTCGTCCAGCTGCCACTGCATGCCCTGGACCGGTGGATCGAACTGCGATCGCTGTATCTGTTCACCGGCAAGTTCCACCCCCGCTGGCGCCCCCGCCAGCTGCGCCTGCGCTCTTGGTGGGAGCTGATCCCGGTCGCCGTCGCCGCGCTGAGCGCCGAATTCAGCGCCTACTCGAGCTCGGCAGCCGAGTCACCGCAAGAAGCGACCGACGCCCCGGCCACCTCATAGCCGCGCGCGCCACCGGCCCCGCACCGTACGGGCAGCGCCGACCCGGGCACGCCGCATACCATCGAGCGATGATCTCAGCCGGATCGACCGTCGCCTCAGTGCCGGACATCGTTCGCCGGCGGCTCGCGGGGCCGGGGCGCTTCCCGCCGGAGCTGTGGCTCACCGCGATCCTGGTCACCGGCGTCGGGCTGGTGCTGCGCCTGGTGAACCTCGCGCATCCGCGGGAGGTCATCTTTGACGAGGTGTACTACGCCAACGAGGCCTGGGACCTGCTGCAGCGCGGGGTGGAGTGGAACCCGGAGGAGGGCACGCCGCAATACGTGGTCCATCCGCCGCTGGGCAAATGGATGATCGGGCTGGGGGAGCAGCTCTTCGGGTACAACTCCTTCGGCTGGCGGATCGCGGCGGTGACGGTCGGCGCGGCCTCGATCCTGCTGATCACGCTGGCCGCGTGGCGGCTGTTCCGCTCGACCGTCCTGGCCGGCGCGGCGGGGCTGCTGATGGCGCTGGACGGCATGCACTTCGTGCTGTCCCGCGTGGCGCTGCTGGACGTGTTCCTGATGTTCTGGATCGTCGTCGCGTTCTTCTTCCTGGTGCTCGACCGCGAGCAGCGCCGCCGCCGGTGGCTGGCGCTGGTGGAGGCCGGCGCCGATCCGGACCGGCGGCCACGGCCAGGCTTCCCGTGGTACCGCATCCTCTGCGCCGTGTCGCTCGGCCTGGCCTGCGGCGTCAAGTGGAGCGGCCTGTGGTACCTCCTCCTGTTCGCGGTCGCCGCCGCGGTCTTCGACATGGGTGCGCGGCGCAGCGCCGGCGTGCGGCGCTGGGTCGCCGAGAGCATCCCCGCGGGCGTCGGCTGGTGCCTGGCGTTCGCCGGTGTCGCGCTGGTGGCCTACGTGGCCACCTGGGCCGGTTGGTTCGCCTCCGGCGACGGCTATTTCCGGCATTGGTACGCCGAGGCCAACGGCCTGCCGCACGACCGCCTCATCGACCCGCTCGTGAACCTGTTCCACTACCACAAGGAGGCATACGGCTTCCACACCACGCTGCAGTCGCCGCACCCGTACCAGTCGTGGCCCTGGCAGTGGCTGCTGCTGGGCCGCCCCGTGCTGTTCTACTCGGTCCAGGCCGGCTCGTGCGGCGCGGAGGCCTGCTACCAGCAGATTCTGCTGCTCGGCACGCCGCTGCTGTGGTGGTCGTTCCTGCCCGCGCTCGCGGCGCTCGGCTGGCTCGCGATCGCCCGCCGCGACGGCCGCGCCTGGCTGATCATGGCCGGCGCGCTGACCGGCATCCTGCCGTGGTTCAACGAGATGCCCGAGCACCGCACGATGTTCTACTTCTACGCCCTGCCGGCCGAGCCGTTCCTGGTCCTGGCCGTGGTCTACGTGCTCGGCGCGATCGTCGGCCCGGCCGGCACCCCGCGCCGGACCGTCGGCGCGGCCGTCGCGGGCGTCTACGTCCTGCTCGTCGCGGCCTGCTTCGCGTACTTCTACCCCATCTACTCGGGCCTGGGCGTCACCGCGGCGGAATGGCTGTCCCGGATGTGGCTCGGGTCGCGGTGGATCTGATCATGCGTTCCGGGCCGGACAGGTAGCCGACGACGTCGATGAGGGCGCCGCTGCTGAGGGCCGCGGCTATGCGTGACGAATTCGACGGTGATGCGGGTCGCTGCGCCGGTCGCCGGGCGAATCGGCAACGTACAGTCCACAGACCATAACTCTTGCCTGGAGGCTTCATGAGCGACACATACGCCCTCCCGCGCCGCGTGCTGGCCGATCTGGTGCCAGGGGCTCTGGCCCGCGATGCCGTGCTCGTCGGTCTCGGCGCCGCGCTGACCGGTGCCGCGGCGCAGGTGGCCGTGTCCATCGAGCCGATCAGCCCCGTCCCGCTGACCGGGCAGACCCTCGCCGTGCTCTTGGTCGGGGCGGCCCTGGGCCCGGTGCGCGCCGCCGCGTCGATGGCGCTGTACCTCGCCGCGGGCATGCTGGGCCTGCCGTGGTTCGCCGACGGCGCAAGCGGCGCCGCGCTCGTCTCGCTCGGCTACGTCATCGGGTTCGTCGTCGCCGGCGCCGTGGTCGGCGAGCTGGCCCGCCGCGGCGGCGACCGGACCCCGCTGCGGACCGCCGGCACGATGGTGGTCGGCAACCTCTGCATCTACGCGTTCGGCGTGCCGTACCTCGCGCTGGCGGCACACCTTTCGCCCGCGAAGGCGCTCGACGCGGGGGTCGTGCCGTTCCTGATCGGCGACGCGCTCAAGGTGCTCCTCGCGACGGCGTTGCTGCCGGCGGCCTGGGCCGTGGTGCGGCGCGTGCGGGACAACCGGCGCTGACCCGCGCTCAGGTCGCCCGGCGGCGGAGGTCCTCCGACGCGGTCCGCAGCACGCGCCGGCGCTGTACCTGCGTGGCGGCCTGTTCGCCGGCGGAGACGGCTCCGGCGATGTCCCGGGCGGCGTACCCGAACGACTACCCGTGCATGACGTCATGCACGGGTAGTGGAACTTCGCTCCGGCACGGTCGAGCCGTTGCCGCGTGGCGGCTGATCGTCGGCCGCGCAGCCGATCAGAAGTCGAAACCGCCGTCGTCGAAACCCCCGCCGTCAAAGCCGCCGTCGTCGAAGCCACCGTCGCCTCCGGCGTCTTCGAACGCTCCGGCGGCCTGACCGGCGCCGTCGGGCCCGAAGGCGTCACCGATCATGTTGCTGATGGCCATGCCGCCCAGGAAGCCCAGCGCGGCACCGCCGACGCCGGCGGCGACGGCGGAGCCCATGCCTGGCCGCCGCTTGTAACCACCGTACTGGTACGGCTGACGGCCCTGATAGGCATACGGACGGCCATGGCGGCCATATCCGATCTGCTGCTGCGGCTGCATGAACGCGCCCGGCGCGGCGGTCTGGGCGCGCTGCAGGATCGTGGTCAGCCACCGGTCGACCTCGTTGATCCAGCCGTCTTCGTCGGCGTTGCGGCTTTCGAGGTCCGCCGCGCTGAGGTGATGGCGGTCGCCCGCGCCGGGCTGGGCGGCGAGTTCGACGACGACGGTGAGGTCGTCGGCGCCCGGGACGATGAGGAACACGACCTGGGGGACGTGCGGACCGGGCTGCTGGCCTTCGGGCAAGGGCGCGTAGAAGGTGACGGCGTGGGCGGCGGGGACGGCCAGGCCGGCGCTCGGGCGCAGCTCGCTGCGGACGAACCGGGCGCCGATGGTGCCGAGGGCGTCCATGATGCGCTGCTGGACCGGAGCGGCGTCGAGGGTGACCGGGTCGAAGTCGCTCTTGGCGCTGCCGGACGCGACGCTGACGTGCGTCCGCACGCCGATGGTGAGGCCGGGCAGATTGTGGCCGTAGAGGGCGGTGAACGGGGCATGGGCGGGAACGGGCAGGGTGAACGGCACCGATGGGGTGCTGCCGCTGGTGAGGTGGAGGCCGGCGGCGACGCGGTGACGGGCGAGCTCGATCTCGCCGAAGGAACCGCTGGCCAGCAGCTGCAGGTCAACGGCGGTGACCTGGCTGTCGCTCTTGGCGCGCAGGTTGACCTGGCCGACGAGCGTGCCGCCGGGCGTCGCCGACTGCGGGGCGATGACGGTGTCGACCTGGACACCGCCGAGGCCGAGGCCGGCGAGCAGCTTCTTGAAGACCATCGGCGCTTGCCTTTCCGGGTAGCGGGTTCGGTTCTGGTGCGACCTGGTGTGTTGTGGTACGCAGTGCTCGCACCTGCCGCGAATGACCGAGAGCGCGCTCTGCCGCAGCGCTGACCAGACACTATCACGTAGTACTGTACGGTTTGCTCCGGACCGCGAGCAGACCGCCTCGGCCCGGCATGCCTGTTGGCGGATGTCGGCGGTGGGTTCACCCAGGTGCGGGGAGGCGTTAAGGTCCAACTGGGCGGATCTCCGCCCGACCCCATCAGTTGCAAGGCGTTTGCGATGTACCACGAGCAGCACCGTGCCGCAGGCCGTGGGCGGTCTTCCCGGCACCGGCGGCCCTTCGGCCGCGGCCAGCACGCGGCGGTCCGCCGGCACGCCGGGCTGTATGTCGCCGCGCTCGTCGTGGCGGCCGCAGCGATCGGCTCGTGGTATGCGTCCGGGTCGTCGGCCGGTTCGCCGGGCTCGGTCGCGCAGGCCGCCCCGGCGCCGAGCGACCACACGAGCGAGACGGCGCTGCTGGAGAGTTCCGCGTCCGCCGCGCAGCCGCGCCTGGGCGACGAACCGAGCCGGCAACCGGTGTTCTCGCCCGACGCGCAGCCCAAGCCGTCGCCGACCCCGAAGCGCACCACTGCGGCACCGCGGACGCCGGCGGCGGCGCCGCGGCCCGGCTCGACCCAGGCCGGGCCCGTCGGCACCCCGAACGTGCCGACCGTGACCTCGGCCCCGCCCGTCGTCGCGCCGGCCTCGCCGTCGCCGAGCGGTGGCAGCCCCTCCGCGGACCCGAGCCCGTCCGGCACGGACGCGCCGTCGCCGTCGCCGTCGGATGACGGCTGACCCGGCACCCAGCGGTCGACCGCCTCGACTGCGCCGTGATGCACGGCGATTCAGAAGAGGCGCCCTGCCCGTACCTCCGCCGGCTCCTCCAGCTCAAGCAACGCCCGCTTGCGTGCCAGACCACCCGCGAACCCGGTCAACGATCCGTCCGCACCCACCACACGGTGGCACGGGATGACGATGCTCACCGGGTTGTGACCGACCGCCTGCCCGACGCGTTGCGCGAGTCGCTTGCCTCCGAGCCGCTCGGCAAGGGCGCCGTAGGTGGTGGTCTGCCCGTACGGAATCTGGCGCAGCAAGGCCCAGACCCGCTCCGAGAACTCGTCCCCGTGCGTCGAGACGGGCACGTCGAAGTCCCGCCGCGAGCCGGCGAGATACTCGCGCACCTGCCGCGCCGCCTCAGCGATCAGCGGGTCGGCGTTCTCCTCGACACGCTCGCCGATGTCGGCCTCCTTCGGCGGATGCCAGTGCTTCGGAAAGTACAGACCCGCGAGCGCCTCACCGTCGGCGACGAGCAGCAGTTCGCCGAGCGTCGTCTCAACGAAGGCATGCCTTCGACTTCCGGCAGTCATGGTCCCTCCTCATCTCCCGTTGTACCCCGAAGACGCCGGACGCCGGTGATGGGGGACCCGGAGTAGCGTTTTGGTTGTGGATCTCCCCGACGAACTGCTGCGCCTGCTCGAAGGCGCGAGCCTGTGCTACCTGACCACCCTCATGCCGGACGGCTCGCCGCAGATCACCCAGACCTGGGTCGACACCGACGGCAAGCACGTGCTCGTCAACACCGTCCGCGGCCACCAGAAGGTGCGCAACATCGAGCGCGACCCGCGCGTCGCCCTCGCCGTCGGTGACCCGGCCGAGCCGCGCCGGTACTTCCAGATCCGCGGCCGCGTGGTGGCGATGACCGAGGAGGGCGCCGCCGAGCACATCGACACGCTCTCGCACCGCTATCTCGGCGGGCCGTACCCGTGGTTCGGCGGGCGGGACCAGGTGCGGCTACTGCTGACGATCGAGCCGGCGCGGATCACCGGCTGACCTCGCCCGCGGCGTGCCGGGCGCCGCGCGAGTTGCGCTGACGTACGTCCGGGGGTCGATGCGTGGCGGGGGAGGGGCGTGGGGTACAAGGTCGGTATGGTTTCGGCTTCGAACGACGCCGTGCACGGTGTGGCCCTCGTCGATCGCGTCATTCTCTCTGTCCGGGCCGACCCTGGCCGTCTCGTGCTCGACTACAACCGGTGGGCCGGCCCGTGGGTCGACGGTGAGCCCGTGCCGCTGGACGGCGTCGCGGCGTTTCCCAGCGGGCGGCCGCTGCCGGCGAGCCTGCGACGCTGGCTGGCGTTCGACACCACCATGCTGCGCCGCCACGGGTGGTTCGACGATGCCGGGCGGCTCGCGCCGCGGTCGTTGGCGAGCATCGCGATCGAGGCGTACGGGGAGGGGCTCGGCTCGGTGTACGGCACGCCGGCGCTGGCCGACCGGTTCGGCGAGTGCTTCCTGCTGCCGGGCGGCAGCGACTCCCGCCGCGTGCTGGCCACCGGCACGCCCGACGCCGCAGGCGAGTATCCGGTCTTCGCCCTCGACGTCGACGACCTGCCGTGCATCGAGCTGATGTACCCGGGCTTCGACGTATACCTCGCCGACACCGCGGACGTGCTGGGTGTCGAGCGCGGTCCGGGCTACTCGTCGCTGGCCGCCGACCGCACGTACGGTCCACGCATGCGCGAGCACGCCCGCCACGTCTTCGGGGGCGCTTACTGCGAGGATCTCACCGACTGGTGAGCCGCCCGGTGGCGGTGACCCGCGAGGTAGTATTCCCGTCGTGCGTCTGACCCGTTCCTCGTGGTGGTGGCTGCGGTAGCAGCCGGATGACGCATCGTCGCGGGCTGCATGGCAGCCCGCGCAGGAGCGGTGATCTGTTGTGCGGCCTCCTGTTCAAGAGGAGCACAGCATGGATTCGTTCACCGCCGTCGCCGCACGGATGCCCGAGCTGGAGCGGCGCATCACCGAGCATCCGGACGCCTTTCGGGTCCTGACCGGGGAGCGCCCCACAGGGGCGCTGCACCTGGGGCACTACTTCGGTTCGCTCCGCGAGCGGGTGCGGTTGCAGGAACGCGGCGTCGACACGTTCCTGATTCTGGCGGACTACCAGGTCATCACCGACCGCGACACCGCTGACAACGTGGCAGAGTCCGTGCGCGAGGCGATCGCCGACTATCTGGCCGCGGGCCTCGACCCCGATCGGACGACGATCTTCGCTCACTCGGCCGTTCCCGCCCTGAACCAGCTGCTGCTGCCGTTTCTGAGCCTGGTCACCGAAGCGGAACTGCACCGCAACCCCACAGTCAAGGCCGAGCACCTCGCATCCGGCCGGGCGCTGAGCGGTCTGCTGCTGACCTATCCGGTGCACCAGGCCGCCGACATCCTGTTCTGCAAGGCCAACCTGGTCCCGGTCGGTAAGGACAACCTGCCGCATGTCGAGCAGACCCGGGTGATCGCCCGGCGCTTCAACAGCCGCTATGCGCCGCTGTTTCCCGAGCCCGAAGCGCTGGTGACCGACACACCGGAGGTCCCCGGACTGGACGGCCGGAAGATGTCGAAGAGTTACGGCAACGCCATCGCCCTGTCGATGAGCGAGGACGAGACCGCCGCCGTGATCCGCCGCACCCGCACCGACAACGACCGGCGGATCACCTACGACCCGCAAGGCCGCCCCGGGGTCAGCGGCCTGCTGTCCGTGGCGGCGCTGTGCCTCGACGAGACGCCGGAGGAGGTCGCCGAGCGCATCGCGGATGCTGGCAGCGGACGGCTCAAGCAACTGGTCACGGACGCGATCAACGCCTTCCTCGCGCCGCACCGCGCTCGCCGCCGCGACATCGTCGCCGAACCGGACCTGCTCGACGAGGTGCTCCGGCGAGGAAACGCCCGGGCCAACGAGATCGCCGAGAGCACCCTGACCGAGGTACGCGAGGCGATGGGCATGGGCTACGCCAACGCCGTCCGCGCGAAGTGATCAGGGTCGGTCAGGCCCGGGCGATGTCGCGCCACCGCAGCAGTCCGTCGCCACCGGCCCCGGCCAGGTGTCCGTCGTACCCGGCGATGACGGTGCGGTCACCGGCCGGGCCGAGGTCGGTCCAGGCCGACTGCGTGGTGGTCGGCATCCGGGTGCGCAGCCGGTGGTTGCGGTCGACGGCGAAGAGCAGGCCGCCGGCCGCGGTGAGGGCGAGCGCTCCCTCCGCGTCTCCGGCGTCGGGCCAGGCGTGGTCCCCCACGGCGAGCCGGGCCAGGGGCAGGCAGCGGAGTCGGTCGTCCTCGGTGACGGCGAAGAGTGAGCCGTCGGCGCTGGCGAGCGCCAGCACCCCGTCCGGTGCGGTGCCGATCTCCTGCCACGGCGCGGGTTCCCGGACCGGCTCCCGATGCAGCAGCCGCCCGCGCCGCGTCACTGCGTACAGCCCGATCGCCATCCCGCCGACGGCCTCCCGAGGTGCGGCGAGGCAGACCGGCGGATCCTGGGACGGCGCGGGTAAGACCGGGTGCCAGCGGAGGTTCTGGGCGCAGGCAGTGCGGGTCAGGAGCGTGCCGTCCGGGGTCAGCGCCCAGAAGGCGTGTTCGCACGCGACCAGCGCGGTCAGTTCCGGGACCGGGCCGATCGCGTCCCAGCGGGATGGGTCCGGCGGCGCCGACAGGCGATCCAGGACGTTGCGGGTGATCCGGTCGACCACCCCGTCGGCGAGCGTGTTGCCCCAGTTCACCGTCGCCGCGTTGAACACCGTGCCGGCACCCAGCCGGAACACACCCATCGTCGCGTGGCCGCCCTGGCCGTACCGGCGCCAGTGGCGCAGGTCCGCGGTCGCCAGGATGACGAACGACGGCGGCGTGCCGTCGCCGCCGGTGATCCGCGGCACGCCGTCGACCTCCTGGTACAGCGCGGCATCCGTCTCGTACCCGACCGCGCCGAGCGCGAACCGGTCGCCGTCGCGCAGGCCGGTGCCGGCGAACACCCAGTGGTCGGCGAAGCGCGCCGTGTAGTCGGTGTCCTTCATGACGTCCATGAAGTCGCCCCATGCGCCGGCACCGTGGCGGTAGCCGACGCCGGTCATCGTGTTCTCCGGGCGGTGCACCGGCGCCGCCGCCCACTCGACCGTCGTCCGCGCCGGATCGAGCGCGGCGACGGGGTCGCGAACCGGGTCGCGGTAGCAGACCATGGTGCGGGCGCCGTCCTCGAAGCGGACCTGCCAGAACGCCGTGTTGGCGGCGAAGTAGGCGACGTTGCCGCCGGCCGCGGTGAAGGACTCGACGGCGTCGCGCATCTCCTTCGACCAGTACTCGTCGTGGCCGTTGACGACGAGCAGGCGGTACCCACGCAGCAGCGCCGTGCCGTCGGCGTGCAGGTCGAGATTGGAGCAGTAGTCGACCCGGTACCCGGCGGGGCCCAGCCAGCGCAGCAGCCCGTCCTCCCAGCGCTCCGGTGGCGGTCCGCCGCCGGGCCGGTCGAACGACACGCGGGCCGCCCGGGTGGGCTCCTCGGCGTAGTAGAGGCTCTCGCCGGGGATGCCGGAGCGGTTGTACGCCTGCCAGGTCGCGAACGGCACCGAGACGAGGATGGCGGCGGACGGAATGCCGGCCGGGCGGCGCACCACGAAGTACACCTCATGGCTTCGGCTTTTGAAGACCGCCCGGTAGAGGGAGCTGGGCCAGTCCTCGGGCACGGTGAGTGTCCACACAGGACAGTTGACGTCGGCCGTCAGGAGCGGGCGGTCGTCGCTGGCGTCATGGACCGTGACGGTGTCCGGGCCGGGGCCGAGGAGCGTGAAGCGCAGCATCCCGCCGGGGGTGCAGGAGGTGGCGTCGGCGTAGGCGGACAACGGCTAGACGGGCAACCGCTAGACGGCCACGGTGAGAGCGTTGAGTGCTTCTGCCACGAGCAGCGTCTCGATGCCGCGCAGATGCTCCTCGACCTTGGCGCGATCGAAGACGCTGGTGTCGGCGAACAGGGTGAGGTCGAGCGCCCCGGGGACGGCGTTGACGTGCAGGAAGTAGCGGGCGCCGTAGTGCTCGACCGGCTCCCAGGTGAGCGTGGTGCTCGGCAGCGCGGCGTGCAGGCCGTCGGCGGTGACGCCGGCCGCGGCCGCGACGGAGGTCTGCGCGTCGAAGCGGCGGTCGTTGAACGAGCAGGACAGATCGACGTCGCCGAGTCGCGCGACGAGGGTGTCGAGGGCGACCGGGTCGTACTGCGCGTGCAGATACGCCTGCATCGAGGCCCGCATGGCCCGGCCGATGACCGGCCCGAGTTCGTCGTCACCGGCCTCGATGACGCACAGCCCGTCCTGCGAGGCGGGCCCGACCGAGTCGGCGAGACCGGGGCGGAACCGGTTGCTGACGATGATCTGCAAGACGGCCTCGCGGGCGCCGGTCTGGCGGGCGAGCTGGACCGCGGCGGCGGCGAGGATGACGGCGGAGGTGCTGACCCGCTCGCGGTCGGCCAGCAGGCTGGCGGCCTGGTCGCCGGCGGGTGAGCTGAGGGTGGCGCTGACGAACCGGGGCTCGCCGGTGGGCTCCCCGAAGCGGCTGTGCGCGACGGCGCGCAGGTGGCGCTCCCAGTACCGCAGCGCCTTCTCGCTCTGCCGTCGTCCGGCCTCGGACTGCTGGAAGAGCGCCTGGTCGTACGGCTGCTGGCCGGGCGGATCGAGGACGGGGCGGCCGGCGAGGCTGTCCAGGACGTCGCGCACGAGCGCGGTGAGCCCGCCCCGGTCGGTGACGAGGTGGCAGATGGCGAAGACGGCGTGCGTGACGACGTCGCCGACGCGCACCGCGCCTACCCGCAGCGGCCATTCGTTCGGATAGTCGAACGCCGGCTCGGTGAGCCTCCGCTGCAGTTCCCGCGCCGCGTCGCCGGCCTCGTCCCGCCCGGCGTCGATGACCACCAGCTCGATGATGCCGTCCTGCGCCACCAGCTGCCGAGGCCCGTGGACCTCGTCGACCCGGATCCTCGTGCGCAACGACTCGTGGCGGGCCATGACGAACGCGACCGTGTCGGTGATCCTCGTCAGCGGAGTGCCGAAGGAGACGCCCTCGTCCTCCAGGGCGGTCACCCAGCTCATGTTGAGGCTCGCGTCATCGGGCACGAGCCGCTGGATCGCCCGCCAGATCGCGATCTGGCCCCAGCTGAGCCCGCATTCGCCGCCCCGCGCACCGGTGAACCCGATGGGGATCCGTTGCGTCATCGCTGCCCGGCTTTCGTCAGGAGACTTCGGTGCCTCATTGAATCGAGGTCGTTCAACACCTGTCAATACAGCGGCAACCCGACCATCGCGACCTTCGGCCCACGCGGCGCTGATCGTCGTCATGCGTTCCCGCCTGCCGCACCAACGGGCGTGCGGGGATCGTCCGCCGCGCGCCGCTGTCGGCGGCTCATCGCCAGGACCGGCAGTCCGCTCGCGATCACCAGGGCCAACGCCGACGCGCCAGAGCCGATCATGACCAGGCGCGGTGAGACGACCTCCAGGAGACCGCCGGCGACCACGAACCCCGCGACCATCGCCCCGTTGATCACCGCGCCGAGCGTGGCGAACCCCATCCCGCGCGCACTCTGCGGCGTGCGGCGGGCGACGAGTGTGCCAGCCGCGGAGCCCAACATGCCATTGCCCATCCCGCCGAGCACGAACGCCGGTATCACCCAACCGGCCTCGCGAACCGTGCCGCCCGCCAGGATGCCCACGCTGACCAGCGTCAGACCCACGATCAGCCGGATCAGGTAGCCGTGGTCGTCGGTGCGGCCACGGGCCGCCGCCCAGGACCCGCAGACCAGGCCAAGCATCCAACTGCCCATGACGACGCCATACATCGCAGCGGACGCGTGCAGCGTGCCGCGGACGAAGAAGACGACCGCGACATCCATCAGGTTGGCCGCAGCGACGACCACCGCCACCATGCCCAGCGCGACAACGAGCACCCGGTCGTCGCGCACCCGGTAGGCCACGACGGGCGGACCGTCCGGTGTGGACGGCACCGCCGGCCGCGGGGTGCGGCGGGTCCGGATCACCAGGCCCACCACCGCGATGGCCAGAAAGCTCGCCGCGTCGAGCAGCAGCGGCAACCACAATCCGCTGACCGAGACGAGCGCGCCGGCGAGCACCGGCCCGGCGAACATCCCGGCGGACGTGAACGTCTGCGAGATGGCGCTTGCCCGCGGCACGTTCTCCACCCCCACCATCGCGGGCGCCAGCGCCGCGAACACCGGCTGGGTGACGGCGACCCCGCAAGCCAGCAACGCGTTGAGCGCGATGAGTGCTACCGGGGCGGACGTGGTGAGCATGGCCAGACAACACAGCGCCTGCGACGGCGCGACCACCGAGACGATCCGGCGGCTGTCGAACCGGTCCGCGACCCACCCGCTCGGCCGGGCCAGCAGCACCGGCGGCAGGGAGGCACTCAGCAGCAACGCGGCCACGGCGTATCCGCCCGCACCGCGCTGCTGCAGCACGACCGCCAGCGACGTCGCGGCGAGCAGGTCACCGCACACCGAGATCCCGCGCGCACTTGCGGTCAGGTAGACATCGCTCCAGCGGGGCTCGTCCATCGCACACATCCAATCATTGCTCTCGATGAGCTGGAAGCTGATCGCGCAATGGATTGCCGTGCGAATAGGATCGGTCGCGAAGGTGGGAGCCCACCTGGACTTCGTCGGGGACTGTGGTCAACCCGGCAAGGCGACAGTACTACACAACGCTCGGCGAGCCGAGCGTTCTGACGTCAGTGTTCCAGCACGGGGGTGCTCGCCGCGTCCGCGCCGGAACTTTGGGCGGCGTCTTGGGTGATGCCAGAAGCTGCGCCTCGGACGGCGGCGAGTGTGCCGAAGGCGATGCCCCAGACCATGCTCAGTGCCGACCAGACCGGCCCGAACCCGCCGGGCGTGCCGGGCCAGGCGAGGCTGACGAGACCGAAGTAGGCGGCCACCAGCCCGACCCCAACCCCGACGAACCGCCGGCCCCGCACCCAGCACGCCGCCGTCCAGCTCAGCGACGCGAGGAGGAGACCCACCGCGCCCTGCACGGCGTAGTGGTTGATCCCGATGGTGACCTCGTCGGGCAGCCCCAGCCCGGCCCGGTTCCCCGCGTACATCGCGTTCGCGTACACCAGCCAGGGCAGCGCGGCGAGCCCGGCCAGGACCGCCAGCGGCCGGTCCACCCGGACACCGCCCGTCGTGAGCGGCTCGCGCCCGGGCGCGAACGCCACGACGAGCGCCTCCCCGGCAATGGCCAGGGCGACGAGCACCAGGGCCCATTCGAACGAGGCGGCGGCGGAGACCGCGAGGGCCGCCGCGACGCACAGCAACTGCACGACGGCGGGCGCCGACCGCCGGGGCCGCACGGCGATCCGGATGAAGGCCGCCGCGACGAACACGGTGAACATCAGCCCCCAGCCGGCCTCCAGCGCCACGTCCCACTCCGGGTTCCACGTCACCGCCAGGTCGGGCACGCCGAACCCGGGATAGACCAGCCACGTCAGCGCGAAGACAACCGCCGTGCCCCGGACGCCGGCCGTCCGAACCGCCTCACCGGACACGCGACCCATTGCCGATACCTCCCTCAGATCCCCGAGTCAGGCTGGCAGAAATCTGGGGCCGCCGGCCAAGTTTGCCGACAACCCGACACGGGCGACCTCGTCATGCTGCCTGAGATCAAGATGAGGGGTCATCCGCCGTGGAATGCATAGACGTACGCGAGGTTCTTCATGGAGTTGAAGGCCAGGAAGTCGTTGACGCAATCCTCCGGCGCCTCCAGCTGCAGGAGGATCGTGTAGTAGTACCCAAACCCGTTGTCGAACAGCGCGTAGCGAAGGCCGTTTCCGGCGCAGGCCGGCAGCGTCATTGCGGCGCGCCGCAGCGCCTCGTCGAGCGATACCTTCGTCACCGACGCCGGGTACGCGCGCGGATCGCGGCCCTTGCCGTCGTGATCGAGCCGGCGTACCACGAAGGCTGCGGCGACGCCGGAAAGCACCAGCGCAGCGGCGAGGATCAGGCCCATCCGGCGGGTCACCACGTTGCCCCCATGTCTTGCGACGTCGTCGTGCTCAGCAGGACCGGCTGGTCAGGCCACTACCGCGAATTGACAGGCGATACCCTACCGGCCGCACTTTCGCGTGCTATTGCATTGGATGCAACATAACTACACGCATCGCTGAGGCACGCCTAGACGAGTAGGTCGAAGTCGTTCGGGGCCTGGCCTGCCGTGCGGGAGGCGGCAGGCAGGCACGCCGGTGCCGGCGTGCGCTTCCGGGACGTCGAGTACGCGGCGTTCAACACACCGTCGTCGAACTCGACGGCGACGCGTACTACCCCGTGGAGCATCGCCGTCGTTACCGGCTGCGCGACAGCGAGTCGGCTGCGGAGGGGTACCGGACGCTTCGGTACGGCTGGACGGACGTGGCCGTGCCGTGTTCCACGGCGGTGCGGGTCGCCCGGCCGCTGCGAGCGGGCGGCTGGACCGGCCAACCGCGGCGGTGCACCCGGCCGCGCTGCGCGGTCCAGCGCTCCGCCCGCCGGCGTTCGCCATGATCACGGAGCGCTCGTGTACCAGGGGGGTACACGAACGCTCCGTGATCGTGGCGACCTGCTCCTGGACGTAAGTCCGAGGCCCGGTCAGTGGTCGTAGGCGATCAGTGACCGGGTTTTGGGTTGTCAGGCAGTGCGGGTGCGCCAGATCGCAGCGATGCGGGCGAGGAGGCGTTGGGGCGATGCGCGTCGATGCCGTCGATGCTGCGTCCGCTGTGGAGTTCCAGGTCGGGTTGGCTCTTGAGGGTGTCGTTGACGGACTCGATCAGCTGGCGGAAGCCGGCCATCCGCAGGATCACCCGGCAGAGTCTAGTGTCGCGTGATCCTGGTTGTGTTATGTCGGGTTGTCGTTGATCCTGGTGTGATGCTGACCGATGCCCAGACCGCGGAGTTGCGGGCGGTG
>NZ_JBFAZX010000048.1:0-29202 GCF_040689395.1 Dactylosporangium sp. NPDC051484 | reverse complement strand
CCCAGAACCACCCAGACCTATACCATCCACGCCAGCATCACGATCTTCGAACAAGGACTTGCCGCCCGCCCACGACGCTAAACGCAACGGCGTTGGATTGGCGAAGACTCAGTCGATCAGGTTGCGGACGGTCGCATGCAGGTCGGCGAGCCTGTCGTCGGCCCGGCGATGCTGGTGCTTGATCCACTCCTTGCCCTCCGCCGCGATGCCCTCCAGCACATTCAGTGTGTGCGGCAGCCCGGAAGCGTCCACCGCGACCGCGGAAAGTGTCCACGGATCCTCGCCCGGCTGCAGACTCTCGGCGCTCGATTCGGTCGCGCGGACGCTGATCGGCTCGCCGTTGACCAGAATCAGCTCGAAGGTCTGCTGAGGCTGGGCGAGACCGTGGATGCGGACGGCCGCGACGGCGTCGAAACGATAGTTCAGCCGTTGTGTGAGGCCGGCCGTTCCGCCGACGAAGTCGAGGTCGATGTCGACCTGCCGCACCCCGTCGTCGGTCAGCAGGAACAGCAGCAGACGGTATCTGGAGTACCGCCAGGGGCCGCCGGTGACCCGCGCCCGCCGGTAGGACCGGCCGGGCGCCTCGATGAAGGCGTGTGCGATCACTTGGCTCGGCCGCAGCCGGTAGTGCCGCATCGTCTCGTCGACCAGGATTCTGCGATCGCACTCGAGCCAAGAGGCGATCTCCGTATCGGACGGTTTCCGGGACAGCTTGTCCAGCCAGCGCTCGTAGGCCGCTGACCGGGCGGCGAACTGCTCGCGCCGCTCGGCCTCGTCGGCCCGAGCCCGCCGGTACTCGAAGACGATCCGGAACAATGCGGACGGTCCTGCGGCGGCGCAGACGACGGCGAGCACGACACACAGCGCGCCGCTGACCGGAGCCTGTATCACCGCAGCTGGGACGACCAGGACACTGCCGGCGACGACGGCCACGAGTCCCGTCCCGCATCCGGCGACGACGGTGATGGGCGTGCGCAGCTGTTCCCGGTGGGCCATCAGGGTGCCGTGCTCCCAGCGGCTTCGCACATCGCCGACCAAGTGCCGGATCAGCCACCCGACCTGCTCCGCAGTGATCCGCTGCTCGCGGTAGATCTCGACCACCTCGTCCCGCAGATGCCGGCGGATGCCGGCGGTCCCGGCAAGCCAGGCGGACCGCTCTGTGTCCGCCGGCAGGTACCGTCCGAAGTACCGGTCGAACAGCCGGTCCACATCGTGTGCGAAGCGACCGGGGCGTGACTCGGCCGATTGCGTCGGGCGGGGCACGAGCTGCTCGTTCTTGCCCCGCAGCCATCGGGCGCGGAAGTACCAGTCAGCGCCGTAGAACATGACGGCGGCGGTGCCAGCGAGGGCGACGAGGAAGGCGAGGACGGGCATCGGCTCCCCAGCTCGCACCGCCAGCAGGCCGAGGCCACTGACGGCAATCGCGAACAGCGCGCCGCACAGGACGCAGCGCAGCCAATCGCTCATGGCGGGCGAGGCGGGCCGGGTCGGGCGCACGCGAGGATGGGCGGGCCGGGGCTCGAAGAAGATCCAGGAGCGATTCTTGCGATCACGCGCCACCTGGTCCGTCCGGGCCTGCTCCACCGACCGGCGCCACAGCTGGTCCTCGAGCGGGCCTTCGAGCAGCAGCCCGAGATGGTCGAGGATCTTGTTGCGCTGGATCCGCCCCAACCCGTCCAGTTCCTTGAGGACGAGTTCGGTTCCGGTGGCGGTGATGGAGTGGACCAGGCGCAGGATCACCCGCACGCCGGCCGTCCACGCTCCGTTGCCCGCCAGCTGCGGGATGTCGTTGCACACCGCATTGAGGTGCGTGAGGTCCTCGTTGCTCAGCTGCCTCAGCGTCCGTCCGCTGAGCAGGGCGAGCAGCCGGTGGAACAGCACCTCGTCGGTCTCGTAGCCGTGTGAGACCGCCTCCTCGATGAGTTCACGGGCCTTGGCGGGCATCCGGGCATCGAGGTAGCGGACGCCTTGCCGGAACCGCACCTCGGGCGGGTCGTCCGGGAGCACCTGGTAGCTGACGACGTCGCCGTGCACCACCTCGGCCTGCACGCCGACGTGGGCGTTGTCGTGGGCGACGTTGGCGTGGGTCGCGGTCGTCACGACAGCCCCCTCGCCGCGGCGATGATCGCAGCAACGGCGGTCGCCAGCTCGGCGACGTCGGCGACCAGGCCGCGCAGTCGCTTGAGCGTCACCAGCAGTGCGCTCCTGCTGCTCGCGGTGTCCTCCGCGATGCAGTCGTCCGCGATCGTCAGTTCCGTCTTCGCCGCCGTGTAAGCGTCAGTGTCGAGCTGGCCCTCGCGGTGCGCCCGCTCGAGCAGCCTCCTCAGCTCCGCGACCTCCGCGGCGAGGCCCGGCGCCGGTTGCGGGGCTGAGCCGAGGATGATGCCGCCGAAGACCTGTCCGGCCTGGACGCCGACCCGAGCGTTGCCGGTCGCCACATTCGTGTTCGTCAGGCTCATGTGCGGACGCTCCGTCCTGTCGTCGCCGGTCCGTGCATCGTCAGCCGCGGTGTCGGCGATGAGCCCGCGGGCCAGGGCGACGGTGAACGCGGCGGCGTTGGCCGCCGCCCTGGGCTGCCAGGCCTCGCCGTCGCTGACCGCCTTGGTCCCGTCGGCCCGGTCGCTGATACCGCGCACCACCACCACGGGTAGCGCCCGGTTGAGATGGCCGGCCTGCGCCACCCCTGCGCCCTCCATCTCGATCGCGAGCGCGTCGTTGTAGTGCTGCCTGACCCAGCGGGCCTGGGCGGAGGTCGCCGAGTCGTGGACGACCTCGCCGGCCGCGATCGGGCCGAAGTGCGCGGCCGGTCTGGTGCCGGTGGGAAGAGGGTCGGCCCAGTCTCCGGCGCGGATCAGGTGCTGCGCGATCTGGGCGGCGCCGTGGGCCGTCTCCCAGGACCGCGGTCGCGCCATGAGCCCGTCGTCGTGGCTGGTGCCGCCGTGATAGGCGTACACCTGCGAGGCCACGACCACGTCGCCGAGCCGGATGCCCGGCCAAAGCGCACCGGCGACTCCGCAGAACAGCACCGCCGCGGGGTTGAACTCGGCCATCGCGCGCTCGGCCAGCACCGCCGCAGGGTGATTGCCCTTGCCGACGAGTCCGAGCGCCGCGCGCCCGCCGTGGCGGAGCCGGCCGACCTCGAACCGGGTCCCGGCAGGGTGCAGGTGCACGCGCGGGTCGGTCAGATGCTGGCGTACCGCGTCGTACTCCAGGTTGAGGGCGGTGAGGATCACGACGACATCGGTGCTCATGCCTCGGCCGCTTCCGCCGCCACAACAACGGGACGCGTGATCGGCGGGTGCAGCCGCCTGCCAGGCCCGGCGCGGAACAGCCGGGCGGGGCGCCCGTTGACCGGTTTCCGCATCGGTCCGGCGGGAACGATGAACCCGCTGGCGCCCTGCACCTTGCGGTAGAAGTTGCGCGCATCGAGCTGGACGCCCCACACGGCCTCGTACACCAGTTGCAGCTCTGCGATGGTGAACGTCGGGCCGCAGAATGCCGCCGCGAGCGCCGTGTACTCCAACTTGGCCCGCGCGCGCTCGACGCCGTCGCCGATGATCTGGCAGTGGTCGAATGCGACCTCGAACCGCGCGGTCAGGATCCGCTCGACGGGGGTCCAGAGCGCATCGGACGCGTCCGTGCCCGCGGTTGGCTCGGGCAGCCGTGGGGCGATCGCCAGGTAGGCGACCGAGACGACTCGCCCCCGAGGATCGCGCCCCGGTGTGCCGTACACCCCGAGCTGCTCCAGATGCAGCGTCTCACCCGGGAGGGCGGCCTCCTCCATCAGCTCCCGCCGGGCGGCCGCCGGCAGGTCCTCCGCGGCGTGGCCCAGGAAGCCGCCGGGGAGGGCGAGCATGCCACGGTACGGCTCAACGCCGCGCTCGATCAGCAACACATGCAGGCGGTTGTCCCGCAGGGTGAGGATGACCAGGTCAACCGCAAGCAACACGGTCGGCGGCCGCCATTCATCGTCAGACATGCGTCGATGTTAGGTTTCCTGTCATATTGACAGGAAGTTGTTGAGGCGTCTTTCGCGCGATGCGCAAAAGGTTTCGACGCCACGACCCGCCAGCCGGCCCGGCGGGCGGGTCGTGGCACTGGCCGGAGTGGGGTTCCGGCGCAGGTCGACCCGCGCCGGGAGTGCTCATCCAGGGTGTTGCTACGCTCACGTCGGTTCGGTGAGCGTGCTGGAGTCCGACCCATCACGCTCCCGGCTTTTCTCTTCCGCCGGCGCCCGCTCGAGCAGATCGAGGTGGCGGCGCCACAGGCGGCGACAGGGCGTCAGCCATGCGTCGAGCTCGGTGAGCGGCTCCGGGCGCAGCATCATAGATGCGGCGCTGCGCCTCGGTTCGCACGCGACCCAGCCCGGCCTCCCGCAGCACCCGCGGGTGCTTCGAGGTGCCGGGCTGGGTGCGGGTCGTCCTGGTTATATTCCCACCACGGCATGCAAGGAGTCCGGCAGCGAACCCGGGTGCAGGATGCCGAGCCGCTGCGTGGCCCGCGTTAGCGCCACGTACAGGTCGTTGGCGCCGCGGGGTGACTCCTCCACGATCCGCTCCGGGTCCACGACGATCACGCCGTCGAACTCCAGGCCCTTCGCCTGCTTGACGGTCAGCACGACGACCCGCGTGGTGAGGTCCGGCTGCTCGCCGAGCGCGGCGTCGGGAGACGCTTTGCGCACATGCGGTACCAAATCCTCGAAAATCCCCACGGGGAGGATGACCCCCAGGCGGCCCTCGCCGGCCTCCTCCGACTCCCGCTCGACCGCCTCGGCCAGGGCGTCGGCGAGGCGGGCCGGGGCCACGCCGCGCACCCACGGCTCGACGCCGGCCTCGCGGACCGACCGGGGCGGCCGGACGTCCGGGTCGATCCCGGCGAGCACGCCGGCGGCCACCGACATGATCTCGGCCGGGGTGCGGTAGTTGACGGTGAGCTCGCGCAGCCGCCACCGGTCCCCGACATACGGGGCGAGGGCCTGCCCCCACGACGACGCGCCGGCCAGGTCGCCGGTCTGGGCGACGTCGCCGACGACGGTCATCGAGCGGCTCGGGCAGCGGCGCATCAGCAGCCGCCACGCCATCGCGGACAGCTCCTGCGCCTCGTCGACGATGACGTGCCCGAACGCCCACTTACGGTCGGCGGCGGCACGCTCGGCCGGGGTGAGCGCCTCGCCGTCGTGCTGCCGCTCGGCCAGTCGGTCGGCCTCGAGCAGGTCGGTGACGGACAGCAGCTCCGGGTCGTCCTCGTCCTCCAGGTCGATGGACCGGGAGCCGAACGCGATCTCCAGCGCCCCCTCGGCGTACTCGATCAGGCTGGTGCGGCGGCGCTCGGCCAGGATCTCCAGCACGGTCTCGTCCTCGCCGAGCAGCTCGGCGGCCTCGTCCAGCAGCGGCACGTCGGCCGGGGTCCAGCCCTCCTTCGGGGAGCGCCGCAACCGCGGGTCGGCGCCGGCGGCGGCCAGCCGCTTGTCGGAGGCGAACAGCCCGGCCACCAGCTGTTGCGGGGTGAGGATCGGCCACAGCCAGTCCAGCGCGCCGAGGACCTCGGCCTCGCCGCGCAGCTCGCGGCGGATCTCGGCCAGGTCGGCCTCGTCCAGCAGCTGCGAGTCGCCGGGGGCGTCGCCGCCGCCGAGCGGGTCATCGGCGTACGGGTCCAGGCCGATGGTGTCGGCGACGAGCAGGGACAGCGCGTGGATGATCTCGGTGTCGAACGTCGGGCGGGCCAGGTTGTGCAGCCTGCCGGTGCGGCGGGCGCGCTCGCGGGCGTCCTCGATCACCTCCGGTTCGAGGATGATCCCGCCACCGTCGAGCAGGCCGAGGTGCAGCGTGATCGGCTCGTCGGGCACGCGCTGCCGGTCGCGGACCGCGGCGGCGAGCACGTCGATCATCTCCGCCCGGCCCTTGATCTCGGCGATCTCGGCGGGCTCCTCGCGGTGCGCGACGACGCCCGGGAAGAGGTTGCCCATCGTGCCCAGCAGCACGCCGGTCTCCGCCAGCGAGGGCAGGACCTGGGAGATGTACCGCAGGAACGTCGCGTTGGGTCCCACGATGAGCACGACCCGTGAGGAGAGCATCTGCCGGTGGTTGTACAGCAGGTAGGCGGCCCGGTGCAGCGCCACCGCGGTCTTGCCGGTGCCGGGCCCGCCCTGCACGACCAGCACCCCGCCCAGGTCGGCGCGGATGACGTGGTCCTGCTCGGCCTGGATCGTCTCGACGATGTCGCGCATCCGGCCGGTGCGCGACGCGTTGAGCGCCGACAGCAGCGCCGCCTCGCCGGTCACCCCGTCGTGGGCGCCGCGACCGGTGCCGTGCGCCTCGTTGAGGTCGAGCACCTCGTCGTCGAGGCCGGTGACGGTGCGCCGATCGGTGCGGATGTGCCGGCGGCGGCGCACCCCGTCCGGCGCGGCGGCCGTGGCCAGGTAGAAGGGCCGGCTCGCCGGGGCTCGCCAGTCGATCAGCAGCGGCTCGTAGTCGTTCTCCTCGTCGAAGATCCCGATCCGGCCGATGTACCGCTTCTCGTTGTCGGCGAAGTCGAGCCGGCCGAAGCACAGCCCGTTTTCCACGGCGCTGTACTGCGCCAGCCGGTCGGTGTACAGCGTGGTCGCCGAGTCTCGGTGCGAACGGTCGGCCGGTGTGCCCCCGGTCTGCAGCAGGGCCTTCGTCAGCTGCCCGGAGGCCTCCTCACGCAGGGTGTCGAGGTGCTCGTAGAGCGTGTCTAGGTGCCCCTGTTCCTCGACGATGTCGGCTGTGTCGGATGAGTTTGACAATCCGTCTCCAGTCGGCTAACATTTGCACTAGTAAGGCGCCTTTGGGCGTCTTTTTTGTTGCCTGAACGCTCTACGATAGCCGGTGGCGGACCCCTGTGCGAATCGATGAGGCCACCGCGCGGCTCACGGTCGCGGAGAACCCGCCTCAGGCCCTGTTCCGGCCTCCGCTCCCTGCGACTCTCGCGCCGGCTCCGCCGGTCGCAATGGCCGGGTGGCGCCGGCGATCAGCACGGCGACACCCTGGAGCGCGGCGACGACGAGCAGGGCGCGCAGGACGGTGACACGGTCGCCGACCATCCCGATCAGCGGCGGCCCGGCGAAGGAGGCCAGCTTGCCGACGGTGGAAACGACGGTGACGCGGGCGGCGGCATGCCGGGGGTCGTCCGCGCCGGCGCTCATGGCGACCGGATAGCCGAAGGCCGTACCGATGCCCCACAGCAGCGCACCGGTGAGGGCGGCGATCAAACTCGGGCCGAAGACGAACAGCAGCAGGCCGGCGATCGTGACGATCCCCAGGGCACGCAGGACGGCGACCCGCCCGTAGCGGTCGAGCAGGCCGGCGCCGAACCAGCGCACCGCGGTCATCGCGGCCAGGTAGACGGCGTATCCGAGGCTGGCGACCGCGGCGGCGGCGCCATGACCGTCGATGAGCGCGACGCCGATCCAGTCGCCGGCGGCGCCCTCGCCGAACGCGAAGGCGAGCACGAACAGCCCGATGAGGATGGTCCGAGGTTCCCGCCACGCCCGCAGCGCGCTCGGGCGTCCCGTGGCGGCCGGGCCGGCGTGCTCGTCGCCCGGCTCGGGCAGGTAGTCGCGGGCGGCCACCGGCACGGCGACCAGCACGAGCAGGGCGACACCCGCCAGATGGGCGGCGACCGGGACGTGCAGCGCGATCAGTGCCGTGGCCAGCGCCGCGCTGACGACGGTGCCGCCCGCGAACGCGGCGTGGAACCGCGGCATGATCGAACGGCCGACCCGGCGTTCGACCTCGGCGCCCTGGACGTTCATCGCGACGTCCCACACCGACGCGGTGAAGCCGATCACCAGCAGTCCAGCGACGAGGAGCACCAGCCCGGCCGTGTCACCGAGGTCACCGAGCCCGGTGACGACGAGACCGCCGCCGGCCAGGGCTCCGGCCGCGCTCACCGTTCTGCGCTGGCCGATGCGGGCGAGGATCGGACCGGACAGCGGCCGGGACACCAGCGAGCCGCCCGCGGCGCCGAGCAGCACCCAGCCGAGCTGCGCGGGCTGCAGCTGGAGGTGATCCCGCAGTTGCGGGATCCGCGCGACCCAGCTCGCGAGCAGGAATCCGCAGGCGGCGAACACGACGTAGGTGGCCCGGGCGGCGGCGCGGAGCGGGTCGGCCATGGCCACGCACGGTAGGGGCGAGAGCGCTCTCAGGGGAAGGACGGGACAGCGGGCTGGCCAGTGCTCTCCCGCAGCACCAGCTCGACCGGGAACTGCTGCCGGTGGCCCGCCGGAACCTCGCCGTCCAGCAGCAGCCGCGTCGCGGCGGCCGTCATCTCCTCCACGGGTACGCGCACCGTGCTCAACGGCGGATTCGAGCACACCGCGGCCAGGCTGTCGTCGAACCCCATGACGCTGATGTCCTGCGGTACGCGCCGGCCGCCGGCGGTGATCGCCTGGATCGCACCGGCGGCCATCAGATCGCATGCCACGAACATCGCATCGACGTCGGGATGGCGCTCGAGCAGCCGGCGTGCCGTGACGTACCCGTTCTCACGCACGAAGTCCCCGCCGTCGGCGCCGAGGTCCGCCAAGCCCAGCTGCCGCACGGCACGCGCGTAGCCGGTGCGGCGGTCGAGCGCGCAGGTGCTGGCGTCGGGCCCGTGGATCGCGGCGATCCGGCGGCGACCCAACCGGTACAACTGCTCGACCGCCGCGTACGCGCCGCCGGCGTTGTCCACCTCCATCGCCGGTACCGAGGCCGCCGTCGCCGTCACCGAAACCGCCCGGCGGCACTGCCGATGGAACCGCGCGGCAAGCGCCGGAGGAATGTTGGTCAGCACGGCGCCCACCGTGGCGTTCGCCGCGATCGCGTCGATCGCCTCGGCCGCGCCCGCCTCGCCCACCGCGTGTACCCGCAGTTGCACGTCCGCGCCCTCCAGTACCGACATGATGCCCGCCAGGACGCGGCTGTAGTACGGATGCGCACCCAGCCACCCGGTTGCCGGGCTGTACGTGACGGCGACGACGTCCACGGCCCGCTGGCGGCCGGACGCCAAGGCCCGCGCGGTCTGGTTGGGCGTGTAGCCCAGCTCGACCACTGCCTGACGCACCCGCGCACGCAACTGCCCGGACGCGCCGGGCACGTTGTTGATCACCCGGGAAACGGTCGCGCGGGACACCCCAGCCGCTCGCGCGACGTCCTCGATGGTTGGCTTGGATCTGCTCATTCCGGCACTCGTTCTTCCCGCCACGCCGCGCGGAAGCTGCCACGGCACCCTGCACGGTACGGTCGAGAGCGCTCTCAGCAGAACCCCGGGGGTCGCTGTCGGCAGCGTCTTCGTTCGTTGACCGGAAGAGGCGCCGGCCGCGGGTATCTATGCTGGTGACATGGCCGCCACGCTCATGCCGGACCTGTCGTTCCTGCTGGATCACACCAGTCACGTGCTGCGCACCCGGATGACCGCGGCGTTGGCCGAGATCGGGCTGACGCCGAGGATGCACTGCGTGCTCGCGCACGCACTCGGCGAGGAGCGCACCCAGATCCAGCTAGCGGAGATCGGCGGCATGGACAAGACCACGATGGTGGTGACCGTCGACGCGTTGGAGAAGGCCGGATACGCACAGCGCCGCCCGTCGAGCGCCGATCGCCGGGCGCGGATCATCGCCGTCACCCCGAAGGGTGCCGAGATGGCCGCACGCAGTCAGGAGATCGCCGATTCGGTGCACGCCGCGGTCCTCGACGCGCTGCCGGAGGACGAGCGGGGAGTGCTCCTGCGCGCGCTGACCAGGCTGGCGCAGGGGCACCTGGCCAGCCCGGTCGAGGCGCAGGGCGTCCGCCGCGCCAGGCAGTAACGGGGTTCGAGCGGAATCCGGTCCGCGTCACTCCCCCTGCGTGCCGCCCGCCAGCTCGGCGACGATGTCGATGTGGCCGGCGTGCCTGGCGTACTCCTGCAGCAGATGGAACAGGACCCGCTCCAGCGGCGGCGGGTCGGCGCCGTCCCACCGCGGCCCGGGCGCACCGATCGTGTCGAGATCGCTACCCGTGATGATGGCGCGGGTGGTCTCGCCCTGCCGCCGCAGCTGCTCGCTGAGCGTGCCGAGGGTCTCGCCCGGCGCGATGTACCAGCGCTCGTCACGCCGATCGCCCCACGGCTCGGGCACGTCTCGGCCTTCGAAGCCCCACTCCAGCCAGCGCCGCTCGACGTGCCGAAGGTGGTTGAGCAGCTCGAGCGGGGTCCATCCGGACGGCAGCGAGCTGCGGCCGAGCGCGTCCGCCGGCAGCGACGCGACCCGTTGCAGCAGCGTCTCGCGGAAGTAGTCGAGGTAGCGCAGGAAGACCTCGGCCCGCCCGGCGGCGGGCACGGTCGGCTCCGGAAACGTCATAGCGCTCCATCCTCTCGAAGATAGGTTCGTAACAGACGATCTGTTACGGTCTAATCTATGAGACAGAACCGCTGGTTCGCCCTCGCCGTCCTCGCCACCGGCATGCTCATGGTCGTTCTCGACGGGAGCATTGTCACCGTCGCGATGCCCTCCATGCAGCACGACCTCGGCCTCACGCCAGAGGGACTGACATGGGTGATCAATGCGTACCTGATCGCGTTCGGCAGCCTGCTGCTGCTCGCCGGCCGGCTCGGCGACCTGCTGGGCCGCAAGCGCGTCCTGCTCGCCGGCACCGGTGTCTTCGTCGCCGCATCCGTGCTCGCCGGCCTGGCCACCGGCCCCGCGACGCTCATCGCGGCCCGCTTCCTGCAAGGCGTCGGCGGCGCGATGTTCAGCGCCGTCAGCCTCGGCATCCTCGTCGCACTCTTCCCCGATCAGCGCGAACGGGCCCGCGCGATCGGCGTGTTCTCGTTCACCGGTGCGGCGGGCGCCTCCCTCGGCCAGGTCCTCGGTGGCGTACTCACCGACGCGCTGAGCTGGCACTGGATCTTCCTGATCAACGTGCCGATCGGCGTCGCCGCACTGGCCCTCGCGGTGCCGTACCTGCCCGCCGATCGTGGCCTGGGCCTGCGCGCTGGTGCCGACGCGCTCGGTGCGCTCCTGGTCACCGCAGGCCTCATGACCGGCATCTCCGCGGTCGTACAGACCAGCGGTAGCCGGCCGATCACCTTCGGTGTAGCCGCCGCACTGCTGGGCGGGTTCGTGCTGCGGCAGGCCACCGCGAAGACGCCCCTCATACCGCTGCGTGTGCTGCACTCCCGCCAAGTCTGCGGCGCCAACGCCCTGCAGATCCTCATGATCGGCGCGATGTTCTCGTTCCAGATCCTCATAGCCATGTACATGCAGCGCGTCCTGCACTACACCGCATTGCGGACCGGCCTGGCCATGCTGCCCGCCGCGCTCGCCATCGCCACGGTGTCGCTCGGCGCGTCCGCCCGCCTCATCCACCGCTTCGGCGAACGCACCGTGCTCATCGCCGGCCTCGTACCGCTGACCGGCGCGCTCGGCTGGCTCACCCGGCTGCCGGCCGACGCCCGGTACGCCACCGATCTACTCCCGGTAATGCTGCTCGTCGCCGGCGCCGGCCTGGTCCTGCCCGCGATCACTGGCCTGGGCATGTCCGGCGCCCGCCCCGACGACGCGGGCCTCGCATCGGGCCTGTTCAACACCACCCAGCAGCTCGGCATGGCGATCGGCGTCGCCGCGCTGTCCACCGTCGCCGCCGCACGCACCACCGATCGCCTCAACGCCGGCGCGGTCGAGGCGGTCGCGCTCACCGACGGGTATCGCCTGGCCTTCACCATCGGCGCCGCCCTGCTGGCACTGTCCATCGCCGGCGCGGTGTTCGTGCTGCGTCGCGCCCGCGCGGGTGTACGGCAGGAGCCGGCGCCCGCGGCACAGCAGCGGGAGCCGGCGACCGATCCGCGCGCGGCGACCGGTGGTGCGGACGCGGCTACGCCAGGTGGCCTGCTCGCCCGGTCTTCTGCCCGTGGCGCCGCGCCCGAGCCGCGCCGCATATCCACTGACGCCATTGACGTCGGCGAAGCGGGTGCTGCCACGTTCGGCGCTGGCCTGGTCACCTGCCCGTCCGGCGGGGACGCGGCACCGGGCGTTGGCACCGAGGCGGCCTCCGGCTGAATTCTCAGACGCGTCTGCCAGACTGTCGCGCATGCTGCAGCGGGTCGGGGGCGCGTTCGGGGCGTCCGTGGGGTCGGCGTTGATGGTGTTGTCGGTGGCGGTCGTGACGTTCGGGTCGCCGGCGGAAGCGAAGGCACCCAGTCCGTCGCCGAGTGCTTCGGGCGCCACGAATCCGAACCTCGGACCCGCCGTCAGCGGTACCACGGTGTGCACGATCACTGACCCGCAGGTGACCGAGGTGTCCGGCCTGGTCGCGACGGCGGACGGTTACGCCGTGATCAACGACAGCAACCCCGATCGATCCCGGCAGAAGATCTTCTTTCTCGACGACCAGTGCCGGCTGATCCGCAGCGTGGGGTACCCCAGCAGCGCCTTCGACCCGGAGGACCTGGCCCTCGCCAAGGACGGGACGCTGTGGGTCGCCGACGTCGGGGACAACACCACCCTGACCGGCGGCTCCGGCAACCGGCGCTCGTCGATCGCGCTGTGGAGCCTGGCGCCCGGCGCGAACACCCCGGTCATCCACCGCCTGGCATACCCGGACGGTCGCGCCCGCGACGCCGAGGCCCTGCTCATCGACGGCGCCGGCCGCCCGATCATCATCACCAAGGACCCCATCGGCGAGGTGTACACGCTGACGCAGCCGCTGCCGGCCAACAACGCCAATCCGGTGCCGCTGACCCGCGCCGGATCGTTCAAGCCCCAGTCGACGGGCACGTCCAACCCGTACGGCATCGTCGGCACCGCGGTCGTCACCGGCGCCGCGATGAGCCCCGACGGCAAGCGCGCGGTCGTGCGCACGATGTCCGACGCGTACGAGTTCGACGTGACCGACGGTGATGTCGTCGCTGCGATCACGACCGGTACCCCGCGGATCACGCCCCTGCCGAACGAGCCTCAGGGCGAGGCGATCGCCTTCACGCGCGACGGCGCGTATTACCTGACCGCGTCGGACCAGCCGAAGACGAGCTCGATTCTGCGGTACACCCCGTATCAGCCCCCGGCCACGTCCACGGCGGCCCCGGCCGTTCAGACCCAGGCCCCGGCGGCGCACCGCTCGTTCCGGGACAGCCTGTCCCTGCGCGACATCACGAGAATCGTGACCGGCATCGGCCTGATCGGCGTGCTGATGATCGTCATCGGCGTGGTCGCGGTGATCCGATCCCGCCGCCGCCGTCGTGCCCTGCTCGCCGCCAGCGAGCCGGAGCCCATCGACGACGCCGCGCCCCCGCCCCCGCCCGCGACTCCGCTGCCCGCCATGGCCGTGGCCGCAGCCATGGCATCGGCATCGGCAGCAGATACGTCCTCGCCGGACGAGGCCGCGCCACAGACCGTGACCGGCGGGCCTTCCGCCGAGAAGGCCGGGAGCACGCCTCCCGCGAAGGGTTCGAAGAAGGCCAGGACCTCGCCGCCGACACCTCCGAGCGCGGCCGCAGGCTCCGGTTCGTCCTCGTCGAACGGAGCCGCGACGCAGCCCGGGCGCGGCGGGCCTTCCGCCAAGAAGGCTGGGAGCACAGCCTCCGTGAAGGGTTCGAAGAAGGCCAGGGCCTCGTCGCCGAAGCCTCCGGCCTCAGCCACGCCTTCGGGTTCATCCTCGTCGGAAGACGAGACGGCGCCGACCGAGTCCTGATCGCGGCGCCTGCGCACCCCGAGACAAACTTGTACGATCGTACAAGTTGAGCGATCTGGGGAGGTTCTGGTGGCGTACGTGTACCTGGTCCTGGCGATCGCGGTCGAGGTGGTCGGGACCAGCCTGCTCAAGGCGACCGCGGGCTTCACGAAGTTCTGGCCCACAGCCGGAGTGCTGGTCGCGTACGCGCTGGCATTCCTTTTTATGTCGCTGTCGGTGAAGGTCTTGCCGGTCGGGGTCGCGTACGCGATGTGGTCGGGGCTCGGCACCGCCGCGATCGTCGCGATCGGGGCCATTTTCCTCGGCGAGCCGCTGAGCCTGCTCAAGGTGACCGGCGTGGGCCTCGTGATCGCGGGTGTCGTGGTGCTGAACGTGGGCGGTGCTCATTGACCGGCGCGGCGCGATGAACGCACGGCGGGATCCGCAGAGGCGTAAGCGGGCACTTGCCATGGCGGTCGTCGAGGTGGTGGCCGAGGTCGGCGTCGGACGGACCACGCACCGGATGGTCGCGGCGCGGGCGGGGGTGCCGCTGGGCGCCACCACGTATTACTTTCCGACCCTGGGAGATCTGATCGCGGCGGGCCTGGCGTTGGTGAGCGACTCGACCGTCTGCGAGCTCGACGCCTGGCGTGAGGCCATGTACAGCGGTACCGGTGCGCGGGAAGACGTGGCGGGGGTGCTGAGCCGGCTTGTCGCGCAGTACGTCGCGGATCAGCCCAAGGCGCTGCTCGAGTACGAGCTGTACCTCGCCGCGGCGCGGGCGCCGGCGCTGCGGCCACTGGCCGGGGCCTGGCTCGACGGCGTGCATGAGCTGCTTGCGCCAGCCGTCGGGGATGCCGGGGCTCGGGCGGTCAGCGCGCTCATCGACGGGGTGATGCTCCAGGCCGTCGTCACCGGCGAGCCGATCGATCAGGCCGGACTCGCGGCGGCGATCCGCTGCCTCACAGCGGACGCGCCGCACGCGGCAACAGCACAACGGGGCGATTCCCCGAGGAGAACCGCCCCGTAACGAAGAGTGGGGGCTTACCCGAAGGTTTCGCCGCGGTCGGACTTGGCCAGCAGGAGCGGCGGCGGGGTGAAGCGGTCGCCGTACCGGTCGGCGAGTTCGCGGGCACGGGCGATGAAGCCGGGCAGGCCGCCGTCGTACTGGTTGATGTACTGCAGGACTCCGCCCGTCCAGCCCGGGAAGCCGATGCCCAGGATCGAGCCCACGTTCGCGTCGGCGACGGTGGTCAGGACGCCCTCGTCCAGGCATTTCACGGACTCGATGGCCTCGGCGAAGAGCATCCGCTCCTGCATGTCCGCGAACGGTACGCCGGCGTCCGGGCGCTGGAAGTGTTCACGCAGGCCGGGCCACAGGGCGGTGCGCTTGCCGTCGGTGTAGTCGTAGAAGCCGGCGCCGCCCGAGCGGCCGGGGCGGGCGAACTCGTCGACCATGCGGTCGATCAGGGCGTCGGCGGGGCTGGGGGTCCAGGTGCCGCCGGCGGCGACGATCGCCGCCGCGGTCGCGGTCCGGATCTTCTGGGGCAGGGTGAGGGTGAGCTCGTCGAGGAGTTGCAGCACCGGCGCGGGATAGCCGGCCTGCAGGCTGGCCTGCTCGATCGACGCGGCGGCCACGCCCTCGGCGAGCATGCGCAACGCCTCCAGCGTGAACGTGCCGATGACCCGGCTGGTGAAGAACCCTCGGCTGTCGTTGACCACGATCGGGGTCTTCTTCAGCAGGCGTACCACGGCCAGGGCCTTGTCGAGTGCCTCGTCCGAGGTCTCGGCGCCGCGGATCACCTCGACCAGGGGCATCTTGTCCACGGGCGAGAAGAAGTGCAGGCCCACGAACCCGTCGCGGCGGCGTACCCCCTCGGCGAGCAGCGTGATCGGCAGGGTGGACGTGTTGGTGCACAGCAGCGCGCCCGGTGCGACCACGTCCTCGATCTCGGCGAACACCTTGTGCTTGAGGCCCGGGTCCTCGAATACGGCCTCGATGACGAGGTCGGCGCCGGCCAGGTCGGCGACATCGGCGGTGGGCGTGATCCGGTCTAGCAGCGCCTGGTCGTGCCTGCGCGACTCGGCGTAGGCCTTGCCGCGCCGCGCGGCCTCGAGCGTGACGTCCTTGAGCACGACGTCGAGGCCGGCCTTGGCGCAGACGTACGCGATGGCGGCGCCCATCATGCCGGCGCCGAGGACGGCGACCTTGTTGAACGTGACCGAGGCGGAGCCGCGGGCGTTGGCGGCCTGGAGGTCGAAGAAGAACGCCTTGATCATGTTCTTGGCGATCTGGCCCGTGGCGAGCTCGACGAAGTACCTGCCCTCGATGGTGAACGCGGTGGCCAGGTCGACCTGGGCGCCCTCGACGGCGGCGCACAGGATGTTGCGGGGCGCCGGATACGGAGCGCCCTTGAGCTCCTTGCGCAGCGTCGCGGGGAAGGCGGGCAGGTTCGCGGCGAACGCCGGGGTGCTCGGGGTGCCACCGGGGATCTTGTACCCGGGGACGTCCCACGGCTGCACCGCGCCGGGATTCGCGGCGATCCAGTCGCGCGCCCGGGAGATGAGCTCTGCGGCCGGCACGACCGAGTGGACGAGCCCGGCCTGCAGCGCCTTCGCGGGGCGGTGCCGCTGGCCCTTGAGCAGGACCTGCATGAGCGCCTCGGTGATGCCGAGCATCCGCACGGTGCGCACGACGCCGCCGGCGCCGGGCAGCAGCCCCAGGGTGACCTCGGGGAAGCCGATCTCGATGCGGGTGTCGTCGGCGACGATGCGCTGGTGGCAGGCCAGAGCGAGCTCGAGCCCGCCGCCGAGCGCGGAGCCGTTGATCGCGGCGACGACGGGACGGCCGAGGGTCTCCAACCGGCGCAGCAGGTCCTTCACGAACGTCGTGGAGCGCATGACGTCGGCGGCCTCGCCGGGGCCGATGCTGCCGAGCAGGTCGAGGTCGCCGCCGGCGAAGAACGTCTTCTTGGCGGAGGTGAGGATGACGCCGGTGATGTCCGCCTGCTCGGCGTGCAGCCGGTCGACCGTGGCGGCGAGTGCCTCGGTGAACGCGGCGTTCATGGTGTTGGCGGAGCGGGCCGGGTCGTCCATGGTGAGCAGCACGACGCCGTCCTCACCGCGCTCGTAGCGGATGATGTCCACGTTGCTCCCCCGGTTCACAGTCGCTCGACGATCGTCGCGATGCCCATGCCGCCGCCCACGCACATGGTGGCCAGCCCGTACCGCTCGCCGCGGCGCTCCAGCTCGTCGACGAGCGTGCCGAGCAGCATGCCACCGGTGGCGCCGAGCGGGTGGCCCATGGCGATGGCACCGCCGTTGACGTTGACCTGCTCCAGGTCGAATCCCATGTCGCGGGCGAAGTGCAGCACGACCGCGGCGAAGGCCTCGTTCATCTCGACCAGCGCGATGTCCTCGACGGTCAGCCCGGCCTTGTCGAGGGCCTTGCGGCTGGCCGGGGCAGGGCCGGTGAGCATGATGAGCGGGTCGGCGCCGCTGACGGCGGCCGAGACGATCCGGGCGCGCGGGGTGAGGCCGAAGGCGTTGCCGGCCGCCTCGCTGCCGACGAGGACGAGTGAGGCGCCGTCGACGATGCCGGAGGAGTTGCCGGCGGTGTGCACGTGGTCGATGCGCTCCACCCAGTGGTACCGCTGCAGCGCCACCGCGTCGAAGCCGCCCAGCTCGCCGATGGCGGCGAACGAGGCGGGCAGCGTGCCGAGGCCCTCCATCGTCGAGGCGCGGATGTGCTCGTCGCGGTCGAGCACGACGAGCCCGTTGCGGTCGCGGACCGGCACGACGGAGCCGGCGAAGTACCCGCCGGCCCACGCCTTGGCGGCCCGGGTCTGCGACTCCAGGGCGTAGGCGTCGACGTCCTCGCGGCTGTAGCCGTCCATGGTCGCGATGAGGTCGGCGCCGATGCCCTGCGGCACGAAGCTCGTGGTCAGGTTGGTCTCGGGGTCCATCGCCCAGGCGCCGCCGTCGGAGCCCATCGCGACGCGGGACATGGACTCGACGCCGCCGGCGAGGACGACGTCCTCCCAGCCGGCCCGGATCTTCTGTGCGGCGATGTTCACCGCCTCCAGGCCGGAGGCGCAGAACCGGTTCAGCTGTACGCCGGCGGCGGTCTCGCCCAGGCCGGCCGCGATGGCGGCGATCCTGGCGATGTCGGAACCCTGGTCGCCGACCGGTGAGACCACGCCGAGCACCACGTCGTCGATCCGGGCGGGATCGAGGCCGGGGTTGCGCCGGCGCAGCTCGTCGATCAGCCCGACGACCAGCGAGATGGGTTTGATGCCGTGCAGCGACCCGTTGTGCTTGCCCCGGCCGCGAGGTGTGCGGATGGCGTCGAAAACGAAGGCCTCAGTGCTCACCTACTGAAGAGTAACTACGCCCCGGTCGCGGCACCAGCCCGCTCGGCGGTCAGCAGCAGATACTCCCACGCCATGGAACCGTCGGCGGCCCGGAAACGGCCGGCCAGCTCGTCGAGGGCCAGATCGAGCGCGGCGGTGCGCTCCGGGTCGCCGGCCAGCGCCTGGTAGACGGCGAGCGTGGGGCCGTAGTTCGCCCTGAAGTACTGCCGGAAGCCATCCGGCGCCGCGAACCGCTTGACGCGCACGGACCCGGTGCGGGCCTCGACGCCGGCGACCCGGTCGCCGAGCAGCTCGCGCACGTGCGCCTCGTCGCCCCACAGCGGCGGCGACTGCGCCCCGGGCGGCGGCGGGGCGTTGAACGGTCGCATCGCCGCGAACAGCTGCCCGACGAACCCGGCCGGGGTCCAGCTGAGCAGCCCGATCGTCCCGCCGGGCCGGCACACTCGGACGAGCTCGTCGGCGGCGGTGCGGTGCGACGGTGCGAACATCACGCCGACGCAGGACAGCACGGTGTCGAACTCGGCGTCGGCGAACGGCAGGTCCTCGGCGTCGGCCTCGACCCAGGCCAGGCTGGCGTCGCGGGCCTCGGCGAGCCGCTGCCCGGTTGCCAGCAGTTCCGGCGTGAGGTCACTCGCCGTGACGTCGGCGCCGGTGAGCGCGGCGGGGATGGCGGCGTTGCCGGTGCCGGCCGCGACGTCGAGGACCCGCTGACCGGCGGTGACCCGGCAGGCCTCGACCAGTAAGGTGCCCAGCTCGGGGATGATGTCGGCGGCGACCGCGGCGTAGTCCCCGCAGGCCCAGACGGCGCGATGCTGCTCCTTCAGTGGTGTACTCATACCGCCACGCTACGTACACCCGGGAGGAGGCCCCGTCACCCGATGCCCCACTCCCTGAGGACCTCGGCGGTGTGCTGCCCGGGCAGCGGGGGCGGGCCCGCAGGCGCCGGGACCGGGTGCGACAAGCGCGGGGCGGGCGCGGGTTGCGGTACACCACGCAGGGTCAGGAACGTGCCGCGGGCGGTGAGATGGGGGTCGGACCGTGCCTCGGTCAGGGAGAGGACCGGGGCGACGCAGGCGTCCGTGCCGTCGAACAGCGCCGCCCACTCGTCCCGGGTCTTCTCCCGGAACGCGGCGGCGAAGCGCTCACGCAGCACCGGCCACCGCGCCACGTCGTACTGCTCGGGCAGGCCGGTGAGGCCGAGACGGGCGACGAGCTCGGCGTAGAACCGCGGCTCCAGGGCGCCGACGGCGACGTGGCGGCCGTCGGCGGTCTCGTACACGTCGTAGAACGGGGCGCCGGTGTCGAGCAGGTTGACGCCGCGCTCGTCGCGCCACAGCCCGGCGCCCAGAAGGCTGTGCAGGATCAGCCCGAGGTGCGCGGCGCCGTCGACGATCGCGGCGTCGACGACCTGGCCGCGTCCGCCGCGCAGCGCGGCGAGGATGCCGACGACCAGATACAGCGCGCCGCCGCCGTAGTCGCCGAGCAGGTTGACCGGGACCTGCGGCGGCCCGCCGGCCCGGCCGAGCGCGTGCAGGGTGCCGGTGCGGGCCAGGTAGGTGATGTCGTGGCCGGCGGACGCGGCGAGGGGGCCATCCTGACCCCAGCCGGTCATCCGCCCGTACACCAGTGCCGGGTTGCGGGCCAGGACCGGCTCGGGGCCGACGCCGAGGCGCTCGGCCACGCCGGGCCGGAAGCCCTCGATGAGCACGTGCGCACGCTCGGTGAGGGCCAGCACCGTCTCGACGCCGGCGGGCTGCTTGAGGTCCACCGCTACGGAGCGTTTGCCTCGGTTGACCAGGTCGCCGGCGGGCGGCGGGCCGAGCGGCGAACCGGTCCCGGGCCGGTCGACGCGCACCACGTCGGCGCCGAGGTCGGCCAGCATCATCGCGGCGAACGGGCCGGGGCCGATCCCGGCCAGCTCCACCACGCGCAGGTCCCGCAGCGGTCCATCCCTCATGCGAGCAAGCTACCGCTCGGTCCGGCAGACGAAGACCCCCCAGCCGAGATATCTGCGCTGGTACCGCAGGTGCGTGCGCCGGCAGGTCTCCAGGTACTCACGCATCGCGGGCGCGTCGGGCGAGGCGGCGTTCTCGCGCAGCCAGTCCGACACGGTCCACCACTGCGACGCGGTGTACCGGTCCCAGCTGTCGGGGTCGGCGAGGACCATCTCGACGAGTTCCAGCCCGGCCGCCTCGATCCGGTCGAGCGTGCCCACCAGGGTCGTGAAGTCCTCCTTCGGGAGCCCGAGTCCGGTGTACGCCTGGTCAGGAGTGTCGTCGGCCCAGTACGGCTCGCCGATGAGCAGCAGGCCGCCGGGGCGTACGACCCGGCGCATGAGCGCGACGGTGCCCGCCAGCCCGCCGCCGATCCAGGTGGCGCCGATGCAGGACACCACGTCGTACTGCGGATGATCGGCCTGGACGGCCATTTCGGTCAGCACCTGCGCGCCCTCGCCCAGGGTGAACGTGACCCGGCCGGCCACGCCGAGTTCGGCGGCGCGGGCGCGGGCGGCCGGCACGAACACTTCGCTGATGTCCACGCCGTGGCCCTCGATGCCGAACGCGTCGGCCCACCGGCACAGCATCTCGCCCTTGCCGCTGGCGATGTCGAGCTGCCGCTGCCCGGGCCGCAGCCTGCACACCTCGCCGAGCAGCATGAGCTTGTCCTCGGTGAACGGGTTGAGGATCCGGTGCCCGGCCTCGGCGATCTCGTGTATGCGCAGCACGTCCATGCCCGCGACCGTGTCAGTGTCCCGGTGCGCTGTCCACGGATTTAGCGTGTTCGGCCGCCGTGCCAGGCGGTTCCCGGCGGCTCGCGGTACCCCGGGAATGAACGACCCCGCCGCGGCCAGGACGACCGCGGCGAGCCCTGGCCGCACGCCCCGCCGATGCGCGAGCGCCGCCACCGCGACGCCCCCGAAGATGATCAGCAGCAGCTGCGCACCGTTCACGTCTGATCACGCTAACGGCAGATGCTCCCGTTGCTCCCCGGCCCGCCTACAGCGGGGCCGCCATGAACTCGTGAGCGCCCCGCAGCCGGGTGCGCAACAGCTCCCCGGCCATCCGCGTGTCGAGCCGGACGTCACCCGGCCGCCCCGAGCTATTAGCGGTCCGTAGCCGCGCCGGGTCGAGGCCGTCCCGCTTCGCGACGAGCACCCCGAGTTCGTACCGGCTCACCGCGTCCGAGCCGGCGACGTTGATCACCCCGTGGAAGTCCCCCGCCGCGATCTCGAGCAGGGCGTCGGCGAGGTCGTCGACGTGGACCGGCTTGCGGATCTCGTCGGTGAACAGCGCCCCGTCGAGCCGCCCCGCGATCAGGTCGTAGGTGAGCTGTTCGTGCCCGCCCTTCCCTTCGGCGAGGATCAGCGAGGTGCGCACGATCGCCGCCCCGGGCGCGATGGCTCGCACGGCGGTCTCCGCCGCCGCCTTTGCCGCCCCGTACCGATACACCGGATCCGGCTCGTCACTTTCCGTGTACTCACGCCCGGCCCGCCCGGAGAAGATCGCATCGCTGGAGACGGTCACGAGCCGCACCCGGTCGGCACAGGCCAGCGCCACGTTGGCCGCCCCGTCGGCATTGATCGTCCAGTCGTTGCGGTCGCGTCCGGCGGCCGCGTGCACAACGGCGTCGGGCCGGACCAGTTCCACCGCGTGACGCACCGCATGCCGATCGCGTATGTCGAGCCGAGCCCAGGAGATCGCCTGGTCGTCGGACCCATCGTCATCGCGTGGATTGACGTGCGTGCCGAAGACGGTGTGCCCGGCGCCGACTGCTCGCGCCGCGACCCGGCTGCCCAGCGATCCGGTCGCCCCGATGATCAGGATTCGCGTCATGAGTATCAGTAATACCGTAGGGCTATCCGGAGATCGCTCCGCGGCGTGACGTGGCCCTCGACGTCCCACCCGTACGGTCCGCGCCATGACGACCGACCGTGACCGTGCCATCGACGCCCTGCGTGCCATCGCGATCGTCGGCGTGGTGCTCGGCCACTGGCTGGTGACCGCCCTGGTCGTGGACGGCGGCAGCACGATCCGGGTGGTGAGCCCGCTGCGCGCGGTACCGTGGCTGGCCCCGGCGTCGTGGCTGTTCCAGACGCTGGCGTTGTTCTTCTTCGTCGGCGGGCTCGTCGCCGCCCGCTCGTCCATCGACCACTACGGCCGGTGGCTGCGCGCCCGCCTCGACCGCCTCTTCCGCCCGGTGATGGTGCTACTGACCGTGTGGACCGCACTGGTCGCCGTGGCGACCGCCTGGCATGCCGTAGTCGCTCCCACGCGCTCCGCCGTCGATCGGCCCACCGGCGCTGGTGATGCGGTCAGCGACTGGCTGTCGATACTCACCTCACGAACTGTGCTGAAGCTGGTCGCCTCGCCGCTGTGGTTCCTGCTCGTGTTCGCGGTTTTGACCGCAGCGACTCCGCTGGTCCGCCGCCTGCACCCCGCCTGGCCACTGGCCGTTGTGGCCGCAGTCGACCTCATTCGCTTCGGCCCGGAGCGTTTCGGGGTGGCGCGCTTCCCTCGACCTTCCCCGGCTTGAACAGCTCCGAAGTGGCGGGCTTCCTCTCGGCCCGCCCCGGCCTGTCCAGCCTCGGCCTGGGCGCGCCGACCCCTCTTGGCCTGGACGAATTCGGGCTGGGCGCGGTGGCCCGTCTCGATCTGGACCACTTCGGGCTGGACCGCCCCGGGCTGGCCGGACTGGCCGGGTCGGCCTGGGTGGGCTGGGTGAACCTGGCCGCCGGCTGGCTGGTGCCGTTCTGCCTGGGCGCGGCCTGGACGAGGGGCCGGTTCCGGTCCCGGGCCGACGCCTGGTTGATGCTGATCCTGGGCGCTGCGGCAACGGTGGTACTGACGCGCTGGTTCGGCTACCCGGTGTCCATGGTCGGCGTCCCCGGGCAGGGCGTGTCCAACCTCAACCCACCCACCCTGGCCGCGGTCACGTTCGGTATCGCCCAATGCGGGGCTGCGCTACTGCTGATGCCGGTCCTGCGTCGCGCCATGCAGCGCCCAAAACTGTGGCTCGCGGTAGCGATCGTCAACCTCTCCGCAATGACGATCTTCTTGTGGCACCAGACGTCCCTGATCGCCGTGACCCTGCTGGCGCCGCCGGTCCGGCCGGGCCTGCACACCGTCCCGCAGGCCGCGTCCTGGCTGGCCGCGAGGCTGCTGTGGCTGCCGGTGTTCGCGGTGTCGCTGGTGATCTGCTGGCTGTTGTTCCACCGTTTCGAACGCCGTCCCGGTCTGCCCTCGTCGCCGCTCTCGTTGTCGCGCCTTTCCCCGTCGGCAGCCCCGCCCGCAACGCCACTGGGAGGCAGCCCGGCCGGCTCCTCACGTTCCGCTCCCGGCATCGCGCCGCCCCGCGTGACAAGCGGTGTGCGGCGGGCGGGGATACGCTGGTGGTGAACATGGACGGCGTGATTGTCATGGTGTTGTTGATCTTTTTGGTCGTCTTGGCGGTCGTCGGGTTCTCGGCGAGTGCCCGGATCGTCCGGCAGTATGAGCGCGGTCTGGTCTTCCGGCTGGGGCGGCTGCGGGAGGCCACCCGTGGGCCGGGGCTGTGCATGATCATGCCGGCGATCGACCGGATGCAGAGGGTGAGCCTGCAGATCGTCACGTTGCCGGTGCCTGCGCAGGACGGGATCACGCGGGACAACGTCACGGTCACGGTGGACGCGGTGGTGTACTTCCGGGTCGTCGACCCGGTCCGGGCCGTCGTCAACGTGCAGGACTACATGTTCGCCGTGCTCCAGGTGGCGCAGACGTCGCTGCGGTCGATCATCGGCAAGAGTGATCTCGACGAGCTGCTGACCAACCGTGAGCGGCTCAACCAGGGCCTCGAGGTCATGATCGACAGTCCGGCGATCGAGTGGGGCGTGCACATCGACCGGGTGGAGATCAAGGACGTGTCGCTGCCGGAGTCGATGAAGCGGTCGATGTCGCGCCAGGCGGAGGCCGAGCGCGAGCGGCGCGCGCGGATCATCACCGCCGACGGTGAGCTGCAGGCGTCGCGCAAGCTGGCCGACGCCGCGGCCGCGATGGGGCAGACCCCGACGGCGCTGCAGCTGCGGTTGCTGGAGACGGTCGTCGAGGTGGCCGCCGAGAAGAACTCCACGGTGGTACTACCATTCCCGGTCGAGCTGCTGCGCTTCCTCGACCATCAGTCACAGGTCCCCGCTACCGCGCCATCAGACGTAGAGCTTTCCGCGAGGCACGCACACGTCCAGGCGGCATGATTACCTCGAGAGCTTTCGCTGATTCAAGCGAAAGCTAGCCCATATGCACAATGAGGACCTGGACATTCCGAGCCGAATTCCCCGGCTGTGTGCAGCGCGGCACGACGCGTGGCGATCGTGCTGTTCACCCTGTCGCGCACAAGGCAGCGACAGCTCGGAGCTCTCCGGCAACGCGGCGCATAGGGTCTGACCATGGGGCGCCCCATAGCCGCAACGCCGCAGGCCGGGGCTGTCGGCCAGTGCGGCCGGGATCGGGATTCCTGGTCGCACCGGGTGCATGGTCCGTCATCGACGCCAGCCGCTGACGAGTAACGCCGACGGCCTTCGTTGCGCTCCTTCACGCACTACGCGTAGACCGCCCGCGGCGATTTCCGTCTCGCCGTGGCGAACTTTTGTTCTTACGTACCGAAGTTTTGTCAATCAACAGATAACTTCTGGCGAGTCAACTCTTTCTTTCGAAAGAATCGACGTATACGGTGACGGCTATGCGTTGACCGAGTCAGTGCTCGCCCCGCTCCGTGGGATCCCGGCGAGCACTGAGGCGCAGCTCGGTCCAACGTCGATGCCACGCCAAGCGATCGATCCTGCTGCACACCTTCCCTCCGGGCGTGCCGCACCAACACCACCCCCGTTCCCCGGCCGGATGTGTCCGCAAACGGCTGCTGTCTCGCGTTTTCGGCGGCCTGCGCGTCCGGCAACACCCGCGGAGGAGGTTTCATGTCCAGCGGTCCAGACCGACGCCACGCCGGGGTTCGCCGGCCCGCCCGCCCTCATCGCTTCACTGCTGGTCGCAACGAACAACTTCTTCAACCTCAACTGGGTGGAGTTCGGGGGGCCAGGGCGTGAGCACGCCCTGGCACCACCTATCCGGGGCGGGGTGCGTCACCCCGCAGCAACGCCGCACCCCGCCCCGGTATGAACCACACGCACAACAGCGAAGGAGCGACAGTGTCCAAGAACCTCAGCCGTCGCCGGTTCATCACCGGCGCAGGCCTCACGGCGGCCACCGCGTTCACCCCGCTCGGCCCGGCCGCCGTCTTCTCGCCCACCGGGGCGAGTGCCGCCAACGGCCGGCTCATCCCCAACCCCAAGATCGGCACCATCACGTACAGCCAGCGTGACGTGCCGACCCGGATCGGTATCGCCGCGAGCGCCGCGCTCGGCGTGGCCCCGACGATGGGTTACCTGGGCGGCCCCAACTTCCCGCACGACCCGACCGACCTCGGGCCGCTCGTGCCGCTGCCGGGTGGTTGGCTGGAGCTGTTCGAATTCCTCGCGAAGGCCGGTTTCCACCAGATCGAGTTCGCCGGCTACGGCCAGCACGCCGCCAACCCGGGCGGCGCCGCGCCCAACCCGGCGCCGGGCGGGACGACCACCGCGGAGTCGCGCGCGGCGTACCTGGCCTACGCCCGGACCCTGCGCGGGTTCCTCGACAGCTTCGGGCTGGAGGCGATCGGTAACCACGGGTACGTGCCGAACACGTGGAACGGCCCGAGCAGCGCCGGCGGCGTGATGACCGCCGAGGATTACAACCGGTTGCAGACCGAGCTCGAGTTCGCCGCGATCCTCGGCATGCCGTTCATGGGCACGGGCAACGACCCGACGAGCGCCAACAACCGCAACGTCGAGCCGTGGACGGTCGCGGGTGAGAAGTGGAACGCGCTGAACGAGATCAGCGTGAAGCAGTGGGGCATCCAGATGTACACCCACAATCACGCGCCGGCGTACCACTTCCTGCAGGACGGTCCCATGGTCACCGTGACCCAGGACCGGATCACCGGCGCGCCGATCACCCCGAGGCAGGTCCGCGGCGAGTCCGGCAAGCGGCTCATGCAGCACTACCTCGACGTCACCGACCCCAAGCTCGTCGTCATCGAGATGGACGTGTACTGGGCACACGTGGCGCAGCACCAGCACCGCTGGCGCTACGACTGGAACGGCAACCGCGTCGAGGACATCTTCGACCCGACGGCCCAGGTCGCGAAGCAGACGAAGCGGTACGCGCTGTTCCACGCCAAGGACGGTGACGCGACCACGCAGCCCAATGGCGTGGGCGACGGCTACACGATGATCCCGTTCGGCGACCCGCGTAGCGACATCAACTACTCCGGGTTCTTCCGGGGCATCGGCGCCAAGGGCTGGCACAACCCGAACTACGAGCAGGACAACGCCCCTGGCGGCAACGCGGATCCCGGACAGTCGCTGCGTTTCTCCAAGATCAGCGCCGCTGGCATGGCGGGCCTGCGCGGCTGATCCCCAGTACCGATGGCCGCCCCCTGGACCCCCGGGGGCGGCCATCGCCGGGTCATGTGGCAGCGCCCACCGGCGCCGTGATTGTCCGGTTCGGCGGGTCACAGGGCCCGCCGGCCTCGGCCGTCACCCGGAAGTCCCGCCGGGTGGCGGCCGCCGGAGCCGGGTCGCGCGTCAGCCGTGACGTTGGGTCGTGGACTTGCGGGCGCCGTTGGGCCCGAGCAGGCCGAACACCTCGGTAAGCACCGGCGCCGCCTTCCGGCTCGTGCGGTCGGGATCAGTCGGCAGACATTGGGTGGAGGCATGCCCGAGCCGGGCGACGCTGTCCGGCACGCAGGAGGGGAGGCTCCGCGTCAGGCCGGCGCGAGGACGTGCCCTCCCGGCGCGCCACCGGCGCAGCGTCAGACATACCTGCCGCCGCGACATACCCAGCTCCGCAGCCGCATGCCCTACCACGCCGGCGCCAGCCAACGGCCCGATCGCCGAAGCGCGGTGCACCGCCAGGCCCCACACGTCGTCCGGGACCGCCGACAACCCACGCTCGGCGACCTGACCGGGCTCATCGTCCACCTCCGAACCTCCGCGGCGATCACCTGACCCGCACTCCTCTGCACACGTCCGCAAAGACCCTGGTCACTCGTACAGAGGACTGCGGACAATGACACCGGAAACGGTCGTTTCCGGGACTGCTACCTTCTTTCGCCGTTCTGGCGTGGTCGAACGCCGGGGCGGGGTGCGGACGGCGCCGATGTTGGCGGCGATAACCAGCGCGATGGCCAGCCCTTCGACAGTGGTGAGCTGCTGATGCAGGACGACGTAGCCGGCGAGCGCAGCGACGGCGGGTCCGAGGCTCATCAGCACGGCGAAGGTCGTCGTGGGCATGCGGCGTAGTGCCAGCAATTCCAGGGTGTAAGGCAGCACGGTGGAGAGCAGCGCCACGGCAGCGCCCATCGCCAGGATGGAAGGGCTCAACAGCGCGGTTCCCGCCGCGCCAGCCCCCGAGGGAAGAGTGATCACTGCGGCGGCGGTCATGGCCAGGGCCAGGCCGTCAACCTTGGGGAAGCGCTGCCCGACCCGCGCACTGGCCATGATGTATCCGGCCCACATGGCGCCTGCAGCGACAGCGAAGCCGATCCCGGCCGGGGTGAGCCGGTCGAATCCGACGCTGCTCAGCAAGGCCACACCGGCGGCGGCGAGGCCGGCCCACAGCCAACTCGCCACGCAGCGAGCGGTCACCACGGACAGCACAAGCGGCCCCAGCACCTCCAGCATCACCGCGGGACCGAGCGGGATGAGCTCGATCGCGTGGTAGAACAGCGTGTTCATGCCGGCGAGCGCCACGCCGAATCCGCCGATCAACAACCAGTCCGTGCACCGATATCCCCGCACGCGGGGCCGGCAAACGGCCAGCAGCACCAGGGCCGCGATCATCAGCCGCATCGTCAATACCCCGTCCACCCCAATCCGGGGAAACAGCAGCGCCGCGACCGCGCCGCCGAACTGCACGGACAGCACGGCTCCCAGCACCAGCCCTACCGCTCCGGCACCTGCGCCGGGGTGCCGTGTCGAGGGCACCGGGACGTCGGCGGAGCTGAGAACGTTGACCATGCGGTCGACACTAGGAGTCACCCCATGGCAACTGAAATGCTGATCTCGCTGCGGTTATGCTCTGCCGTTATGACCGTGGAGTTGCGGCATCTGCGTGCCTTCCTCGCCATCGCCGACCAAGGCACCATCACCCGGGCGGCGGCCCGGCTGCACGTGGCCCAGCCCGCGCTCTCCCGCACACTGCGCCAACTGGAAGCCCACCTCGGTGTCCGCCTGATCGACCGGTCCACCCATCACCTACGGCTCACCGCTGCCGGACACGCGTTCCAGCCCCGGGCCGCCGCCGCGGTCGCGGCCGTCGACGAGGCACTCGATCCGGCCCGCGCCGGGACATGGCCACTACGCCTCGGCCACGCCTGGTCAGCACTGGGCGAACACACCACGCCCCTGCTTCGACGCTGGAAGCAGGAACGCCCGCACACACCACTGCAGCTCCTGCGCGTCGACGATCGAACCGCCGGGCTCGACCACGGCACCGTCGACGTCGCCGTCATCCGGGGCGAGGTCGACCTGCCCGCCGAGGTGCACACCGTGGCCCTGCTGATCGAGCCGCGCGTCGCCGCTGTCGCCGCCGACAGCACCCTCACCCAGAAACCACGACTCACCTTGCACGATCTCAGCACCGAGTCGATCGCCGTCAACACCGTCGCCGGCACCACGACCCTCGACCTCTGGTCTCCGGACGAAACCCCGGCCGACACCATTGAGGTCGCCAACACCGACGACTGGCTTGCTGCCATCACCACCGGCCACGCTGTCGGCGTAACCACCACTGCCACCGCAGCCATGTACCCGAACCCCGCCGTGGCCTACATCCCACTCATCGACGCCCCGGCTGTCACCGTCTACCTCGCCTGGAAGCAACCACCAAGCCACCCCGCCGTATCAGATCTCATCGCCCTCACCCGGCGGCTCATCACACCACCGCACGAAAAGACCACCATTGCCTAGCGTTGTTTCGGGCTGAAAGCTACGGACGGCCCAGGACGCAGAACTCGTTGCCCTCGGGGTCGGCGAGGACGACCCATGGGACGTCGTCCTGGCCGACGTCGGTGAGCGTCGCGCCGAGGGTCCGCAGCCGGGCCACCTCCGCCGCTTG
>NZ_JBFAZX010000047.1:0-29536 GCF_040689395.1 Dactylosporangium sp. NPDC051484 | reverse complement strand
CGGCGCCAGCCGAGACCACTCCGCATCAGAGAGATCAACCGCCATGAGGGAGAACACTACCGCCCAACAAGATCCGTCAGACAGGCCCTAGCCTTGCCTGACCCAGGGTAGGTGCCGCCTTGACCGCGCGGCAAGGCACGGCTACGCCAACCGGTGTCGCCTACGCGCCGCGATGTTGCCGATCCGCCGCGCCGGCTGACGATTCGCCGCCTGGCCCGTCGACATCCGGCGCCAGCGACAGATGCCGCTCGACACGGGCGTCGGCGTTGCCGAAGTAGGCGGCGGGAGTGTGGCCGGTGAGGCGGCGGAACGCGGCGACGAACGCGCTGGCGGTGGCGTAACCGACGTGCTCGGCCACCCGCGCGACCGGCTGCCCTTCGGCGAGGTAGGCGATGGACGCCTGCAGCCGGGCGTGCGCCCGCCACTGGGTGAAGGTCATGCCGGTCTCGGCCAGGAACAGCCGCAGCAGGGTACGCGAGCTCGACCGCACCGCGCGGGCCAACTCCTCAAGGCTGCGGCGATCGGTCGGATCGGCCAGGATCAGGTGTGCCACCTCCCGTGCCCGCTCGTCGGCGGGCAGCGGGAGTTCGATGGTGGCTTTCTCGACCGGGCGGAGCACGTCCAGCAGCACGGCCTCACCGTGGGAGCGGGTGGCCTCGGTCAGCTCGCCGGCGAGGTAGGTGATCAGGTGCCGGGCCAATGGTGGTACGGACACGACGGTTGGTTCGCTCCACGCCACCGGGCAGCCGGCCGGCTCAAGATAGATGCCCTGCATGATCGAGGTGCGCAGCGCGATCGACGCATGCCACACACCGCCCGGAATCCAGAGCGCGAGCGTCGGGGGCAGGACCCAGTAGCGGTCCTCGACATCGACCATCAGCACGCCACTGTGTACCCAGGCCAGCTGGTGCGCTTTGTGCACGTGCCGGTCGAACTTCTGCCCGCGGGCCATGTCGAAGCGGGCCAACCCGATCGCACGAGCACTCACCGCCGCCTCACCCCTTCGTGCTCGTCCACTCGCCGTCGCCGACATCATCGTGACTGATAGGCGATAGCGATTGGCGTACTACTGCGTTTACGCCAAGGTTAGGTGAACCTAACGTCGACACGGTGACCGCCCCCGCCACTTCCCTTCCCGACGCGGCCGACCGGACGACCGGCGCACCGGGTACCGAGCTGTCATCGCCACGCGGCGTGTTGTGGCGCGCGATCGGCTCGCGGCGACGCGATCTGGTCGCCGCCTCGGTGTTCTACAGCACGCACCAGTTGGGCGAGGCGATGGTGCCGGTCATCATCGGCGCGACCATCAGCGACGCGGTGCAGCACGGCGATTGGGCAGCGATCGGCGGCTGGCTGGCCGTGCTCGCCGGCGACTTCGCATTGCTGTCGCTGTCCTACCGGCTCGGCGCGCGGGCCAGCATGCGGGCCAAGCAGCACACCGGACAGGTCGTGCGGATGTGGCTGAGCGACCGGGTGGTGCAACCGGCCGGCGGGATTCGCAACACCCCCGGCGACCTGCTCAGCCGCGCCACCAGCGACGCCGGCCGGGTCGGCGCCTTCGCCGGGATCCTCGCCACCGTCATCGCCGCCGCCGTCGTGCTGGTCGTGTCGACGCTGCTGCTGCTGCGCTTCTCGCCGCTGCTGGGCTCGATCATCGTCGCCGGTACCGTCGTGCTGCTGATCGTCCAGAACCGCGTCTCCGGGCTCTTGCGCCGCCGCAGTGCCGTGGAGCAGCACGAACAGGCCCGCAGCACCGCGCTGGCCGAGGACCTGATCCGCGGGCTGCGGGTGCTCAAAGGGATCGGTGCCGAGCGCACCGCCGCGAACGAGTACCGGCGCGTGAGCCAGGGCGCGATGCGGGCGGCGTTGCGCGCGACCTCCTCCGCGGCCACGATCTCGGCGGTCGGGTCGCTGCTCAGCGGGATCTACCTGACCGTGATCGCGGGCGTCGGCGGCTGGCTGGCGCTCTCCGGGCACCTCGGGCTCGGGCAGCTCGTGTCCGCGCTCGGTCTGGCACACTTCGTCATCGGTCCGATGCGGGTCGTTTCCGGCGCCAGTCCCGCCTACGCCCGGGCCCTGGCCTCGGCCGGTCGTGTTCACGAGGTCCTCGTCGCCGAACCCGCCGTGTCACCGGCAGCTCCTGACCAGGGCGCGCAAGCGCGTCCCGACGTCGGTTCCGGCCTGGCGTTCGAGGCGGTGCGCGTGCTCGATACCGGCCCTGCGCTCGACGCCGTCCTGCCGGCGAACGGGATGGCCGGTCTGGTCTGTGCCGATCCCGTCGCCGCGGCCGCGGTGCCGGCCCTGCTGGCCCGCGAGTACGACCCATCGGCCGGACGGCTCCTGCTCGGCGGCCCGGACATCGGCTGGCATGACATCGCCACGCTGCCGCTGGAGACGCTGCGCACCGTGGTGCTCGTGTGTCCGCACGACACGGTGCTGCTGCCCGGCAGCATCGCCGGCAACCTGCGCGTCCTCACCGGCGACGAGGGCGCGGTGGCGGCAGCCGCGCACGCGGCGTTCGCCGACCAGGTCATCGACGCCGTGCCGGACGGCGCGAACACCAGCGTCGGCGACCGCGGGGAGACGCTCTCCGGCGGTCAGCGGCAACGCATCGCACTGGCCCGCGCCCTCGCGGCCGGTTCGCCGGTACTCGTGCTCCACGACCCGACCACCGCCGTCGACGCGGCCACCGAGGACCGCATCGCCGAGCGCGTCCGCACGCTGCGCACCGGGCGCACCACCCTGGTGGTCACGACCAGCCCGGTCTGGCTGTCCCGTTGCGACCAGGTCATCTACCTCGACGCGAACGGCTGCCGGACCGGCACACATGCCGAGCTGTCAACCCGCGTCCCCGCCTACCGGGAGACGGTCGCCCGATGAGCACCGGCACCACAACGGCGCTGCTGCCGGTCGCCACTGGGCGACAGGTCCGCCGCTACGTCCAGACGCTGCTGCGCGGGCGCTGGAAGTGGCTGGCCGCCACGATCGTCGTGATGATCGGCGACAGCGCTCTCGGACTGGCCGGGCCGATCGCGATCGGCCAGATCACCCAGGCCATCGCTGAGCACAAGTCCCCCCACGCGCTCCTCGGCCCGATCGTCCTGCTCGCCGCCGCCACCGTCGCGGCCGCGGTCACGGGGTGGGCCTCGACCGTACTGCTGGTTCACGTCGTGCTGCCGGGCGTGGCGCGGCTGCGCGAAGCCACCCTCACCACCGCTGTGCGGTTGCCGGTCGACGTGGTCGAGGCCGGTGGCATCGGCGACCTGGTCTCCCGCGTCTCCGGCGACGTCGAGCGGGTCAGCGACGCCGCCGAGGGCGCGCTCGGCAGGTTCCTCGCCGCCGGGCTCGCCATCCTGTCCACCCTGGTCGGGCTGGCCAGCCTCGATTGGCGCCTCGCGCTGGCCGGCCTGCTGGTCGTCCCCGTCCAGGCACACGCGCTGCGCTGGTACCTGCGCACCTCCCGGCCGATCTACGCCGGCGGGCGCATCGCCGACGGGAAACGGGCCTCCGCCATGCTCGCCGGCTTCACCGCCCTGCCCACCCTGCGGGTATTGCGGCTCGGCCAGCGCCAGCGCGACCGGATCGCGGCCGCATCGACCGAATCCATGCAGTACGAATTCCGCGCCATCCGCACCGCGACCCGCTTCTACGGACGGCTCAACGTCGCCGAGTTCATCGGGCTCGGCGCGATCCTGCTCGTCGCGTTCGTCCTCGTCCGCGACGGCACGGCGAGCATCGGGGCCGCCACGACGGCCGCGCTGTTCTTCGCCGCCCTGTTCAACCCCATCAACACCGTGCTCGGCGTGTTCGACAGCATCCAGCAAGCCACCGCCAGCCTCGCCCGCCTCGTCGGCATCACCACCACCGACGCCGAAGCGCGCCACCGGACCGGGGCGAGCGTCGCAGCCGACGCACGACCCGAGCCGGCGCCCGCCGGGTCCAGCCCAGCGTCTACGGCCCCGGCCCGGCGGCCCGCACTCGACGTGGACAGCGTCCGGTTCGGCTACCCCGGCAGGCCCGACGTGCTGCACGACATCACCCTGCACCTGCCACCGGGCCGGCACGTGGCCATCGTCGGCGCCACCGGCTCCGGTAAGTCGACCCTCGCGTCGCTGCTCGCCGGGCTGCGGCAACCACACGGCGGCCGGGTCACGCTCGACGGCACCCCCGCCGGCGACCTCGACCCGAACCGCCTGCACCGGACCATCGCGCTGGTCACCCAGGAGACCCACGTGTTCGCCGGGACCATCGCCGACAACCTGCGCCTGGCGCGGCCCCAGGCAACGACCGACAACCTCACCGCGGCCCTCGACGCCGTCGGTGCCGGCTGGATCACCACCCTGCCGGACGGCCTGGACACCGCCGTGGGCAGCGGGGGCGCTGCCTTGACCGCCAGCCAGGCCCAGCAACTCGCCCTCGCCCGGCTGCTGCTGCTCGACCCTGCCATCGTCGTACTCGACGAGGCCACCGCCGAAGGCGGCAGCGACACCGCCCGCGCCCTCGACCACGCCGCCACCGTCGTCACCCGGGACCGCTCCGCGGTGGTCATCGCCCACAGCCTGTCCCAAACCGCGACCGCCGACACCATCCTCGTCATGGACGCCGGCCGCATCGTCGAGCACGGCACCCACGACGACCTGCTCAACGCCGGCGGTTCCTACGCCGCGCTGTGGGCCGCCTGGTCGCAACCCCGCTCGCGAGCGCGACGTTGACGTTCACACCTGGTCGTACGCGCCGGCGGGCTCCGGTCGCGTGGTGGCGCGACGGGAGCCCGCGTGCTACGGAGTCGGGGTCAGGAGATGGTCACGCCGCGAAGGCTGATCTGGCCAGGGATCTTCGGCAGAGCGGAGACCTTCGTGTCGGTGATGTACGGCCGCGGCGTCGCGTACGTGTAGATGTTCGGATTGGATCGGATGCCCGCGAGCGTCGCCGCCTGGAGGTTCTTCTTCAGGTCGGGTGAGTCCAGTGGCGTCTCGCGGACCTTCTTCAAGGCCGCCGTGAACTCCGGTGACTGGTACGGGCCGCTGAGGTTCAGCGGGCCGCCGCCGAAGTTGGCGGTAAGGGTCTGCTCGAACGAGTCGCGCCCGGCATAGCTGTAGTTGGAGATCGAGAGCGACTTCTGGAAGAACGGCACCGACCAGTTCGGGTCGACCTTGATCTCCAGGTCGACGCCGACGGCGGCGAACTGCGCCTGCGTGAGCTCCACTGCCGGCAGGGCCGTGGCCACGACGAACGGAACCTTCAGGCGCTTGTCGGTCGTGTTGTAGCCGGCCTCGGCGAGCAGTTGTTTGGCCTTCTCAGGGTCGTACGGCCACAGATCCTTCGCTTCCGGTACATAGGCCGCGTAGGTCGATGGGTACGGCTGGTCGGTCGGTTCGGCGTAGCCGAAGGCGGCCTTCTCGACGAACTCCTGGTTGTTGATGGCGTGGTGCAGCGCCTCGACCACCTTGGGGTTGTCGAAGGGTGCCTTGTTGCGGTTCACCGGGATGAAGTAGCCCTGATAGCCGTAGCCCCAGTCGTCGAGCACCTGGAGCCCGGCCTTCTTGGCCGCGTCGATCTGGCCGACGTCGGCGATCGCGAAGTTGTACGAACCGGTTTTGATGGCCTGGACGATGCTGTTCGGGTCGTTGCCGAACGCGATCTCGATCCGGTCGATCTTGATCTCGTCCGCGGCCCAGAAGTCAGGGTTCTTGACGAGGGTGAGGCTGGCCTCGGGGACGAGCTTCGCCACCTTGAACGGGCCCGAACCGACCGGGTTCGAGACGCCGAGCTTGTTGACGTCCTCCTCGGCTGCCTTCTTGCTGGGGATGAGCCCGCCGCCGCGGACGCTGAGCAGGACCGGGATCTGGAAGTCGGCCTGGGTGAGGTTGATCCGGAACGTCCGCTCGTCGATGACGTCGACCGACTTGATGGAGTCCAGGTCACCGGCGAGCTGCGAGTTCTTCTGGGTCTTCGACCGTTCGATGTGGTACTTCCACGCCGCGGCGTCGACCGGTGTGCCGTCGGTGAACTTCAGACCGGACCGCAGGTGGAAGGTGACGGCGTCACCCGCCTGGTTGTACTCCCATTTCTCGGCCTGCTCCGGCTGCGCCTGGCCGTGCTCGTCGAGCCGGGTGAGCGTGTCGTAGATCAGCCCCAGGTACTGCGTCGTGCGGGTGCTGCCGGCGATCACCGGGTCCCAGTTTCCGACGGTCCAGGTGCCGGCCCAGCGCAGCACCTTCTCCCCGGCGGCCGAGGCCGAACCGGCGCCGCCTCCACACCCGGCCAGCAGGAGGCTGGCGCCGAGCACCAGCGTCGCAGCCGCGGCGCGTCCTCTTCGTAAATGTTTCACCGTCGGTTGATTCCTTTCAATGGCGCCGCGGGGTGGGCTAGAAGTAGACCCCGAGCGGCGGTGTCGTTCCGTCAAGTTCGTACGCGCCGAGGATTCGGTGCTTGTAGATCGTCGGGTTGTGGGAGGCCAGCACCTTCAGGTTTCGCCAGTGCCGGTCCAGCGCCCGGGTGGTGCTGAGCGTGCTGCCGCTGGCGACCTTGGTGAGCGCGTCGATGACGTCGAGGGCGAGCTCCTCGACGGTGATCTTCGCCCGGATAGCTGCGAGGGTGGCCTCCAGCGACGCCGCGAAGTCCGTCGGGACGGCGAACGCCCGCTCCAGCAGTTCGGCCGCCGCACGGATCGTCGCGGTCGCGGCGAACGCTTTCGCCGAGGCGACACCGATCGCGGCCTGGATGACGGGTTCGTCCTGCACTCGCTCAGCGGTGCCGTGGTAGTAGTTGCGCGACCGGGTGCGGACGATTTCCACCGCGTCGGCGAAGGCCCGGTTCGCGATCCCGGCGACGACCGTCGTCAGATACACCTGGTTGAACGTGAAGGTGTACCGGGGGTAGTCGGGGTCGGGAGCCGGCCGCTCCACGAAGTCGTCCACGGTCACGCGGACGCGGTCGAACGCGATCGATCCCGAGCCGGTCAGCCGCTGCCCGAAGCCGTCCCAGTCGTCGGGCAACTCCACGCCGGCGCGGTCGGTTTCGATGAGCACCGATTGCTGGGTTCCGTCGTCGAGCGTGACCCCGGCGACGAGATAGTCAGCGTAGATGCTGCCGGTGCTGTAGTACCGGCGGTCGGTCAGGAGGAAGGCACCATCCGCCTGGCGCTCGAACGCCGACGTCGCCGCCTGCGCCGAGCTGCCCGTCTCCGCCTGCGCCGCGCCGCCGAACAGGTTGCCGTCGCGGGCAAGTGCGAGGATCCGTGGTGTGCTCGCCGTCGGCGACAGCAGATGCTGTTCAACGGCGGCGTAGTGGTTGCGCAGGCTGTGCGCGAAGTTGGAGTCCGCCGCCGACAGGTCCAGCACCAGCTCGAAGAACTCGGAGAGCGGGAGCCGGCTGCCGTCCTCGCGGGGAAGGCGGACAGCGCCGAGGCGCAGCGCACGCAGCTGTGGCCGGAGGTCGCTGAACAGCACCCGTTCGGTGTCGCGACGCGGTGCGTCGGCCCAGAGCCGGGTGATGAGCTCGCTCAGCCCGAGCCGCTCACTGACGGCGGTGACCTTCGGCGTGGCCGGGGCCGCGGCGGCCTCGTGCCGCGGCCCGCCCGCGTCAGTGGCTGTCAACGTCATCGATGCCGAGGTTGCCGCGGAACGTGGTGCTCTCGTACTCCTTGCGGAAGCGGCCGCGCTGCTGCAGCTCGGGCACGAGCCAGTCGACGAGGTGCTCCAGGCCGTCGGTGTAACGGTCGATGTTGAAGTTGAATCCGTCGCACGCGTCGGTGTCGATCCAGTCGAGAAGGTCGTCGGCGACCTGCTCGGGCGTGCCGACGATGATCCGGTGACCGCCGGTGATGTGCTGCAGGAGTACCTGCTTGGCCGTCAGGTTGCGGGCCCGGGCGTCCTCGACCAGCTTCGCACGACGGATGATCTCCGTCTTGTTCTCCGGGTTGTCGAGCGGGATCTTGTCGTAGGGCAGGGGCTGGGACAGGTCGAGGATCGACGCGTCCACGTCGAGGGTGACGGCGAGCGAACCCTTGATGTGCTCGAGGTCCAGCTGGTCGTCGAGGTCGGCCTTGCGCTGGATCGCCTCCGCCTCCGTCGAGCCGAGCACCGGGTACACGCCGGGCACCACCAGGAGCTTGGCGGGGTCACGGTGCCACTTCTCGGCGGCGAGCTGCTTGACGTCGCCGTAGAACTGCTGCGCCTGCGGCTTCGTCCAGTGGCTGGTGAACAGGGCATCGGCCCACTTCGTACCGAACTGCTTGCTCAGCTGCGACGCTCCCGCCTGCAGCAGCACCGGACGGCGGCCACCGTAGCCGGCGGTGACGCCCAGCGTTCCGGCGGCGCGGAAGTGTTCGCCCTGGAAGTCGATCGGCCGGAGCTTGTCACGGTCGATGTAGACCGTGCGCTCCTTGTCGGCGACGACGGCTGCGGCCGGCAACGAGTCCCACAGCTGCGTGACGATGCTGACGAACTCCTCGGCCCTGTCGTACTTCGCCTCCTGGGGCAGCGCCTCGTCGAGGCCGAAGATCCTCAGCGTGTGGTCGTTCTGACTGGTGATGATGTTCCACGCCGCACGGCCCTTGCTCACGTGATCGAGGCTCGCGATCTGGCGGGCGACCGTCGCGGGGTTGCCGTAGAGGGCCGGGATCGTCGACACCAGGCCGATGTGCCGCGTGTGGGTCGCCAACGCGGCCAGCAGCACGGACGGGTCCAGCGCGCGGAACGGGCGCTTGTAGGCCTCTTCGTTCAGCCCGCCGTGGTTGTCGGCGAGAAAGATGCCGTCGATCAGGCCGCGCTCGGCGGTCTTGGCGATCTCGATGAAGACGTCAATGTCGGTCGACAGCGTTTCCGGATCGGGCAGCGTCTTCCATGACGCGTTGTGTCGTCCGGTCGCCAGAAGGTTGATGGCGAGGCGGACCTGTTTCGGCTGTGACATGGTGCTCCTAGACGTTGACGGTGCTTGGTGGGGCTGGCGGAGGCGTAGGCCGGAGGTGCTCTTGGGCTCGTGTCAGCCGCCGTCGAGCAGCCGGCGCAGTTCGTCGCGCTCGGCACGATTCACGGCGCCCGTGGTGAGGGTCGGCGCCGAGCCGATGAGCAGGCGTGCGTAGGGATGGCGTGGGCGTCGCACGACGTCCGCGGTGGACCCCGTCTCGACCAGTTCGCCGCGGTACAGCACGAGAACGCGATCGGTGACACCGGCGACCGAGCCCAGGTCGTGCGAGATGAACAGCATCGACACCCCGCGGTCGCGGAGCCTGTTCAGCAGTGTCAGCACCAGCACGCGGTTGGCGGCATCGAGCGCGCTCACCGGCTCGTCCATGATGAGCAGTGCCGGATCGGTCACCAACGCACGCGCGAGCAGGATGCGCTGGCGTTGCCCACCGGACAGCTCGCTCGGATAGCGGTCGAGCAGTTCCGGTTCGAGCCGGACCAGCTCGAGTTGCTCGGCGATGCGTTCGTCGATGGCGTCCGCGGAGAGCCGCCGCTGCAACTGCAGGGGTTCCCGCAGGGTCGCCCGAATGGTGAGCTCCGGGTCCAGACTGCGCAGCGGGTCCTGAAAGACGTACTGGACGCTGCCGTCCCGGCGCAAGGCGCGCCACTGGCGGCCGGTGAAGGCGGTGACATCCTTGCCGTCCACGACGACGCGCCCGGCGCTCGGCCGGACCAGGCCGACGATCGCCCGAGCCAGCGTGGTCTTTCCCGAGCCGGTCTCGCCGATGAGTCCGACCGACTCGCCGCGCCGGACCTCGAAGGTGGTGTCCCAGAGCACCTGGGTACGGTGCGTGCGGCGGCCGTAGTGCACGTCGAGGCCCTCGACCTGCAGTAACCGGTCCTGCGCGGGAGCGTCGTTACGAGACACGGTCGGTCTCCTCAGCCCCGGCCTGGAGCGTGTCCAGGTCGCTGCCGTCGGGCTCGTCCGCTGCGGCGAGGTACCGTTCGAGACCGTACCGTTCGTGTTCGCCGACGAGCAGCTTGGTGTATTCGTGCGTGGGGGCGAAGAGGATCTGCTCGGTGGGGCCGTGTTCGACGACCTCACCGTCGCGCAGGACGAGGATCTCGTCGCAGAGCTGGGCGACGACGGCGAGGTCGTGCGAGACCACGACGAGCGACAGGCCGATCCGGAGCCGGAGGTCGTTGAGGAGGTCGAGCACCGCGGACTGGACGGTCACGTCGAGCGCGGTGGTGACCTCGTCCGCGATCAGCACCTGCGGGTTGAGCGCGACGGCGGACGCGATGAGGACGCGCTGGAGCATGCCCCCGGAGAGCTGGTGCGGGTACTGCGCGTAGACCAGTTCGGGGTTACGAAGCGCGACATCCCGGAACAGCTCGATCGCGCGGGCCTTGGCGGCCCGCCGGGAGAGGCCGCCCTTGACCCGCAGGATCTCGGCGACCTGTTTGCCGACACGGATCGACGGGTTCAGATACGACGCCGGGTCCTGGAAGACCGCGGCGATCACCGATCCGCGCAGCGCCCGCCAGTCCTTGGGCGTGAGGGTGGTGACGTCGCGGCCGAGCAGGTCGACGTGGCCGCCGCTGATGCTGAACCGGTCCGGCAGCGTGCCCAGGATCGCCCGGCAGGTCAGGGTCTTGCCGCTGCCGGACTCGCCGACGATCCCGACGACACGGCCGCGGCGCAGCTGGAAGGAAACACCGCGCACCACGTCGGTGGCTGACCCCGGCCAGCTGATCCGCAGATCGTCCACGGTGAGCAGCGCGGGTGCCTCGTCGGGGTTCATGCCGCACCGACCTTGCGCTTGGGCAGGGGCCTGGCGACGTCAGCGAGCAGCACGCGTCCCGACGCACCGGACACGTCGCGGATGGCATCTGCGAGGAGGTTGAAGGCCCATACCGTCAGCAGGATCGGGACGATCGCGTACAGCGGTGCCCAGGGCCGGTAGGCGAGGTAGTTCAGATCCGACGCCAGAACGCCGCCCCAGCTGGGGTCCGGTGGCTGGACGCCGATACCGAGGAAGGTCAGGCTGGCGACGACGATGAAGCCGGTACCCATGGCGTTGGCGAGCGTCGCTGTCATCGGCGGCAGGACCTTGAGCAGCACGTGCTTGCGCACGACCCAACCCACCGACGCCCCGGCGAGGACGGCGGCCTCGACGTACTGCGACTGCGCGACGGACAGTGTGGCGGCGCGGGTCACCCGGTAGAACATCGGCGCGACGAGGAACCCGACGGTGAACATGGCCTGCGGGATGCCGTTGCCCAGCAGCGCCGTGATCGCCACGGCGAAGACCAGGAACGGCAACGCGATGAGCGTGTCGATGAGCCGGAGGGAGAGCCACTCGAAGGTCCGGCCGAGATACACCGACAGGACGCCGGGGACGGCGCCGGCGACCAGTGCGATGATGGCCACCTCGACGGAGCCGAGCACGCTGATCGTCGCTCCGGCGAGCAACCGGCTCAGCAGGTCCCGGCCGAGGTAGTCGGTGCCGAACCAATGCGCGCCGCTGGATCCGCCGAACACCAGGTCGCTCTTCGCGAGCGGGTCGTACGGCGCGATGTGCGGCCCGAGTATCGCGAGCAGCAGGATCACGCTGAGCAGGCCGACGGAGATCCGGCCGCTCCTGAGTTTGAGCACTCTGCTCAGCACGTCAGATTCCTCTCGAAGCGGCGGGGATCAGACGCGCGAGGATCACGTTGACCAGCAGGTTGAACGCGACCACCAGCACAATCGCCAGGACGAGCACCCCTTGTACCGCGGGGACGTCGCCCCGGTTGGCCGACGCCGCGGCGAACTGGCCGTAGCCGGTGAGCCCGAAGATCGCCTCGGTGACCACCGCGCCGCCGATGAGGTTCGGGAACTTGAGGCCGAGGATCGCCAGCGTCGGGCCGACCGCGTTGCGCAGCACGTGCACGAAGAAGATCCGTGCGCCGCTCAGGCCGCGCAGGACCGCGCCGGTCACGTAGTTCTCGCGGTACGCCTGAATCAGTCCGATCCGTAGCTGCCGCGCGACGTCGGCCACCGTGTCGAAGCTGAGCGCGATCGCCGGCAACCAGAGGAACCGCAGCCAGCCGCCGATGCCGCCTTCGGCGATGGTCATGTATCCGGCGGCCGGCAGGAGCTTGAACGTAGCGGCGAAGACCGCTACCAGCAGGATGCCGACGACGAACGCCGGAATGATGGCCATGAGCGACGTGAAGCCGGTGATGAGCCGGTCGATCCACCGGGTGTGGAACCGCGCCGCGACGCCGCCGAGCACACCGCCGGCGACGATGCCGATGACGAGGGCCAGCAGCGCGACCGAGAGGCTGACGGCGGCCCGGTCGACGAGCAACTCCGTGATGGCCGCGCCGTTGTACCAGCTCTTGCCCAGGTCGCCGTGGACGATGGCGCCGAGCCAGTCGAGGTACTGCGTGACGAACGGGCGGTCGAGTCCCCATTCGTGGTTCAGCTCGTCGATCTGCGCCTGTGTCGCGTCGTCCGAGAGCTTCAGGTGCGCCGGGCTCAGCCCGCTCAGACCCTGCAGCCCGAACGTGATGAAGGTGGCCATGAGAAAGACCGTCACGAACACGACGGTTGTCTGCAGCAGGAACCGCACGGTGAGTCTGGTGCGCGCGAAGCGGTGCAGCCGTACCGCTTCGGTCCGGCGTCCCCGCACGATTTCCGGTGGCCCCGGTGCCGGGGGAGCGGCCGTCGAAGTGGTTGTCATGACGGCTTGGCGACGCCGAGGACGTGGTCGAGGATCGTCCCCGGGTCCACGTCGGTGCCGTTACCGCGCCAGGCCACGTGATGGTCCGGCCGCAGGAGCGCGTACCGCGCGCCGTAGACCGCGCGGGCATCCGCGTCGTCGAGCTGGATGACGTCGATCTCGATGGACCGCTCGGCGGCGGCCTTCTGGAACGCCTCGACCGTGTCATGTTCGTCGGAGAGCACCAGCAGGGCGAGATGGGAGCCGAGCCGGTCGTAGACAGTGCCGCCGAACGGGTCGATGTTCCCGTTCGGAGCGCGGTGGCCGGGACGGGCGGTCGGCGTGTAGCGGCGCGGGTCCCAGGCCGGCACGTCGCCCGGTCCGGCCGGCTCATGCCAGATCACCGGCGACGTGTCGTAGCGTTCATCGAAGATCACGCCGTCCTGCGGGCCGGCCTCGCCGCGCAGTACCGCGCCGATCTGAGCCCGCCGCGCGTGCGCGCCATCGCTGAGATCGTCGTCGGATGGGAACCCGAGCGCGCGGGCCTGCGCAATCGCTCGTTCGTTCGCCACCGCGCGCTCCTGCGCGACGCTCGCGACGCGGTGGTTGTGGGTGCGGCGTTCCTCGTCGTAGGAGTCGAGCAGCACCTCGCCGGCGTCGCCGCGCAGGACCGCCGCGACCTTCCAGCCGACATTGGCGACGTCGCCGAAGCCCTCGCCGAGGTTGCCGCCCGGTGCGCGGACGTGCGCGGCGTCGCCGACCAGCAGTACCCGGCCCTTGCGGAAGGTCCGTGCGATCCGCGTGCTCTTGTAGAACGGCGTGAGGCTGACGATCTCGGCGTCGACCCGCGTTCCGAAGGCCGCGTTCGCGAGTTCCAGCAGTTCGGCCTCGGCCGGCTCGGCGCCGAGGGGGTAAGGGCCTGCGTACAGGCGCCATTCGTGGTCGCTGATCGCCGCCAGGAAGCCGTCGAAGCGCTCGTTGACGACAACGTTGGTGCCGCTCAGAGTCAGCCCGATGTCAGCCGGGTACTCGCGTACGCGCACGATGAAGCGGAAGTGGCGTTCTGCTGCCCGCTCGCCGTCGCGCTCGATGCCCGACAGCCGCCGGACGTCACTTCGGCCACCGTCGGCGCCGATGACATACCGCGCGCGCACCTCGCGACGCTCGCCCGAGCCGACGTGCTCGACCACGGTCGTGATGCCGGTGCCGTTGTCGTGCAACTCGACGACTCGCCATCCACCGGCGACCGGGACGCCGTCGGCGGCGAGCTTGCGCAGGAACGCCTGTTGGAGCACGGTCTGCGGGCGGCGGATCGGATCCTCGAAGGAGTACTCGCTCCCGTGGCGCTTGCCGAACGACCGGCTGGGACCCGGCCCCAGGTCGTGACCGACGAGCGAGGTACGCAGCCGGTTGCCGGTGTTCCACTCCGGCGGAAACGTCCATCCCTCGCGGATCGCGTCGAGCACGCCCCACCGGCGAAACAGCTCGACCACGCGGGCGGTGTGTGACATGGCCCCGGCCCGGACCAGGCTGGCGGACGTGGCCGCGTCTACCACGGCGACCTCGACGCGGTTGCGCGAGAGTTCCAGTGCGCTGGCCAGGCCGGACGGGCCAGCACCGACCACAAGGACGCTGGTTTCGCGAGGCGGCTCGGCCCGCGGAAACTCGACCGTGTCAACGGTACGCCAGCCACGGTTGATTTCATGCTTTACGACCACACAGGGCTCCAGTACAGAGTGGGTGATCAGAGGTACGCAGACGTCGATCGTGGGCCGACTCGGGCCAACGATCATGTCTTATGCTTGATCAGCGACGCGTGACCGTGCGCGGACAGCCGTCCCCCATGGATGGGCGCAACTGCCTCACGGAAACGTGTCAGCGTCGGGCGGCGACAGCCGCCGAGGTGATTGGACGCGACGTGCGTCCGAGATCGGGTCTAGGTCAACAGGCGGCACTAGCAACGCGGAGCAGATCGACACACCGCTCGCGGGTCAGAAGTAGCGTCCGAGCCATGTGATCTAGCGTCCATGCAAACTCCTACTATGTCAATCGGAGTAGTAGGACTTTGTGTCCTACGCCACCTCGCAGGTTCACATGGGCAGAATCATGGCAAAGACCGGTTTTCACACGATGTCGCGGCATCCGCGGCGCCGGCGCGGCCCGCTTCGGCGACCGGCCGGAGCGCGATCGCGAAGCGGCTGCGACAGCAGATCGGCGCGCGCTACGGCGGCGCGGCTCGGCACGGACGGGCGGCTGACGGTCGGCGTGACGATCGAGGAGGCCGGCGCGGCGGGTGCGCGTCGCGGGCGCCACGGCGCGGGCCGGTGACGCACGGCTAGGCCGAGCTGGACGGGATCAAGGCGCGGCTGGACCACAACGGCAAGGTTGGAGCCGGGCGTCGCCACGCTCAGGCCTGTTGCGTGGCACGGGCGAATCGTGGCTCATTGCCCCGATACGTCACGGAGCCGACGGCTCGTTGTGGCCAGAGCAGCCGCGGTGGCGGTGTGGCGCACTTGGCTTTTCTGGCCCTCACCCAGGCGTTTCGGTTAGGGTGCCACTTACGTCAGTGGGACGGCCGTCCCACATTTCGGGCCAGAGTTGTCCCGTCGCGATCCGGATGCACCCGCCAGGCAACGGAGGCCAGTCATGCCTGATCCGATGGGATTCATGAAGTACCGCCGGCAGCTGCCGCTGCTGCGCCCGGTGTCCGAGCGGGTCGCCGACTGGCGCGACGTGTACCAGCGCGTCGACGACCAGGTGATCCACGAGCAGTCCAGCCGGTGCATGAACTGCGGCGTCCCGTACTGCCACAACGGCTGCCCGCTGGGCAACCTGATCCCGGACTGGAACGACCTGGTGCGCGTCGGCGATTGGGAGCGCGCCGCGGAGACGTTGCACGCCACGAACAACTTCCCCGAGTTCACCGGGCGGCTCTGTCCGGCCCCGTGCGAGGCGGCCTGCGTCCTCGGCATCGGTGACGACCCTGTCACGATCAAGCAGGTAGAGGTCGAGATCATCAACCGTCTCACCGATGGCGGGCCGCTGCGGCCCTTCACGGTCGCGACGCGCTCCGGTCACAGCGTGGCCGTGGTCGGCTCCGGGCCGGCCGGTCTGGCCGCCGCGCAGCAGCTGGCGCGGGCCGGGCACGCGACGACCGTGTACGAGCGCAGCGACGCCGTCGGCGGCCTGCTTCGCTACGGCATCCCCGACTTCAAGCTGGAGAAGCACCACATCGACCGGCGGGCCGCACAGCTCGCTGCGGAGGGTGTTACGTTCGTCACCAGCTGTGAGGTCGGCGTCGACGTCTCGCTGGCCGAGCTGCGGGAGCGGCATGACGCCGTCATCCTGGCCTGCGGCGCCCTCGACCCGCGCGACGTGCCGAGCACTCCCGGCCGCGAGCTCAGTGGCATTCACCAGGCGATGGTGTACCTGGAAGGTGCGAACCGGGTCGTCGCCGGCACGCTGGACGCACCGCCGATCGACGCGGCCGGCCTGAACGTCATCGTCGTGGGCGGCGGCGACACGGCCGCGGACTGCCTCGGCACCGCGCATCGGCAGGGCGCGGCCAGCGTGCAGTTGGTGGAGGTGGCACCGCTGCCTCCGCCGCAGCGGGACGGCAGCCGCGACCCCTGGCCGACCTGGCCGACCATGCTGCGCAGCGGCTCGGCGCACGAGGAGGGCGGCGAGCGCAACTTCGGCTGCGCGGTGCGCCGCTTCATCGGCGACGACGAGGGGCGGCTGCGCGCGGTCGAGCTGGTGGACGTCCTCGTCGGCCCCGGCTTCACGCTGAGCGAGGTCGAGGGCACGGTCCGCGAGGTGCCGGCCGACCTGGCTCTGCTGGCGATCGGTTTCGGCGGTACGCTGCCCGGACCGCACCTGGCCCAGGCGAAGCTCACCCGCAACGGGCGCGGCACGATCGACGCCGACAGCGACTGGCAGACCGAGGCGCCGGGCGTCTTCGTGGCCGGCGACGCCCGCCGGGGACCGTCGCTGATCGTCTGGGCGATCGCGGAGGGCCGCTCGGCCGCCGCGGCGGTCCACCGGTACCTGGGCGACGGTGGACGCCTGCCCGCCCCGGTCACCCCGGCCTCGATGCCGCTCAGCGCACGGTAGGCCCGGCGCCAGGAAACCACGCCGTCGGCAACCGTTCCGCCTACGCCACTTACGTCCCTGCCCCCGCTGTAGCCCTTTGACGCGCCCCGGTCCCGCCCGCAGGGGGATCGGGGCGCACCGGGATCAGCGTGCCAGGTCCGGCCGATCAGGCATGCTCGATCGGCCGGTCGGCATCGGCTGTCCACCCCGACCACGAGGCGACGTAGACCGGGACGGTGCGCCCGAGCGTGGCGTAGGCGAACGCGACGGTGGTGGCCGAGACTCCCGCACCGCAGTACACGGCCGCCGGAGTGGGGAGCGCGGACCGCAGGGTCTGCGCGCTGTTGAGTCTGCCGTTGTCGAACACGGGGCTTGCTACGAGTCGCGCGCCGGGGATGTGACCGCCGTCGTAGGCGGCCTCGTCGCGGGCGTCGAGAAGGTGCCCCTGGGCGCCGAACCGCGCGGCGCGGTCGGCGTCGATCGTGGGCAGGTGACCGGACGACGCGACGAAGGTGCCCGGCGCCGCGGGCGCGGTCGTGGCGATGTCCTCGGTGCCGCCGCCCTCCGCCCGCCAGGCGTCGAGCCCGCCGTCGAGCAGCCGGACGTCGCTCAGCCCGGCCCAGCGCAGCACGAACCAGGCCCGGGTGGCCGCGGAGACGAGTTCGCCTCGTGCGGCGTAGACGATCACCGGTGTATCGCCGTCGATGCCCCAGCTCCGTATCCGATCCGTCAGGCTGCGGACGTCGGGCAACGGCAGCCTCCCGCGCTCGCCGTCCGCGGGCGCCGCGAAGTCCTCCTCGAGTTCGGTCACGTGAGCACCGGTGATTTTGGCCTGTGGCGCCGCAAGCGTCGCGGACGCCCTGCCGACGTGCAGCACGACGGGTCGTGGCACCGGATGGTCGATCAGCTCTCGGGCACTGATCAGGTGTTGTGTGCGGGGATCGGGCACGGGCACTCCTCGGGATGGGCTACAGCACGGACTCGAGCAGGACGCGGGTGTACTCGTCGGCCGGTGACCGGAAGACGTCGGCGACGGGGCCGGACTCGACGGCGGTGCCGCTGCGCAGGATCGTGACCGTGTGGGCGAGGCCTGCCACCACGCGCAGATCGTGGGAGATGAACAGGTAGGTCAGCGAACGTTCGCGCTGCAACGTCCGCAGCAGTTGCAGCACCTGATCCTGGATCCGTACGTCGAGCGCGGAGGTCGGCTCGTCGAGCACGATGAGTTTCGGGTTGAGGGCAAGCGCACGCGCGATCGCGACCCGCTGCCGCTGCCCGCCGGACAGTTCACGTGCCCGGCGCTGCAACACGTTGGCCGGCAGCCCCACGGCGTCGGCCAGCTCGCCGATGCGTGCCTGTCGCTGCCGCCGGTCCCCGGCGCGGTAGCGGACCAGGGGCTCGCCGATGATGCGTGACACCGTGTACCGCGGATCGAGTGAGCCGTACGGGTTCTGGTGCACGATCTGCAGGTCGCGCCGGACCTCGCGCAGGGCGACGCGATCCGTGGGGTCGACCGGCCGCCCGTCGAGCCGCACCGCACCGGAGTCGGCGCGCAGCAGGCCCAGCACGATCCGGGCGAGGGTCGTCTTGCCCGACCCCGACTCGCCGACGAGCGCGTGTGTGGTGCCCGACGGGACGGTGAAGGAGACGGCGTCGACCGCCGTCAACCGGCCGAAGGTTTTCCTGACGCCGTCGACGGTGAGCGCCGGCGCCGGGGCTTCCCGGGCGGTGTCGTCGGCGCGTTCGGCCAGCGTGACGGCGACAGGCTTGGGGGCGCTCGCGAACAACGCTTCGGCGTACGGCGACGAGGCCACCCGGCCCCGATCGAGCGTGATGACCTGATCGCTGTGCGCTGCGGCGAGGGCCAGATCGTGCGTGATGAGCAGGACCGCGAGGCCGAGCTCGGCACGCAGTTGCCCGAGCGTGTCGAGGATGCCCTTCTGGATGGTCGCGTCGAGCGCGGAGGTCGGCTCGTCGGCGATGAGCAGCCGCGGCCGTCCGGCGATCGCCGCGGCGATGAGCGCGCGCTGCAGCAGCCCGCCGGACAACTGGTGCGGATAGGAGTCCAGCACGCGGGCGGTGTCGGCGACCCCGGCCCGCCGCAGCAGAGCCTCCGCTTCGGCGGCCGGGCCGCGTTCGGGTCTGGTGAGGCGGAGGACCTCGTACAGCTGGCTGCGCACCGTCCGCAGCGGGTTGAACGACATGGTCGGGTCCTGCGGCACGTAGCCGAGTCCGTGGGAGCGGATCTGCCGCAGCTGCCGTCGCGACGCCCGCCCGAGGTCGGCGCCGTCGAACAGGATCGCGCCGGCCGTGGTACGCGCGTTGGCCGGCAGGATCCGCAGTACGGCACCGGCGAGCGTGGTCTTGCCGGAGCCGGATTCCCCGATCAGCGCGACGGTCTCGCCAGCCCGTACGTCGAAGGAGACGTCGTGCACCACAGGGTTCCACTGCCGGGCGGTCCGGTAGGCGATCGACAGGTCTCGTACCCGCAGCAGCGGCGGATCGGCGGGTGCTTCAGAGCGACTCATCGAATGCCCTCGCGTCGAGGTAGGTGGACAGGCGGTTCACGGCGAGCACGACGATGACGACCACGGCGGCGGGGGCGTAGACGAGCCACGGTGCGGCGTAGAAGAAGTTCGCGCCCTCGGCGACGAGCTGCCCCCACTCCGGGCTGGGCGGCTGGGCGCCGAAGCCGAGGAACGACAGCGTCGACAGCGCCAGGATCGCCGCGCCGAACTCCAGCACCGCCAGCGAGATGAGCGTCGTGGCGATGTTGGGCAGCAGGTGCGCGACCACGACTCCGACGCGGGTGGTGCCGGCGATCTCCGCGGCCTCGATGTACGGCGCCGAACGCACGCGCAGCGCTTCGACCCGGGCCACCCGGGCGAACGTGGCGATCATCGAAAGTCCCACCGCGACGGCGGCGTTGCCGCTGGAGAACCCGAAGGCGGCGACGAACACCATCGCCATGAGCAGTGACGGGATCGCGAGCAGCACGTCGATGAGTCGCATCAGCGGCGTCTCCAGCCACCGTGGCCCGAGCGCCGCGGCGAGACCCGTGAGCGTGCCGAGGCTCACGGCCACGGCGACGGCGAGGATCGCGCTGAGCACCGACGTACGGGCACCGTGGACGATCCGCGCGTACATGTCGCGGCCGAGGTAGTCGGTGCCCAGCCAATGTGTCCCGCTCATCGACGCGAGCTTGTCGGACGGGACGCCGTTGATCGGGTCCTGTCCGGCGAGCAGCGATGGCGCGACGGCAGAGCCGAGCACGACCACGATGACGAGCACGGACAACACGACGGTCGGCGGGATTCGGCGTCCCCGCAGGCGCCGGGCGGTGCCCGGGCGTCCGGCTTCGACGCCGGGATCGCCTTCGGCGCCGAGGTCGGCGAGCAGGGTGTCGCGGGCGCTACTTGGCATGGCTGAACCTCGGCTGGACGCGTGGGTCGAAGCGCGGATAGAGGACGTCGACGAGGAGGTTGGCGAGCAGGAACACCGCGGCGTTGACCACGACGATGCCGAGCAGCACCGGCTGATCGTGTTGCTGCACGGCCTTCTGGGTGAGCGCGCCGAGCCCGTACCGGGTGAACACGGTCTCGGTGACGACGGCGCCGCTCATGAGGTAGCCGATGGTGATGCCCAGGACCGTCAGGCTCGGCAGCGCGGCGCCCGGCAACAGGTGCCGGGTGAATATCCGCAACTCGGGGATGCCCCGGGCGCGGGCGACGGTGATGTGCGGCTGGCGGTCCGCGTTGATCAGGCTGCGGACGAACACCTGGATCAGCGGTGGCGAGATGGTGATGCCGAGGACGCAGGCCGGCAGGAAGGTGGCGGCGAACCCGCCGTCGCCGTTGAGCGGCACCCAGCCGAGCTGGAACGAGAACGCCTGGATGAATACGACGGCGACCAGGTACACCGGCAGCGAGTAGACGAGCGACGGCACCGACATGAACGCCACGCGCAGCGCCGGGATGCGCCCGTACAGCGCGCCGAGCCCGACGACGGTGGTCAGCACGAGCACGATCAGCAGCGCGATGCCGCCCAGCTGCAGCGTCGGTACGAAGGCGTCGGCGAGCTTGCCGGTCACGGACCGCCCGTCGGCGAGCGAGTGTCCGAGATCGCCGCGCAGAGCCCGCAGCAAGCCTTCCGTGTACCGCACCGCCGCCGGCTTGTCGACGCCGTAGTAGTGCTTGAGCAGATCCACCGTCTGCGGCGTGTAGCCCGCGTCCGGGTGGCTGAGGCGGTTGCTGATCGGATCGCCGGGCAGCACGACGAGCACGACGAACACGAGCGTGTAGACCAGGAACAGGACCAGCGCGAGTACACCGGCCCGCCGCAGTAGCTGTTTCACTGTGAGCTCTCTTCGCGCAGTCCGGGCGGGACGCGCGCGTCCCGCCCGGACGAGATGGTGGGTACGGGACCCGGCTACTTGCTCAGCCAGGCGTCGTAGAAGAACAGCCGCCCGTATGCGTCGACGTTCAGGTCGTGCACCTTCTTCGCCACGGCGAACGTCTGCTGGTTCGTGTCCAGCGGGATCACGTACGCCTGGTCGATCAGGTAGTTCTGCAACTCGCCGACCGCCTTGGTGTAGGTGCCGTCGTCGGTGGCGTTGCTGAGCGCGTCGACGTGACCGTCAAGCTCGGTGTCCTTGGCCAGCGCACCGTTGTTGAACCAGCTCGTGGTGACCGCGCTGTGGAAGTTGTTGCGCATCGGCCCGGACACGGTCGGCACGCTGCCCAGCGAGATGGACAGGCTCACGCCGGGCGCGCCGACCGCCGCCGTCTCGTTGTTGGAGTCGACGTTCTTGACCGTCAGCTCGATGCCCACCTTCTTCAGCTGCTGGGCCAGCAGGAGCAGTTCGGGCTGCGACTCCCGGATCCACGACACGGAGTACACCAGGAACGACAAGCGCTGGCCGTCCTTCGTGCGGAAGCCCTGCGCGTCCCGGGCCGTCCAACCGGCCTCGTCCAGCAGCGTGTTCGCCTTGCCCACGTCGTTGGTGAGCTTGCCGGACAGATCCACCCACCCCGGCACGCCCGCCTCGATCACCGACGTCGCCGGCTTCCAGATGTCGGTGAAGTAGAGCGTGTCGACGAGCTCCTTGCGGTCGACGGCGTGCTGGATCGCCTGCCGCACGCGGACGTCCGCCGTCGCGGGAGTGTTCGGCCGGATGCGCAGCTGCACCGAGTACGCGATCTGCTTGGCCGGCAGCACGGTGAATCCCGTCTGGCCGAGCCGCTGCTCGTCGGCCGGCGGTACGTCGCGCATGACGTCGGCCTGCCCGGACTGCAGCAGCCCGGTACGCACGCTGTTCTGCCCGGCGATCCGGACGGTGATCTTGTCCAGGTAGGCGGCACCGGTGTGCCCGGCACCGTCCGGAGCCCAGTCGTATTCCTTGCGCTTGCCCAGGACGTACTGCTCGCCGGGGGTGTAGCTGTCGAACACGAACGGGCCGCTGCCGACGAGGTTCTTGATGTCGGAGCTGTCCTGGAAGCTCAGCTTGAGCGTCTTCTCGCCCACGATGCCGCTGTGGTAGAAGGTCAACGCCCGGATGAAGCCGTACGCCGGTCTGGAGAACTTCACCGCCACGGTGTCGGCGTCGGTCACGGTCGCGCTCTCGAAACCGGCGGGCCAGGTATAGGTGGCCGGGATGCCAAGCGCCTTGTCGCCCTTGCCCTTGATCGTCAGGTTGTCGGCGACGACCTGTGCGTTCAGCGCCGAGCCGTCGCTGAACGTCACGCCCTTGCGGATCTTCAGGGTGAACTGGGTGCTGTCCGGGCTGGCCGTCCACGACTCGGCCAGCCACGGCCTGAGCGTGCTCGACTTCGCGTCCCAGTAGACGAGCCGGTCCACGAGAGCGCCGAAGATGATGCCCGGCTCCCAGTCGTTCACGTCGGTCCACTGGAAGTCGGGATTGTCGTAGGAGGCGAGGTAGACCAGGTTGCCGCCGGACACCGGCGCGCCGGCGTTCTGCGATTGCGGGGCCGCCGGGTTCGCGCCGCATGCGGCCAGGACGGTGACGAGCGCTGCCGCGATGGTCGCGGATAATGCTGAACGTGTACGGCCTGAGCGGCGCCGGACGCTACCGGGCCGAGCAGGGGGTTGACCGTCGAACATGTGCTATTGCTCCTTCTTGGGGCTCAGGCGATGCCGAGGTTCTCGGCCAGCAGGCGGGACTCGTACTCGCGGCGGAACAGCCCGCGCCGCTGCAGTTCGGGCACGACGTTGTCGACGAAGAAGTCGGCCGGCCCGCGGTGGTACGGCGGGAACAGCTGGATCCCGTCGAAGACCCGCTCGACGAAGTTCTCCTCGAGCCAGTCGGCGAAGCCGGTGGTGTCGCCGACGAAGATCTGCTCGCCTTGCAGGTGGCCCTGCACCGCGTGGTACAACTCGGCAAGCGTGAGATCCTCGCCGATCCGCTTGGCCAGCAGGTCGTGCAGCCAGTGCGCGTCGTCGAGCCCGCCGCGCTTCACGGTGCTCGTCTCGCGGGCCAGCGCGCCGGTCGTCTTGAGGGCGTCGCCGTTCAGCCGTTCCAGCGGCAGCACGTCGGCCGCCCGGCTCGACGCCCGGACACCGGCCAGGTCGACGCCGAACACCTTCGCGAAGTAGGCCGGGATGACCTCTTCGGTCTGGGCACGATGGGCCTCGTTGAACTTCTCCCTGGCCTCGCGCTTGGTGCCGGCGACGAAGAACGTGATGCCGGGGATGATCAGGAACTTGTCGGGGTCCCGTCCCGCCTCGGCGACCTGTTGCTTGATCTGCTGGTAGCGGCGCTTGCCTTCCTCGAAGCCGTAGTACGGGCTGAAGCGCACCTCGGCGTGGCGGATCCCGAGTTCGAGTGAGCGGGCCGACTCGCCGACGTGGATCAGCGGCACCTTGCGCTGCACCGGCGGCGGCACGTTCAACGGGCCCCGAACCCCGAAGTGCTTGCCCACGAAGTCGATCGGGTGCCAGCTGTCCGGCCGGATCAGGGTGCCGCCGTCACGGTCGTCGAGCAGCAGGTCGTGGTCCCAGCTGTCGTGCAGCAGCCGGAACAACACCTCGGTGAACTCGTCCGCGCGGTCGTACTTGGACTGCTCGTCCGGCAGCGGCCAGCCGCCGAAGTTGCCCGCCGGTCCGCCCTCCCGGTCGATGCCGTAGACGAGGTTCACGCCGATGCGGCCGGCGCTGAACCGGTCCGCGGTCGCGATCTGCCGGGCGACGAAGTACGGGTGCTCGAAGGAGGTGTTGTAGCTGGGGAAGAACCCGACATGCTCGGTGACAGCCGCGAGCGTGCCGGCGTACACCGTGTTGTCCCACCGGAAGACCCGGTTCGGGCGGTTCGGTTCGGTCGCGAGCGCGCTGCCGCTGAAGACGTAGTCGAGCTTGCCCCGCTCGGCGATGCGGGCGACGTCGATGATGACGCTCGGGTCCAGCAGCCCCGAGTTCGTGGCGCCCGGCAGCCGCCAGGCCTCCAGATCCCATCCGGTTCCATATGCGGCCAGGCCGATCCTGAGCCGGCGTGCAGAAGACACGACTGTTTCCTTCCGTACTGAAAGAGGCGCGCGCCATGGCAGGAGCCGCCGAACGATCGGCAGGCAGCAGGGATCGGGGGAGCGGCGCGCGGGTGTGGGGGAGAGACTTGGCTGATCAGCGACAGCGCGCGCTACAGACCAACATCATGTCGACGGCACGGCGGCGCGTCAGCAAGGCTGCCCGCATCCCCGCCATCACCGAACCTCCCAGTTGGATCCACATTGAATCCATACCGTATCACTAGGAACTTGGCGTGGCTACAGTGGTGATCGACACCCCGGCGGCGGCGCGCAGTGAAGGAGATATACGCAGGTGGCGGCACGTATCGAGAACCCGGCTAAACATATCGGCGCGGACGACATTTACACGCGGATCCGGCGCCGGATCGTCGAGGGCCACGTCACGCCGGGCCTGACGCTCGGTGAAGCTCAGCTCGCCGCCGAGTACGGCGTGTCCCGCACACCCGTCCGCAACGCCCTGGCCCGGCTCGAACAGGACGGCCTGTTCGAGCGCGTGCGCTTCGGCTACGCGGTGCCCGTCCGCAGTCCCGAACAGGTCGTCGAGCTGTTCGAGGCCCGCATCATCCTCGACCTCGCCGCGGCCGAGCTGGCCGCGCAGCGGCGCAGCGAGCTCGATCTGGCCCGGCTCCGGCACCTCCTCGAGCAGGCCGAGGCCGCGACCGGAGCGGACCTGATCCACATCAACGACGCGTTCCACGACGCACTGCGCGACGCGGCCCACAACCCGACGCTGGCCCAGCTGGCCAGCCGGGTCGAAGCCCAGCTGGCCGCCTACGAAGCCCGGCCGGCCGGCGCGCCCGACGATCGGCAGAGCACCCAGGACGAGCACCGGCGGGTGTTCGACGCCGTCCACGACCGTGACCCGGCCCGCGCGCGCAGCGAACTGCAGGCCCACGTGCACCGGGCACGCGATCTGCGCATCGCCGCGCTCGCCCGCGCAGACCGCAAGTCCTGACGCGCCGCCGCGACCGCCGGCGCCCCCGGTGCCGGCGTGTCCTTGTCGTTGGCCTTACTGGTGCCGGCGCGTCGGCGGGTCGCGGTCAGGCTCTGTGCCGTCGCTGCGGGCCGAAGAGTGCGGCGATCAGAAGCACCAGGCCAGCAATCGAACACGCCAGCACAACGGAACGAGAGGCACCGGCCACTCTCGGCACGACGTTGACAAGAATGCCTGATCCCATGAGTACCTGAAACCATCCAGTTCGACGAGCATCAGCGCGAGCAGCACGTCGCGGGGTCCAACCTAGAACAGCGGAGATAAGCCCGATCACTATGCAGGCGACACCGGCGACGAGCGCCGTCCACATCAACCAAGGGTAGGATGTCTGCACCGGGGACCGCCTTCTGCGCGTTTCGAAGCGCGGCCTCAGTATGGAGCACATCCGGTCGCGCCGCAGACCCCTATTCCTACACTGGAAGCGCAAGGCGACGAGCCGCGATCGGCTGCGCCGCCGGCCGTCTGCCGCCGTGTCGGGCGCGTATCCGGGTCACAGTCGGGTGTAGCGCCGGCTCCTCGTCGTGAGGATGTCCGGGGCTTCGGTGCGTCCGCGCAGCGGCCCGCTTGCGGGCAGCCTTGAAAGCGCGTGGAACGTTCGCACCGGCGGGGAGAGTGGCTCATTGATCCCCAAAGTAATCCCACATATCGGAGCGATCCTGATGTGGGTAGAAAAAGCCCGTTGACCTGCTTCTCGAATTGGGTGAGCGCGAGCGCGGCGACATGGGCCACCAGTTCCTCGGGCACGTCGACCATGGCGCGATATGTGATCACGCGGAGTCCTCACCGCGCGGGGGAAGGATCTTGTGGCGAGGATTGATCTACCAGGTCTTCCACGCCCCGTTTATCATTGTCCAGTGTGGACGATCCGAGCGTGTCACCCCGATTTTGCAGGCATCCTCGTTGAGATTACCTTATTATTGACTGCCGTTCGGGGCGGCGGGTTTGGTTGGGTTCTGGGATAATTACATGTATGGGGCAGCTGCAGTTATTTTCGAAGACGGAGTTGGCTGCCATGCGTGACCGGACGAGGTCGCGTCGTTATTCTCCGGCGAAGGAGCAGTTCCGCCGGGAGCATGCGAGGCGTCGGGATTGGGGCCTGGCCAGACGGCACGCCGAGAAGCTCCGCCGCGTGCGCGGTGAGACCCCGCCGGCGGTCAGCGACCAGCGCGGCGGATCGGTGCAAGGGCCGGTGCCGCCCTCGCCGCCCTCGCCGCCCTCGCCGCCCTCGCCGCCCTCGCCGCCCTCGCCGCCCTCGCCGTCGGCTTCGCCGATCACGCCACCTGACCAGGCACGACGTCCCGCGAGCAGTGCCGCGGAAGACGGCTGTGATCCCGCGCCGCGCCAAGCCGACGGCGACGGGCGGCCCGGTCCTGGTCCGAAGCGTCGTCGCGTATCCACGCCGCAGCTGCGCCGGCCCGCCGGTCCGGCAATGCATCGAATGGTTGGCGGCAAGACACGGCCGGCGGTGTATCGCGGCCGGCTTTCGACCATGCCGCGCCCGGCCGGGCGGCATGTCCGCCGGATGCTCCGCACGGCGGGAACAAGCAGCCGTTGTCCCCGTGGACCGCCGGTGCAGATTCTCGAATGACGTGATCTCGGCGAGCATGCCGTCGGGAGTTGACCGCCACGGGCATGCTGTCCACGTCGGACGGTGCTGGAAGTTGGGCGAAGCCCTCGAAGATCCACCTATGGACGAGGCCTTTGTCCGTGATCGCCTATCGTGCCGTCCTTGACGTGTCCTTTGCCGCGCCGAGGTAACTGGTCCGCTACGTGTCGCGCCTGCCGGCCGCCGAACGCCGCACTCGCCGCAGAACCCGGGCGCTGACCTGCTGATACCAAGCGCTGCTGGTGCTGGTGTGGTTCCGCAAAACGAGGACACGTCCCCTACTCGGAGCCGGGTGCGGCGGCTTCCGGGCCACCGCGTGCCGGGGTGTCGCCGAGGGGAATCGAAGCGCTGGCCGCGATGCCCGACTGGCCCCGGACAACCGGCCTGCAACGCGCTGCTGCGCGCCCGAACGCGCGCCCGGCGAACGCCGCTTCGCGCTGCTCGCCGGCCGTGAGCGCACCTACGCCACACCACCGCCAGTCCGCGCACCGTCGGCGACACCGTCCGCGCTGGGCTCGTCCTCACCCATTTCGAATACCGGAAGGGGGAGTGTCAAGATAACGGCTCTGGTGCAAAGACGGTGGTGGTTTCGGCGCTCATGCGAGCAGGATTCTGTGTCGTAGCAATGGGAATCCGGCTCTGCCGTACATCTGGCGTTTCAGCAGTTTGACCTTGGTGTTGGCGCCTTCGATCGGGCCGTTGCTGTAGGGCAGGGTCAGGCCGGCCACGACGGCGGGCAGGTCCTTGCGCAGGCCGTGGCAGAAGGCGTGCAGCGCGGGCAGGTCGTCGCGGTCCACAGTGTCCATCCAGGCGTGCAGGTCATGGCCGCGTCGGTGGGTGAGCAGCTCGGCGAACTCGCGTATCCGTGTGGCCAGGGCGGTCATCGGTGGGCAGCAGGCGACGAGGTCGGTCAGGTGCCGCCGGTGTGCTGCGGGAAGGGTGTCGGGCCGGGTCATGAGCCAGGTGACCAGCCGCCGCGGCGATGGCGGTGTGGTGGCCGCGTCCGCGCGGCCCTGCTTGAGATACCGCACCAGCAGGTTCGCGCTACCCGGATAGCCCTGGTCGCGGATCTCGGCCAGCAACCGGGTCACCGCGACGGCGGGCTCCTCGGCCAGTCGCCGGCGCAGGTGGTCGCGGTACGGGTCGACGAGCGTGGCCCGGTACTGGGCCGGGCGCTGCAGTTGCGCCGCGGTCGCGGCGCGGGCGTAGCGTTTCACCGTGTTGAGCGCCCAGCCCAACCGGCGGGCGCACTCCAGCAGCCCGAGTCCCTGATCGAGCAGCGCGTGCACGGCAGTGTGCCGCTGCTCGGTGCGCTGCTGGCGGGCCAGGGTCTGCCTGGGCGGTCCGGCATGCCAGCAGCCGCTGTGCGCGATCACGGTCTTCTCGACCGTGGCGGCGAGGCCGTGCCACAGATGCCACCGGTCGCTGACCTGTACCGCATCGGGTGCGCCCTGGCGGATCGCTTCGGCGTAGGCCGCTGACCCGTCCCGGCACACAGCCTCGATGCCGGGACGGTCGCGCAGCCAGGCGGCGAGGGTGGCGGCCTTGCGGTCGGGTAGCACGTCGATGCGGCGGTGCGTGACCGGGTCGATGATCAGCGTGGCGTATCGGTGTCCTCGCCGCCCCAGCGGGCCGCCAACCCCGGCACCTGCTCCCGGAACGTCCGCCTGGCACACGTATGGTTGCGGCACGCCAGGCGCCGCACCCGCAGCTCGAGCACCACCCCACGGCCACCGACCGGCAGGTCCGCCAACCGCCGCACGTGGTAGGCATGCACCCGCCGCGTCCGCCACCCACACCCCGGGCACGCCACCGCCGCCGACCGGGTCCGCGCCCGGACCCGCACCGTTTCACCCTGGTCATCGACTTGGTCGACCACCATGGACACCAGACCGGCGAACAACACCTTGATCAGATCGAAGCGCACCGCCGATACCCTGCCGCATCACGATCCGCGAACTTCGATCACCCCGGCCACCACCGTCTTTGCACCAGAGCCGTTGTTTTTACAGTCCCGCGCCACTCAGGGACAGCTCGAAGTGAAGGATCAACAGGACGCCAAGGTCCTGCGGATGAAGCTCGGCTGCCTGGCTCTCTTCGGCGGCGGCTGCGCGTTGCTCATCAATATTAAGATGAAGAGCTCGTACGAGCAGGCGTGGTGCTACGAGGTGGGGACGGTGAAATGCAAACGCGGCATCGAGGCGATGCAGGAGGCGACCGCCTACGCCGACTCGCTGTCTGAGAAGGAAGGCTGGACCGGCGCGCAGGCGAACGCCGTCAAGCACGCGTACTGGATGGCGCTCATGGCCAGCGGGGGTTTCACGGCGAGTGAGGCCGAATCGCTCGGCGTCGCCCACGAACTGGGCGCGATCCAGTCCCGGACCCAGGAGGGCGAAAGGGGCGGCAACCCGAACATCGACTACGGCGAAGGCGAGTCAGACCTTGACCTGCACAACAACAAGGTCGGCTTCCAGGTCGGCGCGTCGGGAAAGACCGGTGACGCATTGAAGGCCGCTGTGACCGCTACGGTCTACGACAGAAGCGGTGTCAGCTGCATGCAGGCCGGCATCTGCACCTACGCATGGGACGCGAAAGGCTAGGGCCTGTCTGACGGATCTTGTTGGGCGGTAGTGTTCTCCCTCATGGCGGTTGATCTCTCTGATGCGGAGTGGTCTCGGCTGGCGCCG
>NZ_JBFAZX010000046.1:0-31279 GCF_040689395.1 Dactylosporangium sp. NPDC051484 | reverse complement strand
GCTGCTGGCGGACGAGTATCGGCGCAACCGGACCACGGGCGGGTTCATCATCATCGACGAGTCCACCAACCGCACGGTCGGCGCCGGCATGATCACGAAAAATCTCTAGCTATCCACCGGTGTCATTACCGGATTGTCCGAATCTTTGCATAAACCCTAGCTATCCGATAGCGTTTGCCGGGAAACATATCGGCGAAACGTGAGTGGATCACGCCATGACTGCTGTCCCCGACGTTCTTTCCAGCCGCGGCCTCGCGATTCGGTACAGTTCCCCCCTCGACCCGATCGCCGAGCCGCTCCTCCGTGAGCTCGACGAGGAGTATCTCACCCGATACGGGCCGAACGACGAGATGCGCCGGCACCCCGCGGCCGAGTTCGCCGCGCCCGGCGGCGCATTTCTGCTCGTCCTCGACGGCGGCGTGGCCGTGGCCGGCGGGGCGTTCCGCCGCTACGACGACACCACCGCGGAGTTCAAGCGGGTGTGGACCCATCGGCCGTATCGCCGGACCGGGCTTGGCTCCGCGGTGCTGCGCGAGCTCGAGGCCGAGGCCGCCCGGCGCGGCTACCGACGGGTCTATCTCACCACCGGGCCGCGTCAACCGGAGGCGGTCGAGCTGTATCACCGGGCCGGCTACCGGCGTTTGTTCGACGAGGCCGACCCCGTCTATGCGGACGCGCTGGCGTTTGAGAAGTTCCTCGACCCCGTCTCGGGAGGCGCCGCCGCGGCCCGACCGGCGGACGCCCGATGAGCGCTGGCCCGCCGCCGGTGCGGGAGAGCACCGACGAGCACGGGCCAAGTCCGGTCGTCGCCGACCATCCGGACTTCGAGGAGCTCAAGGTGGTGCCGGCGCGGTATCCCTGGCGCTGGTTCGCCACCCTCGCGGTCGCGGTGCTGCTCGCGATGGCCGCCCATGCTCTCGTCACCAACCCGGCGTGGGACTGGAAGGTCGTCGGCGAATACCTGTTCTACGAGACCATCCTTCGCGCCGTCTGGCTTACGCTGAAGCTCACCGCGCTCGGCATTGTCCTCGGGTTCGTCCTCGGCACCGTGTTGGCGCTGATGCGGCTGTCCGGTGTGCCGCTGCTGACGTCGGTCGCCTGGACCTACGTGTGGATCTTCCGCTCGGTGCCGCTCATCCTGCAGCTGCTGTTCTGGTACAACCTCGCGATCCTCTACCGGTACCTGTCCTTCGGCGTGCCGTTCGGCCCGTCGTTCGTCGAGGTCGCCACCATGGACCTCATCGGCCCGCTGACCGCGGCGACCCTCGGGCTCGCGCTGCACCAGGGTGCCTACGCTTCCGAGATCGTGCGGGCCGGGGTCCTGTCGGTCGACCAGGGCCAGCTCGAGGCGGCCGCCGCGCTGGGGGTGCCGCGCGGCCGGCAGATCCGCCGGATCGTGCTGCCGCAGGCGATGCGCACCATCGTCCCGACCGCCGCCAACGAGATCGTCGGGCTGGTCAAGGGGACCTCGGTGGTGTACATCATGGCGCTGCCCGAGCTCTTCTACCAGGTGCAGGTCATCTACAACCGCAACGGCCGGGTGATCGCGCTGCTGCTGGTGGCGACCATCTGGTACATGATCATCACGTCGATCCTGTCGGTCGCGCAGTTCTACGTCGAGCGTCACTACGGCAAGGGCAGCGCCCGGGTGCTCCCGCCGACGCCGACGCAACGGCTGCGCGCCGCCGTCGCGGCCCGCCTCGCCGGATGGCGCCGATGAGCGCGGCGATGGTCGACGTCCGCGGCGTCCACAAGAGCTTCGGCGCGCTGCACGTGCTGCGCGGCATCGACCTGCGGGTGCGGGCCGGCGAGGTGACCGTCGTGCTGGGCCCCTCCGGGTCGGGCAAGTCCACGCTGCTGCGCAGCATCAACCATCTGGAGCGGGTCGACCGCGGATACGTCAGCGTCGACGGGCAGCTCATGGGCTACCGGCGCGCCGGGAACCGGCTGCACGAGCTCAAGGAACGCCAGATCCTCAAGCAACGCACCCAGATCGGGTTCGTCTTCCAGAACTTCAACCTGTTCGCGCACCTCACCGCCATCGAGAACATCGCCGAGGCGCCGATCTCCGCACAGCGGCGGCCCAGGAGCGAGGTCTACGCCGAGGCGGAGACGCTGCTGCGGCGCGTCGGGCTGCTGGAGAAGGCGCAGGTGTACCCGCGGCAGCTCTCCGGCGGCCAGCAGCAGCGCGTCGCCATCGCCCGCGCCCTCGCCCTGCGCCCGAAGGTCGTGCTCTTCGACGAGCCGACGTCCGCCCTCGACCCGGAACTGGTCGGCGAGGTTCTCGACACGATGCGCGACCTCGCCCGAGGCGGGACCACGATGATCGTCGTCACCCACGAGATCGGCTTCGCCCGCGAGGTCGCCGACACCGTGGTCTTCATGGACGCCGGTCGCATCGTCGAGCAGGGCCCGCCGGACGAGGTGCTCAACCACCCGCAGCACGACCGCACCCGCGCCTTCCTCAGCAAGGTGCTCTGAGACCAGCCTCGAAGGAGGACCTCGTGTCGCCTGTCCCAGTCCCCGCCCGCCGGGCTGTTCGCCGGTTCACGGCACCCGCGCTGCTCGCGGCCGCTGCCCTCGCGGTGCTGACCGCCTGCGGCACCCCCAGCGATATCGCCGCCGGCTCGGCCCCGTCCAGCGGTGCGGCGGACGCCGGCCAGCTGCGGGTCAACCTGAGCCCGAACCAGAACCGCGTCCGGGCCACGAAGATCGACGCCATCGCCAACGCCGTCCCGGCAGCGATTCGCGAGAAGGGCGAGTTCGTCGTCGGCGTGAACCCGGACGGCACGCCGCCCCTGGAGTTCCTGGCCACCGACGACCGCACACTGATCGGCTCGGAGCCGGACATCGCCCAGCTGGTGGCGGACGTGCTGGGCCTGAAACTGCGGCTGGAGAACACGTCTTGGGAGAACCTGTTCCTCTCCGTGCGCTCCGGCAAGTACCACCTCGGCTTCTCGAACATCACCGTCACCGAGGACCGCAAGGATCTCTACGACTTCGCCACGTACCGCGTCGACCAGCTGGCCTGGGAGGTCCGTAAGGACAGCAAGGTCACGAAGATCTCCGGACCGGCCGACATCGCGGGCCTCAACGTGTCGGTGGGATCGGGCACCAACCAGGAGAAGATCCTGCTGTCCTGGGACGAGGAGAACAAGAAGGCGGGCCGCAAGCCCGTGAACATCTCGTACTTCGAATCCTCGGACTACCAGCTGGCGCTGCGCTCGGGCCGCACGGACGCCCACTTCGGCCCGAACCCGACGGTCGCCTACCACGTCGCGGTGGCTGGCGAGACGCGGATCGCGGGCACATACTCCGGCGGCGGCGCCAGCATCGACGGCCGCATCGCCGCGATGACGGTGAAGGGCAGCGGCCTGGTCGACCCGGTGGCGGCCGCGCTGAACGCGGTCATCAAGGACGGCAAGTACGCGGAGGTCCTGCAGCGTTGGGGCCTGTCGAACGAGGCCGTCCCCGAGGCGCTGGTAAACCCGCCGGGCCTGCCCCGCGAGAAGACGTGATCTGACAACCTTCGTGAGCGGCACGGCCGGGCACGGCCGTGCCGTCACTGCGGCTATTTGGTCCAGCCGACGTCCACGTACTGCCGCTCGCTGCGCAGGCCGTAGGCGCCGAAGTTGGCCAGGCCCGGTCGTACCGCCGAGATCTGCGGGGTCTGGAACAGCGGTACGGAATGCCCGGCCTTCCACAGCAGCACGTCGGCCTGGTTGAGCAGTTCGCGGGCCTTGGCCCGGTCGGTCTGCGCGCCGGCCTGGTCGATCAGCTTGTCGATCTCCGGCGTCCCGATTCGGCCGTAGTTCTGCTCGCCGTCGGAGCGGTAGACGGGGTACAGCAGCGACGGGAAGACGTTGTCGACCTGCCGGAAGGAGGCCAGGTCGAACGCGCCGACGTTGACGTATTTGGCGAAGAAGTCGTTGCCGGGCACCTTGCGCAGTTCGACGGCGATGCCGGCCCGGGCGAGCATGTTCTGCACCAGTTGCGGCAGTTCGGCGCTGCCGCCGGCGTTGACCACGTAGGTCAGCTTCAGTGGCGCGCCGTTCCTGGTGCGCGTCTTGCCGTCCGCGCCGACCGTCCATCCGGCCTGGTCGAGCAGTTGCTTGGCCCGATCGAGGTCGAAGCGGCCGTAGTCGCCGCTGTTGTCGCGGTAGCCGTCCTGGCTCGGCATGAAGAAGTGGGCCCGCCCCAGACGGGGATCTTCTCGATCCAGCCGGTGCGACCCACCGGCTGCCGGTTCCGCACCCGCTGCCCGCTCTACGTGACGCTGGCGGCGCCGCAGCGGCCGATCTGCGAGACCACCGAGCCCGCGATGACCGAGTCCCCGGCCGGTGTCGGGCATCGGGCCGCCTGCCATCACACGGGCCGCGGGTGAGGAACCGGCGTCATCCGAGCGCCGGCCAGAGCGGAGCCTCGGCGACGTCCTCCGCGTCGCGGAGCACGCGCAGGATGTTGCGGCCGGTGAGCGCCTCGAGCTCGGCGGAGTTCCAGCCGCGCCCGGCCAGCTCACCCAGCAGCCGCGGATAACCGGAAACGTCGGCCAGCTCGGCGGGCAGCCAGTCGACACCGTCGTAGTCGCCGCCGAGGCCGAGGTGCGCCACGCCGACGAGCTCGCGGGCGTGCTCGACGTGGTCGGCGACCTGGGCGAGCGACACTTCCGGCCGCGGATTGGCGGCGAGCCACCGCGCGAAGCCCTCCTCGACCGGCACCGCGCGCGCCGCCGCGGCCTGCTCCGCGGCGAGGTCCGCGCCCGACTCGCCGGGGCGCGGCGCTCGCGGCCAGGTCCACGGCACCGCCGGCAACCCGAGCCGCTGGCGTTCCGCGCCGGCCTCGGCGGTCCAGGCGGCGACCTCGGCCGAGATGAACGCCGGCACGAACGTGAGCTGCAGGACGCCGCCGTTGACCTTGAGCAGCCGCAGCTCGTCGTCGCCGACATTGCGCGGGTGGTCATTGATCGCGCGGGTGGAGGAGTGGCTGAAGATCACCGGTGCGGTGGCGACGGCCAGGGCGTCACGCTGGGTCGACGCGGCGACGTGGGACAGGTCGACGAGGATGCCGAGCCGGTTGAGCTCCGCGACGATCGCGCGGCCCGCGTCGCTGAGCCCGCCGACCGAGGGCTCGTCGGTCGCCGAGTCGGCCCAGGCGGTGTTGTCGTTGTGGGTCAGCGTCACGTACCGCACGCCGAGCCGGGCGTAGGAGCGCAGCACGCCGAGCGAGCCCGCGAGGCTGTGGCCGCCCTCGACGCCGATCAGCGACGCGATCCGCCCGCCGCGGATGACCCGCTCGACCTCCGCCGCCGTGCAGGCGACCGCGAACGTGTCCGGGTAGGCGGCGGCGAGGCGATACACGGCGTCGATCTGCTCGAGGGTGGCCACCACGGCCTCCGGCTCGGGCAGGTTCGAGGGCACGTAGACGGACCAGAACTGCCCGCCGACCCGGCCCGCGCGCAGCCGGGGGATGTCGGTGTGCAGCTCCGGACGGTGCCGGTCGAGGCCGTCGACGCGGTATCCGGCCCGAGCCCGCAGGGCAGTCGGCAGGTCGTTGTGCCCGTCGATGACCGGCATCGCGGTGAGGACCCGCTCGACGATCGCGGCGCCTTCATGTGCGGTACGCAGCTGAGCGGAGTGGCCGGTCATCGGACGGCCTCGGCGCGCCGGGCGGCCTGGCGGTCCGGGTCGGGCAGCGGCGCGGCGGCGATCAGCCGGCGGGTGTACGGGTGCACGGGTGCGTGCAGGACCTGGCGGGTCTCACCGGTCTCGACGGCCAGGCCCTGTTGCAGCACCATGACCCGGTCGGCGACGGTCTCGACCACGGCCAGGTCGTGGCTGATGAACAAGGCGGCGAACCCGAGTTCGCGATGTAGGCGCATGAGCAGCTCCAGGATTCTGGCCTGAACGGACACGTCCAGGGCCGAGGTCGGTTCGTCGGCGATGAGCAGCCGCGGTTCCAGCGCGAGCGCGCGGGCCAGGCCGGCCCGTTGCCGCTGTCCGCCGCTGAGTTCGTGGGGGTAGCGCCCGGCGCTTCCGGCCGGCAGCTCGACCTGTTCGAGCAGCTCGCCGACCCGGGCACGGACGGCGCCGCGGTCGAGGTCCCGGCGGTGCACCCGCAGCGGCTCGGCGACGCTCTCGCCGATGGTGAGCAGCGGGTTGAAGCTGGTCGCGGGGTCCTGGAAGACGTATCCGAGCCGCCCGGCGGGCGTGCGGACGTCGAGGGTGCCGCCGGTGACCGCGGTCAGCCCGGCGATCGCCCGGCCGATGGTGGTCTTGCCGGAGCCGCTCTCCCCGACCAGCCCCAGCACCTCGCCCGCCCCGATCCGGAAGCTCACCCCGTTGACCGCCCGGGCGCCGCCGCGCCCGAGCCGCCGGGGGTACTCCACGACCAGCTGGTCGGCCACCACGACCGGCTCGGCGTCGGCCGCCGGCGCGGTCCGGGCCGTCGCCGCGCCGGGCACCGGTATCGCGGCCAGCAGCTCCCGGGTGTACTCGTGGGCCGGGGCGGCGAAGAGCGCGCCCGTCGGGGACTGCTCGACGATCCGCCCGCGGTGCATGACCGCCACCCGGTCGGCGACGTCGGCGACGACGCCCATGTCATGGGTGATGAGCAGGATGCCGGTGCCGAAGTCGGCGCGGCACCGCCGGAGCAGGTCGAGGATCTCCGCCTGCACGGTCACGTCGAGCGCGCTGGTCGGCTCGTCGGCGATGATCAGCCGGGTGCCGAGGGCCAGCGCCGCCGCGATCAGCACCCGCTGCTGCTGGCCGCCGGAGAACTGGTACGGGTAATGGTCGGCACGCCGCCGCGGGTCCGGGATCCCGACCGCGTCGAGCATTTCCACCGCCCGGGCACGCCGGGTCGCCCGCCCGCCGACCCCGTGGGCGCGCAGCCCCTCGGCGATCTGCCAGCCGACCGGATACACGGGGTTCAGTGCCGTTGAGGGCTCCTGGAACACCATCGCCGCCGCGGTGCCGCGCAGCCTGCGCAGCCGCCGCAGGTTCAGGCCCACCACGTCCTGCGGCGCCGAGCCGTCCGCCGGCCGCAGCAGCACCCGGCCGGTGACCGTCGCCGAGCGCGGCAGCAGGCCGAGCACGGCATTGGCGGTGGCGGTCTTGCCGCTGCCGCTCTCACCGACCAGAGCGACGATCTCGGCGGGGGCGATGGCGAGGTCCAGCCCGTCGACCGCACTCACGTGACCGCCGTCGACCGCGAACCGGACGCGCAGGTCCTCGATCCGCACCAGCTCATCGCTCACACCGTGACCTCCGCTCATGCCGCCCGCCGCCGCAGCCGCGGGTCGGTGAGATCGCTGAGACTCTCGCCGATCAGGGTGATCCCCAGGACCGTCAGCACGATCGCGATTCCCGGCGGCACGGCCGTCCACCAGATCCCGGCGGTCACGTCCGGCACCGCCTTGTTCAGGTCGTAGCCCCACTCCGCGGCCGAGTTGGGTTCGATGCCGAAGCCGAGGAAGCCGAGCCCGGCCAGGGTGAGGATCGCCTCCGACGCGTTGACGGTGACCACGACCGGCAGGCTGCGCACCGAGTTGCGCAGCACATGGCGGAACATGATGCGGCCGTGGCCGGCCCCGATGACCCGGGCGGCGTCGACGAACGCCTCAGCCTTGACCCGGACCACCTCGGCCCGCACGACCCGCAGGTATTGGGGCACGAAGACGACGGTGACCGACACCGCGGCCGCGGCCAGCCCGCCGGTCAGGCTCGAGCGGCCATGGCTGACCACGATCGCGACCAGGATGGCCAGCAGCAGCGACGGGAACGCGTACATGGCGTCGGCCACCCCGACCAGGACCCGGTCGAGCCGGCCGCCGACGTAGCCCGCGACCAGCCCGAGCAGCACGCCACCGGCCAGCGACAGCGTCACCGCCAGCAGGATGACCAGCAGCGCGGTCCGGGCGCCCCACAGCGTGCGGGAGAGCACGTCGTAGCCCGTGACCGTGGTCCCGAGCGGGTGGCCGCCGCCGGGCCGCTGCTGGGAGCCGTAGAGCACGCCCCCGTCCTGCAGCTGGGCGTAGCCGTGCGGGGCCAGGACCGGTGCCAGCAGCGCGGTCAGCACGAACACCCCGACGAGCGCCGCGCCGGCGAGCACCATCGCGCGCTGCGCCCCGGCGCTGTCACGCAGGATCCGGATGGCCATGTCAGTACCGCACCCTGGGGTCGACGAGCGCCGCGACGGCGTCGACGAGGAAGTTCGTCACCGCGACCACGACGGCGAACACGGCGACGAGCGCCTGCACGGCGACGAAGTCCCGGGCGGTCAGGTAGTGCGCCAGCTCGAAGCCCAGACCCTTCCACTCGAACGTCGTCTCGGTCAGCACCGCCCCGCCCAGCAGCCCGGCGACCTGCAGGCCGAGCATCGTGATGACCGGCACGAGTGCCGGGCGGGTGGCGTGCCGGTCGCGCAGCCGGCGCTCCGGGACCCCGCGGGAACGCGCCGCCGTGACGTACCCGGCCGACAGTGTCCCGATGAGGTTGGTGCGCACCAGGCGCAGGAAGATCCCGGCCACGAGCAGGCCGAGCGCCACGCTGGGCAGCACCGCGTGGCGCAGCACGTCGAGCACCGCGGCGCCGTCGCCGCTGCGCAGCGCGTCCAGCAGGAATATGCCGGTCACGCTGGAGCGGTGGGCGAGTTGCAGTTGCACGCCGGTGCTGGCCCGCCCGGCGACCGGGAACCAGTCCAGCCACACGGAGAAGACCAGCTTCAGCAACAGCCCGACGAAGAAGACCGGGGTCGCGTACGCGAGGATCGCGAAGAGCCGCAGGACGACGTCCGGCGCGCGGTCGCGGTAGTAGGCCGCGAGCCGGCCGAGCGGCAGCCCGACGATCAGCGCGATCACGAGCGCGTACACCGCCAGTTCCAGTGTCGCCGTGCCGTAGCTGCCGAGCAGGTCGGCGATCGAACGGTTGTCCGTCGCCGTGCGGCCCAGGTCGCCGGTCGCCACGCCCTTGAGGAACTCGAGGTACTGCACCAGCAGCGGCCGGTCGTAGCCGGCCTGGTGCAGTCGTTGCCGCAGCTGGTCAGGCGTCAGCCGGTCGCCGAGGGCGTTGGTGACCGGGTCCCCGGTGAGCCGCATGAGGAAGAACACTGCGGTCACCAGGGCGAAGACGGTCGGGAAGATGAGCAGAAACCGTATGGTCAGGTAGCGGGCCAGTCCCGGCACCGGCCGCCGCAGGTCAGCGTTTCGCAAGCTCGGCCCAGCGGAACTGGTACGCACTGTCGAGCCGCTGCGGCACGCCGTCGATCTTCGCGCGGGTCACGATCGCGGTGGATCCCTGCAACAGCGGGACGATCGGCACGGCCTTCGCGACGGCGTCCTGGATCTGCTGCAGCGCCGCGGTGCGCCGGCCCGGGTCCGTCTCCGTCTGCTCCTGCTTGATGAGCGCCTTGACGGCCGCGTCGTCGTAGCCGTTGTTGACCCAGTTGCCGTCCGCGAAGAACGAGCCCAGGTAGTTGTCAGCGTCGAGGTAGTCCGCGTACCAACCGAGCTGATAGGCGGGGTACTGATCGGCGACCCGCTGCTTGCCGTACTGCGACCACTCGGTCGACTGCAGCGTGACCTTGAACAGCCCGCTCGCCTCCAGCTGGGTCTTGATCAGCGCATACTCGTCCTCCGACGAGGAGCCGTAGTGGTCGGTGTTGTACTGCAGGTTCAGCGCCACCGGCGTGGCCACCCCGGCGGTGCTCAGCAGCCGCGCCGCCGCGGCCTTGTCCGGGCCGCCGTGCTGGTCGCCGTACAGCGGCTTGAGGGACTCGGTGGCGCCGGTGATGCCCTGCGGCACGTAGGAGTACAGCGGCTGGAACGTGCTCTTGTAGACCTGCTCGGCGAGCTGTGTGCGGTCGATCAGCGACGCCGCCGCCTGGCGCACGGCGAGGGCCTTGGCCGGGTCGGCCTGCGCGGTCGCCGAGCCGAACGGCTGCGTCTTGAGGTCGAACACGATGAAGCGGATGCCGTTGCCCGCGCCGGTGTGCACCACGACCTCGGGCTTGGTGCCGAGGTCCTGCAGGTCGGGGATGGTCAGCGTGCGGTAGACGACGTCGATGTCGCCGCGCTGGATGTCGAGCTTGAGGTTGGTCGCGGCGGTGTAGTACTTGAGCACCACGCCCGTGTTCTTGGGCGCGCCGAGGCCGCCGCTGTAGGCCGGGTTGACGCTGAACGACACGACGGAGTTCTTGGTGTAGCTGTCGACGACGTATGGACCCGCCCACGGCTTGGCCGCGATGATCGCCTCGTCGTCCAGGATCTTGTCGGCGGGGAAGACCTCCTCGTCGGCCACGAGTCCGGCGGCGGTGGTGAGGATCTGCGGGAAGAGCGTGTCGTTGGGCGACTTGAGGGTGAACTCGACCGTGTCCGGCGCGGGCGCAGCCACCGACTCGAGGTTGTACAGCAGCGACGACGGGCCGTTCTTGTCGGCGATCTTCAGCTGCCGGTCGAAGCTGAACTTGACGTCGGAGGAGGTGAGGTCGTGGCCGTTGGCGAACTTCAGGCCGGGCTTGAGCCGCACGGTGTACTTCGTCGGCGCGCTGAGCGTGATCGAGGCGGCGAGGTCAGGCTTGGCGTCAGTCGACCCGTTGTGGGCGCTGAGCAGCGTCGCGTACACCTCGGTCTCGATGGTGCCGGAGCCCGCGTCCCAGGCGCCGGCGGGGTCGAGGCTGGACACCTGGTCGGTGGTGCCGATCGTGATGGTCCGCCCGTCGGCGGCGGATTGGGCGTCAGAGGTTTCCGTGGTGCAGGCGGCCAGGCTCAGCAGCGCGGCAAGCGCCGTGGCGGCGGCCGGCCCGCGCGGTGTGGTTCGGGGCATGGCGCGACGCTACGAAGCTCCTGTTAACCCATGTTTCCCATCTAGATAATAGGAAATAAAATCCACGAATTTACTTCTGTATCCATAGACACCTTGCGTGCCGGCGGCACCGTCCGACGCCGGTGGCGACGGCCCGGTGGTTCGCGCGGCGGGCGTCGATGGACCAAATCCTACTTATCCGATAGGATGTATCGGTGACTTTGGCCGGACGTACGACCTCCGCGGTGGACGAGGTAACCAGCCTCGTGAGTGACCTGATCCGGATCGACACGACGAACACCGGAGACCCGGCGACACTGGCCGGTGAGCGCGAAGCCGCCGAGTACGTCGCGGAGAAGCTCACCGACGCCGGCTACGAACCCCTCTACGTCGAGTCGGGTGGAAAGCGCCGCGGCAACGTCGTCGTGCGACTGCCGGGCGCCGACCCGGGCCGCGGCGCACTGTTGGTCCACGGCCACCTCGACGTCGTGCCGGCCGATGCGTCCGAATGGACGGTGCACCCCTTCTCCGGCGAGGTGCGCGACGGATACGTGTGGGGCCGCGGCGCCATCGACATGAAGCACATGGTCGCGATGAGCCTCGCCGTCGCCCGGCAGTTCAAGCAGGACGGCACGGTCCCGCCCCGGGACATCGTCTTCGCGTTCCTCGCCGACGAGGAGGCCGGAGGCTTCCAGGGAGCCCGCTGGCTCGTGGACCATCGCCCGGACCTTTTCGAAGGCGTCACCGAGGCGGTCAGCGAGGTCGGCGGGTTCTCGCTGACCGTCCGCGACGGCGTCCGCGCGTACCTCGTCGAGACCGCGCAGAAGGGCCTCATGTGGCTGCGGCTCAAGGCCCGCGGGACCGCCGGCCACGGCTCGATGGTGCACACCGACAACGCCGTGGCCAAGCTGGCCGCCGCGGTTGCCCGGCTCGACGCCCATCGGTTCCCGATCGTCCTGACCGGCCCGGTGCGGGAGTTCCTGCAGGGCGTCAGCGAGCTGTCCGGCGTGCCCTTCGACGAGGATGACCCCGAGGCGGCGGTCGCCCGGCTCGGCTCGATGGCGCGGCTGATCGGCGCCACGCTGCGCAACACCGCCAACGTGACGGTGTTCAACGCGGGCTACAAGTCCAACGTGGTGCCGTCGCTGGCCGAGGCCACCGTGGACGGGCGCATGCTGCCCGGCCACGAGGAGGACTTCGAACGGACGCTGGCCGAGCTGCTCGGACCGGACGTCGAGCGGGAATGGGACCTACTTCCGCCGGTCGAGACGACCTTCGACGGCCACCTGGTGGATGCCATGGCATCGGCGATCTCGGCCGAGGACCCGGGTGCGCACGTCCTGCCGTACATGCTCTCCGCGGGCACCGACGCGAAGTCCTTCCAGCGGCTCGGCATCCGAAACTTCGGGTTCGCGCCGCTGCGACTGCCCCCGGACCTGGACTTCACGGCACTCTTCCACGGCCCCGACGAGCGGGTCCCCGTCGAGGGCCTCGAGTTCGGCACCCGGGTCCTGACGCGCTTCCTGCTCAACAGCTGAGGCGGTGGTGGGGCAGATGAAGACCGTCGTCGTGGCCGGCGGCACCGACGGTATCGGCCGGGCGCTCGTGGAGGAGCGCCTGGGCCGCGGCGACCGCGTCGTGGTAATCGGCCGTGACCCGGCCAAGGGCCACGAGCTGTTCGGCGGGCGGGTCGAGTTCGTCACCGCGGACCTGAGCCTGGTCGCCGAGACGCTGAAGGCCGTCGACGCGGTCGCCGCAGGCAACCCCGTGGTGGACGCGCTCGTGCTCTGCGCGCGGCACTACCGCAGCGAACGCACAGAGACGGCCGAAGGAATCGAAGAGAACTTCGCCCTGTTGTACCTGAGCCGCTACCTGCTCGGGCACGGCCTCGCCCCGGCGATGGCGCGAGCGCCCCGGCCGGTCGTGGTGAACGTCGCAGGCCCGGGAGGTGGACTGCACCTCGTGCGCTGGCACGATCTCGAGCTGCGCCGCGACTACCACGGCGGCGCGGCGCTGGGCCAGGGCGGCAAGCTCAACGACCTGCTCGGCGTCGCGTCCGTCCAGCGGTACCTGGGCATCCGCTACGTCCTGATCCACCCCGGCGCCACCGCCACCGGGTTCTCCGGCACGTATGACCCGGCGACGCGGGCCCATGTCGAGGCGATACGGGCCACCGCCAAGCCACCGTCAGCCGCGCTCCCTCCGATCCTCGCCGCGATCGACGACCCGCCCGGTGAGGCGCTCAGCGCGATCGTGGAGGGCCGGCGGATCGCCGTGGACGGCCCGGACTTCGACGCCGGCGCGGCGGCCCGGCTGTGGTCGATCACCAAGGACCGGCTGGACGGGCGGGCGTGATGGCGGTCGTGGCCGTGCTGTTCGCCGGTGCCCTGGTGGCGCTGCTGCTGCGCTCGGAACCGGCGTTCTGGGTGCTGTCCGGGCTCACGCTCGCGTGGCAGCTGGCGCTGCTGGAGCGGGACCGGCCCCGGGGCAGGTGACGCCCGTCGCGAGCCCGCTGGTCCCGTCGCCACCGAACTCGGCTACGGGGAGGGCGTCGGCCGCGCCGTCCCCTCCTGCCCGGCGGGACTGGCGAGGCCGAGGTTGTCGCGCAGGGTCGCGCCGAGGTAGTCGTCCTTGACGATCCCGCGCTTGCGCAGGTCGTGCAGCAGCCCGTTGACGACGAAGTCGTGCTGGCGCGGGTCGTCCAGGCCGCCGACCGAGAGCACGTCCAGCACACCGGCCCGGAACCGCTCCTCGACTGCGTCGGCGAGCTGCTCCGGCGTTCCGGCGACGCTCCAGTGCCCGGTGTCCTGCGCGGCGATGATGAGCTCGCGCAGCGTATACCCGCGGCGCGCATAGCCGCTGAAGATCTCGACCCGGCCGCGGCGGCGGTGCACGGCCGCCACGTCCGGCAGGAGGCTCTCCGGCAGCGGCGCGTCCAGCCCGGCCTCCGAGAGGTCGACGCCGCCGCCGAGCATGTCGGCGACCAGCGCCCGGCCGGCCTCGAAGTCGATCGCCTCATGCCGTTCGCGGACCAGCCGCCGGGCCTCGGCCTCGGTCGCGCCGAACGTGGCGTGGAACGAGCTGAAGATGAGGGGCAGGCCGGACGGCCGGCCGAGCTGCGCCGCCCTCGCGCGGATCCGATCGGTGTGTTCCCGCGCGATCTCCATCGTCGACAGGGCGGTGAACACGACCTCGGCGTAGCGGGCGCCCAACTCGACGCCGGCCGCCGACTGCCCGGCCTGAACGAGCACCGGCCGGCCCTGCGGTAGCGGCGGGATGTTCAGCGGACCGGCGACACTGAAGTACTTACCGACGTGGTCGATCGGCCGGATGCGGTCCCGGTCGAGGATCGCCCGGCCGTCCGGGCCGATCCGCAGCGCGCCCGGACGCCAGCTGTCCCAGAGCGCGTTGACCACGTCGAGCGTCTCGGCGGCCCGCGCGTAACGCTCCTCCGGGCTCGGCAGGCCCTCCGGGCCGAAGTTCTCCTCGCCGATCGCCGAGGTGACCAGGTTCCACGCCGCCCGGCCGTTGCTGACGTGGTCGAGCGTGCCGAAGAGCCGGGCCAGGTTGTACGGGTGGTGGAACGTGGTCGAAACCGTGGCGATGAGCCCGATCCGGGACGTCACCTGGCTCAGCGCCGAGACGTAGACGAGGGGCTCCTGCGCGCCGATGGTGCCCTGCGCGCCGAACGTCAGCAGGTCGGGCACGAAGAGCGCGTCGATGCGGGCCGCCTCGGCCAGCTCCGCCACCTTCCGTGCGGTGTCCACCGTGGACTTCGTGGGATCCAGCGCCAGCTCGTATGGGCCGGGGGATCCGCCCGCGCCGGTCACGGTGGCGAGCGTACGGGGTGGGCGCGCCGTCATGCCCGAACGATATTCCTACTGAATCAGTAGTGAAATATGTCGACCGTCACAGTTTTCGTCAGCCCGTGCCGCTGGACGCGCATGTCCGAGGCGAAGGTCCCTGCGACGTCAGGACCGCGGACCCGAGCCACCATTCCCGCGCCGGCCGTACGTTCGCTGTGTCGGCCACGAGCCGGCGACAGACGAAGGAGCGGCACCGTGACTGTCAACTCGGCCGCAGTCGGCTCGAACACCGAACCACACCGGGACACCCACGTGCCGGTCGCGCGTGCTGCGGCCATGACCAGCGACCAGGTCCTGCACGCCCTGACCAGCGGTCCCGACGGCATCAGCGGTGCTGACGCCGCGTCCCGTGCGGCGACGGCCGGGCCCAACGCCGTGCATTCGCATCGGGTGCAGAGCTGGCGGATCCTCGCCCGGCAGCTGCGCAGCGCGCTGCTCATCATGCTCGCCGCCACGGCGACGATCTCGTTCCTTCTCGGCGACCGCACCGACGCGGTGATCATCGGCATCATCCTCGCCGCCAGCGTCGGCCTGGGATTCGTCAACGAATATCGTGCGGAACGCGCGGCGCAGGCCCTGCACGCCGAGATCCGCCACACCGTCACGGTCATCCGCGACAGACGCGCTGCCGACGTCGACGTCCGTACCCTGGTCCCCGGCGATGTGGTCCGGCTGACCCTGGGCGCCGTGGTGCCCGCCGACCTGCGGCTGCTGCAGACGAACGGCCTGGCCTGCGACGAGGCGGTGCTGACCGGAGAGTCGCTGCCAGTCGACAAGCACACCACGCCGGTGCCGGCCGGCACGGCGCTGGCGGACCTGACATGCTGCGCACTGATGGGCACGGTCGTGCACAGCGGCAGCGGTGTCGGCGTCGTGGTCGCGACCGGCACGCACACCGAGTTCGGGCGGATCGCCGCCGGGCTGAGCGAGCGGTCACCCGAGACGTCGTTCCAGGCTGGGCTGCGCCGGTTCTCCGTGCTACTGCTCCAGGTCGCGGTCGTGCTCACGATCGGGATCTTCGTCACCAACCTGCTGCTACGCCGACCCCTGCTCGACTCGGCGATGTTCTCCCTCGCCATCGCCGTCGGGATCACGCCGCAGCTGCTGCCCGCCGTGGTCAGCACCAGCCTGGCCGCCGGATCCCGGCAACTGGCCCGATACAAGGTGCTGGTCAAGCGGCTGGTGTGCATCGAGGACCTCGGCGACATGGACGTCCTGGTCACCGACAAGACCGGCACCCTCACCGACGGCACCATCAGCTTCCGCGCCGCTGCCGACACCGCCGGCGCCGACAGCACCGAGGTCCTCCTGCACGGGTTACTGGCCACTGACGCCGAGGGTCAGGCCGGCGCCAACCCGCTCGACGCGGCCCTGTGGCAGGCGGCGCACGCCGGGGCGGACACCACCGCGTACCGGCGGATCGCATCTGTCCCGTTCGACCACGACCGGCGGATGACCTCAGCGCTGGTGCGCGATCCACGGGGTGCGTCGCGCATCGTCGTCAAGGGCGCCCCCGAGTCGGTGCTCGCCCGCTGCGCCGACATCCCGGCCGACGCGCACACCACCCTGGACCGCTTCTTCGCCCAGGGTATCCGCGTCGTCGCCGTAGCCAGCCGGACCACGACCGCGACCTCCCTCACCGCCGCCGATGAACGCGACCTGCACCTCGACGGATTCCTCGCCTTCCTCGACCCGCCGAAAGCGGACGCCGCCGAATCGCTGCGCCGGCTGGCACGGCTCGGCGTCACCGTCAAGATCGCCACCGGGGACAACGCCGTCGTCGCCGCCAAGGTCTGCGAGGACCTCGGGCTCACCGACACGAAGACGCTGTCCGGCGTCGACATCGACGCGCTCGACGACGCCGAGCTCGCCGCCGCCGCCAACGCGGCGACCATCTTCGCGCGGGTGTCACCGGAGCAGAAGGCCCGCCTGGTCCGGCTGCTGCGCCAGTCGCACGTCGTGGGTTTCCTCGGCGACGGCGTCAACGACGCGCTCGCCCTGCACACCGCCGACGTTGGCATCTCCGTCGACACCGCGGCCGACGTGGCCAAGGACTCCGCTGACGTGGTGCTGCTCGAGAAGGACCTGGGCGTACTCGCCGATGGCGTCGCCGAAGGCCGCCGGATCTTCGCCAACACCATCAAATACGTTCTCATGGGCACATCCAGCAACTTCGGCAACATGTTCAGTGCCGCCGCGGCCTCTGCCGTCCTGAAGTTCCTGCCGATGCTGCCGAGCCAGATCCTGCTCAACAACCTGCTGTACGACGCCAGCCAACTCGCCATCCCCACCGACTCCGTCGACGCCGAACAGGTCGCTGCGCCCGCGCACTGGGACATCGCCTTCATCCGCCGGTTCATGCTCGTCTTCGGCCCGATCAGCTCGCTGTTCGACTTCGCCACCTTCTGGCTGATGCTGCACGTGTTCCACGCCGGCCCGGCGCTGTTCCGCACCGGCTGGTTCGTCGAATCCCTCGCGACCCAAACCCTGGTCATCTTCGCCATCCGCACCCGCCGGATCCCGTTCCTGCGCAGCAAGCCCAGCCTGCCGCTGACACTGGCGGTAGCCGGCGTCATCCTCGTCGGCGCGCTGCTGCCCCTCTCACCGCTGTCACACCTGCTCGGATTCCAACCCCTGCCGATCGGCTTCTTCGCCGCCCTCGCCGGCATGGCCATCGCCTACCTGGCATTGATCGAACTCGCCAAGCGCGCCTTCTTCACCCGCCGACCGGCGCATCCGCCGACGCCGCACCGACGTGGCCACACCCACCACGTGCAGCGCCGCGCCGGTCGCTTCAGCTACGCGGGCAGCCCGGCACCGAACACCACAGGCACCAGGTAGCCGACCGAACCGGTCCCGGGCTGGGGGAGCGAGTGGCGCCGGGGTTAATGGGTTGGCCCCCGGTGGTGCGCCTGTGTGAGGGTGGCGACCATGAGTAGTCATCTCACCCGCGACGTTTTCCGGGACCCGCTGGTGGAAGGAGAAGTGCCCTACACCGTGCTCACGCCGGACGGCTGGACGAGCGGTGAGACACTGCCGCTGATCCTGGTTCTGCACGGCGCGAACTCCTCCAGCGACTTCCTGGCCACGTTGCAGCCGATCGTCGACGGTGCATGGGCTGATGGATCGCTGCCCCGATCCGTGATCGCCAGCGCCTCGACTCCCACGATCGGCGGCTTCTACATCGACCGGACCGGCAACGGCTGGGAGAGTTTGATCGCCACGTCCTTCCCCCGCTTGCTGGAGCAGGAGTACGGCGCAGATCCGACCCGCGTGTCGTTGATGGGTGCTTCGATGGGCGGCTATGGCGCGCTGAAGATCGCCTTCGCGGAGCCGTCCCGGTGGCTCGCGGTAGCGGCAGTCGCTCCCGCTCTCCTGCCCGCGCTGACGCCTGAGCAGTTACGACCTCGCAACACCCTCGATGTGCTGGCCCGGTTGAGCAGCGAGATGGCCGACGAGGGTCATGGGTTCGCCGCCAACAGCGTCCTGCACCGGCTGCGAGGCAACGCCGACGCCATCCGAGCCAGTGGGTTGCCGATCCTTCTGCGTTGCGGCGACACTGACGTGTTCGCGATGCACGACGGCACCGAGCAACTCCATCGGGCGCTCTGGGACCTTGACATCGGCCACGAATATCACCTGGTCCACGGTGCCGATCATCTGGGGCCCGAGGCGGTCTCCGCGCAACGGGCCGCGCTTGCGTTCATCGCAGCGGCCCAGCGCAGGGCGGCGGGCGAGGACCGTACCGCGGCGGATCGGGACCTGGAAGCGGCGTGGCGGGACTGGGCTGCCGGCGGTCGGCAGACAGCCCCGCCCAAGTTCGACGCCTTCGGCGCCAGCGCCTCCGTCGCCCTGCGTGCGACGCTCGAACCAGAGCTGGCGGAGGCGGAACGACGGGACCCGACGACTGCCCGCCGATACGGAATTCTCCCGGACTGAGAGGTCATGGGCCGTCCGGATCGGGGGCGGCCCACAGGACCACCATCCCGGCTGTTTGGTGGACGGCGCATCTCGTAAGCGGCAATTATCGTGTTGGCGTGCCGACCGCTGAGGACTACCCGTGGAAGTCTGACCTGGTCCGGGTCACGATGGCCGTCGTGTTCATGAGCACTGCGGGGTTGATCCTCCATGTTGTCTGGCCGAGGACATCCGCGCCGAACCCCGCGGTCTTCGCGGCGTGTGTCGCGGCGATCAGCCCCGCGTCGCCGTCTCGGGTTCGGCATGTGATCACCACCGTAGCCGTATTTTTGCCGGTCGCATTGGTGGTCTTGTTCATCGCTCATGAGATCCGGCCCCTCCACTCGCAGCCTTGGTGGGCCTATTTCCTCAGCAACGCACTCGCGGGATGGATAGGTGGCACGGCCGCCATCTGGGTCACCTGGCTACGTGCCAAACGGCGGCACGCGTCTCGAACAACGACGCTCGACCAGGCCGACGCGTAGAAGGGGTGGCTGCCCCCTCTGTCCCAGCGCCACCCGGTGGCGGGTGCGTTTGGTCAGGCCGTCATCGGTTGTCGTGTCCGGCCGCCGGCGTCCACCGCGATAACCGGAGACCGGCATAGACGCCGCTTCGCGTCGGGCCGCCAGAATTCGGTGTCCGGAAACCGCGCCGTACAATACCGATTGTGACCGCCCCGACGAAGGCATTCCCCGAACGGATGGCACGGCGATTCGCCGGCCGGATTCAGGGACTGCTGTGAATCCCGACCTCGCCGGCCTGCGCAAGGGCGACCTCGACACCCGGGAAGAGCACCTCTACCGGCTGCTCGACCGGGCCTGCGACCACGGCGATCCGTCGGCGATCGCGGCGTTGCAGGCGATGGTTCGTGACTACCCCGACTACCATCGGTCGCTCTACACCCGAGCCATGAATCAGGCGGCCGTATTCGCGGACCCCGGCCTGCGCGAGCCACTGCTCGAGGCGCTGGCCGACACACGGTACAACTGCCAGGCTTGGGCGGCGATGGGCTGTGCCGCGATGGACGTCCGCGAGGCCGTGCCACAGCTGATCGAACTCCTTGACCATCCACAGTGGATCGCCGTGGACGAGGCGATCAAGGCCCTCGGCGTGCTCGGCGACGCATCTGCCGTCCCGGCGCTGCGCCCCCTGCTCGGCGACAGCGCTGAGTGGGTGCGCCAGCGCGCGGCCGACGCGCTCGCGAAGATCGGCGGCGCCGAGGCCCTGGAGGCGCTGTGGGACGAGTTCGAGCACCGACGTTTCCCGCGGATCGGCCACATAGCCAGCGGCCTGGCCCTCTTCACCCCGGACATCATCCCGCGGCTGGTCGAGGCGGCCGCGGACCAGGATCCGAACCGCCGCTACTGGGCCGCGGTCGCCCTCGGCTCGACCGGCGACGAGCGGGTCGTGCCGACCCTGGAGCGTCTGCAGGCCGAGGACCGCGGCGCGACGGTCTTCGACGGCGAGGTCCGCGTCGCGGCGAAGAAGGCCCTGCGCACCGTGCGGCGCATCCAGGCTGCCATCGCCTCGCGCGGGGGGCAGATCGGACCCGTCACGGCCCGATGATCCGGATCTTCGCGTCCGGCGGGCATGGGTCGTGGGCCCGGCCACGTCCGCTGGCGGAACGCAAGCGCTCGCGGACCAGGTCGACCACCCGGGCTTCACAGCATTGCCGAGCACGTCGACGTCACATGCAGGCGGCCATCATGGCTGCCCAGCCGACGAGCGCTGCCGCGTCGAGTTCCGGGGCCAGCGGCACCGGCTTCAGGATGCCGATCACGGTGAACCAGCGGCGGTCGAGGTACACCTGGACGCCGTCACCCACCGAAACGACCCCGAGCCGCCGGGCGGCCGCGTTGCCGAGCACGACCGCCGGGCGCGGAGCTCGGGCTGTCCATCGTGCGGGCGGTCACGGGTGCGCACCGCGGGACCGTGCACGCCGAGCCGCGCAATGGCGGCGGGCTGGTCGTCACCGCGATCCTGCCCACGGCACCCCGGCCGGCGGCGATTTCCTGACATAGACGGTTGCCGCGGCCTGCCGTTCGGCGTCGAACAGAAACGCCTCCTGGAGATCTTTTGAGTTCTTGGGGAGTCGCTGCGGGTCAATGCGTCCTACGCACTGGCTGACTCCCGGTTGGGCAGGGCGAGGCGGAAGATGGTTTTCCAGACGCTGGCGGTCTGGTGGGTGAGGGAGCCGGTGTTGTACCGCAGCCCGAATCGTTCGCAGAGGTCGCGGACTTTCGGGGCGATCTCGGCGTAGCGGTTGCTGGGCAGGTCGGGGAAGAGGTGGTGCTCGATCTGGTGGCTGAGGTTGCCGGACATGAGGTGGAACAGCGGGCCGCCGTCGATGTTGGACGAGCCCAGCAGTTGCCGCACGTACCATTCGCCGCGGGTCTCGTCGTCGAGTTGGTCTTCGGTGAACACCTCGGAGCCTTCGGGGAAGTGGCCGCAGAAGATGATCGTGTGTGACCACACGTTGCGGGCCACGTTGGCGAGGAGGTTGCCGAGCAGGGCCGGCACGAACGACGGGCCGGCCAGCAGCGGGAACGCCACGTAGTCCTTGATGACCTGGCGGCGGGCCTTGCGCAGCACCCCGCGCAGCTGGGTCAGTGCCTCACCCCAGCGTTTCTCGCCCCGCCAGGCACGTTCCAGCTCGACGTCGTAGATGGCGATGCCCCACTCGAAGGCAACGGCCAGCGCCGCGTTGTAGAGCGGTTGGGCGAGGTAGATCGGGCGCCAGGGCTGTTCTGGGCTGACGCGCATCGCGCTGTAGCCGATGTCGCGGTCCTTGCCCAGCACGTTGGTGTAGGTGTGGTGCACGACGTTGTGCGAGTGTTTCCACATGTCGGCCGGCGCGGCGTGGTCCCATTCCCAGGTGGTGGAGTGGATGTCGGGGTCGCGCATCCAGTCCCACTGACCGTGCAGGACGTTGTGGCCGATCTCCATGTTCTCCAGGATCTTGGCGACGGCCAGTGCCGCGGTGCCGGCCAGCCACGCCGGCGGCAGGATCGAGACCGCCAGCAGGGTGCGGCCACCCGCCTCCAGGCCCCGCTGGACGGCGATGACCCGGCGGATGTAGCGGGCGTCGTCGCCGCCCAGGCTGGCGGCCACCTCGTCACGGATTCGGTCGAGTTCGCGGCCGATCTCCTTGATGTCGACCTCGGTGAGATGTCCGGGCACAGGCACAGGTGGGTCTCCTATACATCGATCTCGACGGGACCGGCCGCCGCGGTGACGCAGGTCTGGATGAGTTCACCCTCGTCGCCGTGCTCGCGGCCGGTGCGCAGGTCGCGGACCCGGCCGGAGCGCAGCCGTACTACGCAGCTGTGGCAGATGCCCATGCGACATCCGCTGGGCATGAGCACACCGGCGTGCTCGCCGACCGCCAGCAGTGGTGTGTTGCCGTCCGCGTGCGCCGTGCGTCCACTCGCGGCGAACCTGACGCGGCCGCCGGTACCGCCGGACACCTGGGCGGTCTGGAAGCGCTCGACCCGCAGGCGGTCGCCGACGCCGGCCCGCCGCCAGTGCCGCTGAGCGTCGTCGAGCATCCCGGCTGGGCCGCACGCCCACGTGTGGCGTTCACGCCAGTCTGGGCAGAGGTCACGGACCTGCGTCATCGTGATCCGGCCGCTGGTGCGGGTGTGCCGCTCGTACAACCGCAGGCTCTTCCATCCTGCGGCGAGTGTCCGCAGGCCCGGGCCGAAGATGACCTCCTCGGAGGTCGGTGCGGACAGCACCAGCACCACGTCCGGCATGCGATCCTGGGCGGCCAGGCTGTGCAGCATCGCCGCCACCGGCGTGACGCCGCTGCCCGCGGTCAGGAACAACAGCCGTTGGGGTGTCGGTTCGGGTAGCACGAAGTCACCCTCGGCCGGGGTGAGGCGCACGATCGTCCCGGGCGTCACGCGGCGCACCAGGTATGGCGAAACCAGCCCGTCCGGCGTGGCCTTGACGGTGATCGTGAGGCGCCCGTCGGGGCGGTGCGGTGACGAGGACAGCGAGAAGGGGCGCCAGTGCCGGACACCGTCGATGTCGACACCTACCCGCACGTACTGACCGGCGCGGTGACCCGTCCAGCCGATCCCCGGACGGATCACCAGGCTCGCCGCGGAGGCGGTCTCCGGCCGCACCTGCTCGACCCGGCCGCGCAGTCCCCGCAGCGACCACAGCGGATTGACCAGCCCGAGAAAGTCATCGGGCAGCAGCGGCGTGGTCAACCAGGACGTCGCGTCCAGCACACGCCGGCGCGCGGTCGTCCCGCGGCCCCACCCGCCCGTAACAGCTGAACCGCCGGATGACGACAACGGCATACCCCCCCTCAACGGGGCGCGACCTACCCGTGTGCACGGGCGCTAACCTCGCAGCGCGATGCGACCGACGGTGAAGGCCAGATCATGCCCACCGAGCGCACTGTCCCCGGAGTGGCCCAGCGGCTGCGCAGCAGGTGGTCGTAGGAGGGCTGCGGGTACCGCGCGGTCAACGCGGTACCGGCGTCCGGCTCAGCAGTGTCGCCGCGAGGGTGCGGTAGCGCTCGGCGACGACGGTCCAGCGGCTGCCCTGGGAGATGCGACTGGCCTCGTCGTACATGCTGCTGACGAGGTCGGGTTCGGTGAGCACCCGTTTGAGGGCGGCGCCGATCGCCGGAGCGTCCTGGTGCGGCACGAGCAGACCGGCGCCGCCGCCGAGCACCTCCACGGCGTGCGGAAAGGCGGTGGCGATGACGGGCTTGTGCGCCGCCAATGCCTCGACGAGCACGCCCGAGGTGGCCTGGTCCGGTGAGTCGTACGGCAGCAGCACGATATCCGCACGCCTGATCAGCCGGTAGAGGCGGTCCTGCTCGAGGTAGGCACGTTCGAACGTGACCAGGCCGGCGACGCCGAGGGCCCGGATCCGGGAGTAGAGCATGAGCCGGTACGCCTCGCCCTGCTCGGCGAGCACCTTGGGGTGCGTCTGGCCGGCGATCACGTACCGTGGGCGTGGCAGCAGGTGGCGGACCAGCCGCAGCCCGGCGATCGCCCACTCGATCCCTTTGCCGGGGCCGAGCAGCCCCCACGTCAGGATCACGGGCTCACCAGACGGGTTGAGCAGCCGCAGCGGTGGTACCTCGGGCGTGCCGTGCGGGATGACGGTGACCTTGTCCGGGTCCACGTCGTACTCCGCGACCAGCCGTGCCCGGGCCGTCTCGGTCATGGTGACGGCGGCGCCGGCGAGCGCGACGACCTGTTCGAGCACGTCTTTCCGGTGCGTGGTGGGCCGGCTCAGCACGGTGTGCAGCACCGCGATCGCGGGGGCGCGCAGCCGGCGCAGCACAGGCAGCAGGTCCTCGCCGTCGGTGCCGCCGAAGATCCCGTATTCGTGCTGGACGATCACGACGTCGTGGCGGTCGAGCGCGGCGGCGGCCGGCACCTCACCGCCGGGGGAATGCGACACCAGGTGCCCCACAACCTCCGGGCGATCCGCGTAGGTGGCCGCCTCCACCACGCGCACCACGCCCGCGCGGTCCCCACAGGCAGGCGAGGTGAGTGCATGCAGCAGTGACGCCGTGAACGTCGCCAGGCCGCATTGGGTCGGCGGGTACGTGCTCAGGAATCCGTAGGAGATCGTCATCGCCGACGACCGTCCGGCCGGGGATGGGCATGGACGCAGCGGTTGCCGTGCATTGCTGGCATGAGACCCACCTCTCAATGGTGGGTGCGGCGCCGGCCGGCGAGCGCAGAATGCTTACCCGGCGCTGGTCATTCGGTGCGAGCACCATGGTGGCGACGGTTCGCCGCCGCAGACCCGGGGCGTCGATCGAGACGGGCCAACGCTGTTCACCGTAGCACGCGGCCGAGCCGGTCAGAACGATCCGGTGCGCGTCTCGCTGTACGGGGCGAGCCGTGCGCCGACCACGTGCCGGAAGTTCAGCAGCAGCGTCGAGGTCTGTTCGTCGCCGAACCGCGACACGGTCAGCGGGTGCACGGTCTCCTCCGTCATCCACGCGGCGAGCTGCTCGATGGAGAGCTCGGTGCCGTGTACCCGCAGCACGAGTTCCTTGTCCCGGCCGACAGTGAGCAGGTACAGCAGACAGGTCGGATACTCGATGGTCATGGCGTGTGTCCCCTTCGGCGGATCGCGACACCGGCCAATCATCCACAATGGACAATCATTGCGGCACCGGCTCCGGCCGCCGATGGGCGGCACGCATCCAACCTACATCTTCGGCGCGGACCCGGGCGCGCCGCGACTGGTCGTTGCGGGCTGCCCGGCGGGCCGGAGCTAAACCGGACAGAACGAGACAACGACGGGGCTCTGTGACGAGACTGGGGCGCATCTCGCGGCGTACGTGAACAAGCAGAAGGCCCGCATGTTGTCCCAGCTCATCGACGGATGTGAGGAGATTCGGGCGATCTCGCTGCGGGCAACTCGCGCGGGCAAGCCGTTCGGGTGAGACGCCCCGAGCATCCGTCTTCGCCCCGGTCTTCGGACTGGGGCGTCGTACTGTTCACGGCCGGCGCGACGGCTGCCGTGCTGCGGAAGGCGGCGACTCCGGTGGAGCCACCTGGCCGTCGCGCCGGCCCAGACCACATCTTGCCGAAGCTGAAGGCGCGGGTGTGGCAAACGGCCACCTTTTCCGCGCAGTGCGCAATCAGTCACCGTGCGCATCCGGGCGGCGTCCCCGGACGGGCGGGCGCCGGCGGGCAGGGAAGCCCCCATGTTTCGCCCGCCGGCGCTTGTTGCCGAACTGCCTACAACTATCCCGTCCGCCGGGGCGGCCCTTCACATCCCGCTCGGCCCGCCCCGGCTTCCGCCTGCTACCCGCCGCGTGCAGTCCAAACCTGCACCCACCATCTGCCGCTTCGCCGATGACATTCCGGCTGCCGCGATTCAGGCCTTGGCGCAGGACTAAGCCACACCAGCGGGCCCAGTCCTGCGGAGGCACTGCGATGGCGTCGCCGATGCCGACGGATGCGGCGTCGATCGAGCCTTTGCGCAGCCCGCGGAGGTCCAGTCCGTAGTCACCGGGCTCGCGGGCAATGCATTTGACATCGCGGTCGGGGTCGAGGCCGTTGCGGCGCAGCACGATGCGTGCGAAGCAGCCGGGTGGCGTGCGCGGGTGGTGCACCGCGAGTCGGCGGCCCTGCAAGTCCTGCAGGGAGGTCAGGTCGCCGCGGGCGAGGAACCAGAACAGGGGCCGGTGGGTGTTCACACTCAGCGCCGTCCGCGGGATTTGGTCGGTCAGCCGGGAGAACAGCGCACGGCCCAGCCCGATCGTCGCGCCCCGGCGCAGCCGCTCGATATCCCAGCCGCAGCCGTCGCGCAGCGCGACGTGCACACCCTCGTCGGCGAAGTAGTCCTCTTGGTCGGCGACGTAGGCGACCAGTTCCTCGTGGATCCCCCGCCCGGCATAGACGAGGTCGAGTGTTTGTATGGCGGGTGCCACCCCCCCCGGTTTCGCCGTTGGGACGCGCGTTGCTGTCGATCGGTCCGGCGTCGTCAGTCCATCGCGAGGCCGCCGTTTACCGGCGCGTACGTACCGGTCATGAAGCCGCTCTGGTCGCTTGCGTAGAAGGCGACGACCCTGGCCACGTCTTCCGGCCGGGCGATCCGCCCCAGCGGGGTCGCCGCGACCAGCCGCGCCCTGACCTGCGGGGAAACCTTCCCGGCGACTTCGGTTTCTACCATGCCCGGGGAGACTGCATTGACGGTGATGCCGAAGGGGCCCAGCTCCTTGGCCACGTAGCGGGCGAACTGCACCAGCGCTGCCTTGGACGTGCCGAGCGCGATCATCTCCTCCCGCGGCTGCCGAGCCAGGCCGGTCGCGAGGTGAACGATCCGGCCGTAACGCTGGTCGATCATTGCCGGTGCCACGGCCTTGGTGAGCGTGAAGGCGGCCAGCATCTCGTCGTAAACCTTGCCGCCGAATTCCTCCCAGGTTATGTCCTGGAAGGACTTGATGGCAAACGGGATTCTGACACTGTTGACCAGCACCTCGACCGCGCCCCACCGCGCGGACACCGCCTTGACCAACCCGTCTACCTCGCGGGGGTCGCGCACATCGGCCCGCAACGCTATGGCCTCGCGGCCGGCGGCGAGGATCTCCTCGACCACCGCGTCCGCGTCCGCGTCGCTGGACCGATAGTTCACCACCACTCGCATGCCCAGCGACGCCAGCAGCCGCGAGGTAGCCGCACCGATGCCGCGGCTACCCCCGGCGACCAGGGCGACCCTCCCAGAACGTCCGGTCATCTCAGCCCTCCTCCATCCCAGTCTGTGCGTCTTCGCTCTCTGTTCATGCTGGCGAGGTTGGTGAGTAGTGCAGTGCGTGGGAGTTGTCGAACACACTGATGCGGTTGCCCCAAGCCGACAGGAACATGTTCCACGTTCCACGCCGGAGATACGGCCGGGGTGGGCGCCCGCCCTGACCGGGCAACAGACCGCCCCAGCACGCCGACCCGGGGCCAACGGTGTTCCCGCGGCGCGGAAACGGCGAGGCCGGTCCGGCACGCGAGGGTGGCTGCACCTGAGCTGAGATGCGGGCTCGTCCGGTCCTACCCCCGACGGTCGGCCTGGATCTTGGCGCCGAGGTGCTCCTGGCCGAGGCCGCGGACCGGCCCGGCCCGTGGTGGCTGCTGCTCGGCAGCCACCCGCCACACCATCCCGACCTGGAGCCTGCGGTCCGGCTGGTCGTCGAGCGCGACCCGCAGCACCGCGGCGACGTTGTTGCTCGCGGCCGGTTCCGGCACCGGCGTCGCAGCGTGCACCTCGCCGTGCGGCCCACGCCGCAGGTGATCGCCGCACTGCTGCTGGCCGCCCGCGACCACACCGGCCGCCTGCCGCGGCGGTCGGCCGGGTGGCGCGTAGCAGACACGGTCCGGTGGTCACGGCGCTTGATCGCCGGAGTTGTCGTCGCGGTGGTTTTGGCTCACGGGCCAGGGGAAGAGGATGGGCGGACAGGGCATCGGGAGGCGTCGGTTCGCGGTCTGACAGGTACGTGCCTGGGTCGCGTCAGAACGTGAACCCGTCCCAGAAGGGAACCTATGTGCAAGCCATCACCGTAGGAGACCGTGCCGCCGGCGGCGCTGGGCTCACACTGTCCGACATCCCACACCCCCACGCGGCCGAAAACGACGTGATCGTGCGCGTCCACGCGGCTGGGTTCACCCCGGGGGAACTGGACTGGCCGGGCACGTGGACCGACCGTGCCGGCCGTGACCGAACCCCGAGCGTACCCGGACACGAGCTGTCGGGTGTTGTCACCGAGTTGGGTTACGGCACCACCGGCTTGACCGTGGGCCAGCGGGTGTTCGGAATGGCTGACTGGACCCGCGACGGATCGCTGGCTGAGTACACCGCAGTGGAAGCCCGCAACCTCGCCCCCCTCCCGGCGGACATCGACTACACCGTGGCCGCCGCCGTGCCCATCTCCGGGCTGACCGCCTGGCAGGGCCTGTTCGACCATGCAGAGCTAGAGACCGGCCAGACCCTCCTGATCCACGGCGCCGTGGGCGGCGTCGGCTCAATCGCGGTGCAACTGGCCCACGAACTGGGCGCTCACGTGATCGGCACCGGTCGTGCCGCGGACCGGGAGGCTGCACTTGGGCTGGGTGCGGACGCGTTCGTGGACCTGCAGGCCGACCGGCTGGAGGAGGTCGGCGAGGTCGACGTGGTGTTCGATGTAATCGGGGGCGAGGTCCTCGAACGCTCGGCCCCGCTGGTGCGCGCCGGCGGAACGCTGGTCACGATCGTCGGCCCGCCGAAGGTGCGGCCCGCTGACGGCCGGGCGATCTTCTTTGTCGTCGAGCCGGACCGGTCCCGGCTGGCGGACCTCGCCGAGCGGGTGCGATCCGGACGGCTGAAGCCGATCATCAGGGCCGTACAGCCGCTCGCAGAGGTGCCGTCCGCGTTCGCGCCCGACCGCCGGGTGCCCGGCAAGATGATCATCCGGGTCGCGGACGGCACCCCGTCGTAAGCGGGTATGAGTCCCCACCAGTGGAGGTGCTAGATGGCCGAGCTCACACCGCCCGTAGGGCGAATTGTGTTGGCCCATTTCATCGTCTCGGACGATGTCGAGCGCTCTCGGCGCTTCTACACCGAAGTACTCGGCGGCAGGGTGGTCTTCTCCGGAGGGCCGACCTATGTCGCGCTAGCCAACAGCTGGATCATCATCAATGTTGGTGGAGGCCCGACCGACGACAAGCCGGCGGTCACCCTGGAGACGCCACGCGATCCCGACCGGGTCAGCAGCTTCCTCAATATTCGGGTCGCAGACATTCAGGCCGTGTACGCCGAATGGAGCGCCCGGGGTGCTCAATTCCTGACGCCGCCGAAGCAGCACCAGTACGAGATGCGTTGCTACATACGCGATCCCGACGGTTATCTGATCGAGGTGGGGCAAACCACCGACCCAGAGGGGGACTGGTCGCCATGGTTGCCGTCTCCCTCGGTGTCATGAAGACGGCGATGGTCGACGCCTCGTCGTATGCGCGCCTCGCCGCCGTGCACGCCCTCGGACGGACGGGCGAGATTGCCGACGGAATCTTCTACCAAGAACGGGCGGGCCTCGTCACCGGCCAGATCCTGCACATCTGGTCGGCGCAGCACCCGGTCCGAACGCATCCGGGCCAGGACGCGCACCGGTAGGTCCCGCAACAGACAGGCCAGCTGTCCGAGTGGGAGCCGACGGTTATTTATCCTCCGCGGGGGTATGGGGTCAGTCTGGGTGGGAGTCTGTCGCCGGCGATTGGCGACGGACGGGTTCCCACCACCATCAGGAGGAACGTGTGGCTCGCGGTACCGTCAAGTGGTTCAATTCCGAAAAGGGCTTCGGCTTCATCCAGCAGGATGACGGAGGAGCGGACGTCTTCGTTCACTACTCGGCCATCGCCAGCGGTGGATACCGTGAGCTCACGGAAGGTCAGAAGGTTGAATACGAGGTGACCCAGGGACAGAAGGGTCCGCAGGCGGAGAACGTCCGCGGCGTCTGACCGGCCCTCAGTAGGAACCCCACAGCGAAGACTGGGCACCCGCACAGCCTCTGTGCGGGTGCCCAGTCCGTCCACCGTAACCGTGTCGCAGGACGCGGCCGGACGCTGGTCCGTGTCCCTGCTCTGCGACGACGTGATCCCCGACATCCCAGCGGTGAACACTGTTGTCGGGATCGAGGCCGGACTGGACGGCCTCCTCACCCTCTCCACTGGTGCAAGACCTCAGCGGGAGTCCTCCCGGACGGGGCGGTCGGCGGTGAAGCAGGAACCCCTGGGGCGACCCAGGCAATCCCCTCCCTTTGGGAGGGGAGGATGTCAAGCTTGCGCCGTGAACAGTCGCGGCGCAGACGCCCTTACCTATCTTGAGACCGAATTGCTCGCACCGCAGGTCATCGGCCCTGACCGGCTGCGACTGGCCCCCACGGCACTCGTGCCCGAACTGCGCCTGCTGTTGGCCGAAGACCCCATCGTGTGGTGGGCAAGAATGGAAGCAGACGCCAAGACGGCGCTGACGCCCCCGTTCTGGGCAACCGCATGGCCAGGCGGACAGGCGCTGGCACGCTACCTGCTGGACCACCCAACGACAGTCGCCGGCAAGCGGATACTGGACCTGGCCTCCGGATCGGGACTGGCAGCCATCGCCGCCGCACTTGCCGGCGCCACGGCAGTGACCGCCAACGACATCGACCCGTACGCCTTGGCCGCGATCACACTCAACGCCAGGGTCAACCACGTGGCTGTGACAACCTGCCACGGTGATCTGCTCGACGGGGACGGCGGCGACGCCGAGGTCGTACTCGCCGGTGACGCCTTCTACCAGGAAGCCCTCGCGCACCGGATGTGGCCGTTTCTCCAGCGCGCCACAGTGCGCGGTGCCTGCGTACTGATCGGCGACCCCGGACGCCAATACCTGCCCCAGGACGAGTTGAGGACCCTGGCCAGCTACCCCGCACCAGCGACCGGCACCTCAACGGAGCCGCAGATCAGCGAGATCACCGTGCTCCAACCGCGCCGACTCTGAACACGATTGCTCAGGGTCCGCGCGACGACCGCGGCCAGGTCTCGATCGTCGACGGGGGCCGTCTCGGCCGCGCCGTACGGCCACCGGACCATGCCATCGCCACGGACATCGCCTCCGCCTGCGTTGACGTGGTCGCCTTGACTGATACGGTGCCGACCGGCCACACCGGGTTCTGCGCACCATGGCTGGCGACGCCGTACGGTTCCGGCCAGATCTCCACCGGCGGTACCTGGGCGGTCCTCTACACGGCCACCGCGGCGACCGCTGAGCCACGCAATGTGCTGATCCGTACAGCAGACCTGCATGCCGGAAATTGGCGACCGGTCACCATCGATCTACCCTCCGGCTCCCGGCCGCTTTTCTGGGACACTGATGACACTGTCATCTTCGAAGGAACCCCGGACCACCTCGGCTACTACCGGTGCACGGCCACCGGATCGTGCTTGTCGACGGCGCTGCCGGCCGACCTGCAAGAGCCGAAGGTGATACCACGACGCGGCGCCTGAACCCGGAAGCCACTGTCGGTGTTCACGCGACGTCCAGCGACTTGCACCGGTAGGGCCGTCGTGGGGGGGGGGGCGGGCGGCCCCCCCCCCCCCCCCCCGGGCCCCCCCCCCCCCCCCCCCCCCCCCCCCCCCCGCGGGGCGGGCGGCGGCGAACCCCCCCCCC
>NZ_JBFAZX010000045.1:0-32451 GCF_040689395.1 Dactylosporangium sp. NPDC051484 | reverse complement strand
CCACCCAGACCTATACCATCCACGCCAGCATCACGATCTTCGAACAAGGACTTGCCGCCCGCCCACGACGCTAAACGCAACGGCGTTGAACGTGCTGCTCCCTGTGCACTTTTACTCCGTGATCAGGCGAACATGATGGCCGGTCGACGCGGATCGCAGGCGCGGCCAGCGCCGCCCGGACCTGGCATCCCCGCGACGCCAACGCGGGCTCAGTCGCGCGGGATCACCTGCTCCGCCGACCAGTCGCGCCAGCGGTCGAGCTTGTCGGCGGCCGTGGCGAGCTGGTCGGCGACCGGGCCGGGGCCGGTGGAGCCGGGGGTCGTACGCGCCGCGAGCGCGCCCGGGACGGAGAACACCTCGCGGACCACCGGGGTCAGGTGCGGGCTCACGGCGGCGAGTTCCTCGTCGGTCACCTCGTCCAGGCCGATGTCGCGAGCGGCGCAGATGACCACGAGCTTGCCCGTGATCTCGTGCGCCTCCCGGAACGCGACGCCCTGCCGGACCAGCCACTCGGCGACCTCGGTCGCGAGCGTGTACCCGACCGGGGCCTGCGCGGCGAGCCGGTCGACCCGCACGGTCATCGTGGAGATCATCCCGGCCAGCGCGGGCAGGACGAGTTCGAGCGTGTCGACGGCGTCGAAGACCGGCTCCTTGTCCTCCTGCAGGTCCCGGTCGTAGGCGAGGGCCAGGCCCTTGAGCATCGTGAGCACCCCGGTGAGGTGCCCGACGAGCCGGCCGGACTTGCCGCGGGCGAGCTCGGCGATGTCCGGGTTCTTCTTCTGCGGCATGATCGACGAGCCGGTGGCGAAGGCGTCGTCGAGCTGCACCCAGCCGAAGGCGGGCGTCGTCCACAGCACCACCTCCTCGCCGAGGCGGGACAGGTGCACGCCGGTGAGCGCGGCCACGAACAGGAACTCGGCGACGAAGTCCCGGTCGGCGACGGCATCGATCGAGTTGGGCGCGGCGGCGGCGAACCCGAGCTCCTTGGCGACCTGGGTCGGGTCCAGCGGCAGCGACGAGCCGGCGAGCGCCCCGGCGCCGAGCGGGCTCACCGAGGTGCGGGCGTCCCAGTCGCGCAGCCGGTCCAGGTCGCGCAGCAGCGCCTGGACGTGCGCGAGCAGCTGGTGACCGAACGCGATCGGCTGGGCCGGCTGCAGGTGGGTGAAGCCGGGCGCCGGCGTGTCGACGTGCCGGGCGGCCTGCTCCATGAGGGCGTCGGCGAGCTCGACGATGCGCGATGCGACGCCACGGGCGTGGTCGCGCAGGTAGAGCCGCAGGTCGGTGGCGACCTGGTCGTTGCGGGACCGGCCGGCGCGCAGCTTCCCGCCGAGCGTGCCGAGCCGCTCGAGCAGGCCGCGCTCCAGCGCGGTGTGCACGTCCTCGTCGTCGACGGTTGGGCGGAAGTCGCCGGCGGCGCAGGCGGACTCGAGGTCGTCGAGGGCGGCGAGCATCCGGCCAAGCTCCTCGGTGTCCAGCAGCCCGGCGCGGGCCAGGACCCGGGCGTGGGCACGGGAGCCGGCGATGTCGTACGGGGCGAGCCGCCAGTCGAACTGCACGCTCACGGACAGCCGGGCGAGCGCCTCGGCAGGGCCGCCGGCGAAGCGGCCGCCCCACAAGCGGGTCGGAGTCTCAGAAGCCACGCAACGATCCTTCCACAACACGTAATGCAAGATCGCCGCGGCACTGGGCCGCGGCGGACGGACAGGAGGGGACCGCAGGATGTGCGGTGTTCAGGCGCTGTCGTCGCCGGGCTGGCTCCAGGCGGTCAGCTTGGACGCCAGCAGTTCCCCGGCCGACGGCGGCCGGGACGGGTCCGGCACCTCCCGGGCGACGACCATGATCGTGTCGTCACCGGCGATCGTGCCGACGATGTCGGGCAGCCCGGTCCGGTCGATCGCGCTGGCCAGGAACTGCGCCGCCCCCGGCGGGGTGCGCAGCACGACCAGGTTGCCCGAGTAGTCCACGCCCGTGAGCAGCTCGCGCAGCAGCCGGATGAGCCGCGTCGGCGCCTGCTCCGCGGGGCGCAGCGCCCGCTCGCCGTCCTCCGGGATGAGGTACGCCCCGCGCACCTTCACCGCCCGCAGCTCCTCGAGGTCCCGCGACAGCGTCGCCTGCGTGACCTGGATGCCGTCGCCGGCCAGCAGTTCCGCGAGTTCGGTCTGCGAGTGCACCGCCGCGGCACGGATCAGCGCCGAGATCCGGTCCAGCCGCGCCGCCTTCGTCGTCGGCGCACTCATGCCGTGCACTCCGCCCGGGGATCGATGAGGCCCCGCACCCCGGGGCAGGCGCCGCCGCGCCGCGGACCGCTCATCGTCGCTCGCGGCCTTCCAGCAGGAACGTCAGCAGCGCCTTCTGGGCGTGCAGGCGGTTCTCCGCCTCGTCCCAGATCGCGGACTGCGGCCCGTCCATGACCTCGTCGGTGATCTCGTCGCCGCGGTGGGCGGGCAGGCAGTGCAGCACGATCGCACCCGGGTTGGCACTCAGGAGCAAAGAGCCGTTGATCTGGTACGGCACGAAGGGCGTCCGCCGATCCAGCCCGTCGTTCTCCTGCCCCATCGACGTCCACGTGTCGGTGACGAGCACGTCGGCGCCCTTGACCGCCTCGGCCGGCTCGCCGATCACCTCGACCACGCCCCGCTCCCGCGCCGCGGCGAGCACCGCCGGATCGGGCTCGAACCCGGCCGGCCCGCACAGCCGCACCTGCATCCCGGCGAGCGTGCCCGCGAGGGCGTAGGAGTGCGCCATGTTGTTGGCGGTGTCGCCGAGGTACGTGATGATCCGCCCCTGCGTCCCACCGAGCCGCTCCCGCACGGTCTGCAGGTCGGCGAGCAGCTGGCACGGGTGGAACCCGTCGGTGAGGGCGTTGACGACCGGCACCGTCGCGCCGGCGGCGAGCTGCGCCACCCGCTCGTCGGAGGTGGAGCGGATCACGATCGCGTCGACGTAGCGCGAGAGCACCTTCGCCGCGTCGCCGACGCTCTCGCCCCGGCCGAAGTGCGTGGTGAGCGCGTCGATGATGATCGGCACCCCGCCGAGCTGGGTGATGCCGACCTCGAACGAGACGCGGGTGCGCAGCGACGACTTCTCGAAGATGACCGCGACGGACCGGCCCTCAAGGGGCCGCGACCCGGTCCGGTCGGCCTTCATCGCCGCCGCGAGCTCGAGCACCCGCAGCTGCTCCGCGGCCGTCAGGTCGTCGTCGCGCAGGAAGTGTCGAAGGGTCATGCCGGCTGCACCGCCGTGAGCGCCGGGCCGAGCGCGGCGACGAACGCGTCGGCCTGCTCCTCGGTGAGGATCAGCGGCGGTGCGATGCGCAGCACGTCCGGCTGCGCCGCCTGGGCCAGGAAGCCCTTGTCGCGCAGCACCGCGGCGAGCGCGCCGGCGGCCGGGCCGCGCAGCGTGACGCCGAGCAGCAGGCCGGCCCCGCGCACGCCGGTCACGAGCGGGTGGCCGAGCGCCTCGACGCCGCGGCGGATCCGCTCGCCCAGCCGCTTGGTGGCGTCGAGCAGGTGCTCCGACTCGATGGTGTCCAGCACGGCGAGGGCCGCGGCGCAGCAGACCGGGTTGCCACCGAACGTCGAGGCGTGCATGCCCGGGCCGAGCAGGGTCGCCGCGTCGTCGAACGCCATCATCGCGCCGAGCGGCAGGCCGCCGCCGAGGCCCTTGGCGAGCGTGACGACGTCGGGGCGCACCCCCTCGGCCTGGTGGGCGAACCAGTACCCGGTGCGCCCGATGCCGGTCTGCACCTCGTCGAGGGCGAGCAGGGCACCGTGCCGCGTGGTGATCTCCCGGGCCGCGATCAGGTAACCGGCCGGCGGTACCACCACCCCCGACTCGCCCTGGATCGGCTCCAGCAGCACCATCGCGGTCGCGTCGTCCACGGCGGCGGCGAGGGCCTCGACGTCGCCGTACGGCACGTGCACGACCTCGCCCGGCAGCGGCAGGAACGGCTGCTGCTTGGCCGGCTGCCCGGTCAGCGCCAGCGCGCCCATGGTCCGGCCGTGGAACGCGGCCTCCGCCGCGACGATCTTCGTGCGGCCGGTGCGCCGGGACAGCTTGAACGCCGCCTCGTTCGCCTCCGCGCCGGAGTTGGCGAAGAACACCGCGCCCTGCCGGCCCGCGAGGGCGAGCAGCCGCTCGGCGAGGGCCACCACCGGCGGCGAGGCGTACAGGTTGGACACGTGGCCGAGGGTGGAGATCTGCGCCGTGACGGCCGCGACGACCGCCGGGTGGCCGTGGCCGAGCAGGTTGACGGCGATGCCGCCGAGGAAGTCCACGTAGGAACGCCCGGACTCGTCGACGACGACCGCGCCGCTGCCGCTGACCAGCCCCAGCGACGGCGGGCCGTAGGTGTTCATCACCGACGCCTCGAAGCGAGAGGTCAGAGAGCCCGTCATTGCGCCACCACCATCGTCCCGAACCCTTCCGACGTGAAAACTTCCAGCAACAGCGAGTGCGGCACCCGCCCGTCGACGACGTGCGCGGCCGGCACCCCGCCCTTGACCGCCCGCAGGCAGGCCTCCATCTTCGGCACCATCCCCGACTCGAGCCCCGGCAGGAGCTCGGCGAGCTCGTCGGCGGTCAGCTGCGAGATCAGCGTGGACGGGTCCGGGTAATTGCGGTACAACCCCTCGACGTCGGTGAGCACGACGAGCTTGCGCGCCTGCAGCGCCACGGCCAGGGCTCCGGCCGCGGTGTCGGCGTTGAGGTTGTGCAGCACGCCGTCGGCGTCGGGCGCGACCGTCGACACGACCGGGATCCGCCCGGCCGCGATGAGGTCCGCGACCGCGGAGACGTTGACCCGCTCGACGTCGCCGACCTGGCCGATGTCGACCGGCGTGCCGTCGATGATGGCGGGCCGGCGCACCGCGGTGAACAGCCCGGCGTCCTCCCCCGACATGCCGACCGCGTGCGGGCCGTGCTCGTTGATGAGCCCGACGAGCTCGCGGCCGACCTGCCCGACGAGGACCATCCGCACCACGTCGGCCGTCTCCGGGGTGGTGACCCGCAGGCCGCCCTTGAACTCGCTGGTGATCCCGAGCCGCTTGAGCATCGCCGAGATCTGCGGCCCGCCGCCGTGCACGACGACGGGCTTGATCCCGACGTGGCGCAGGAACACCATGTCGGCCGCGAACGCGCGCTTGAGCTCGTTGTCGACCATCGCGTTGCCGCCGTACTTGACGACGACCGTCGAGCCGGAGAACCGCTCCAGCCACGGCAGCGCCTCGATGAGGGTATTGGCCTTCCCGAGCGCGATGCCCAGGTCACGCCCGTTCATGAGAGCCTCCGCTTCCGCTGCGGACCGTTCACGAGCTGTACGCCGAGTTCTCGTGCACGTACCCCATGGAGAGGTCGTTCGTCCAGATCGTCGCGCGCTCGTCTCCGGCGTGCAGGTCCACGGTCACGGTCACCACCCGGCCGCTGAGGTCCACCTTCGAGCGCTCCTCGCCGGCGGCACCGCCCTTGCAGATCCACACCCCGTTGATGGCGACGTCGACCTCGTCCGGCTCGAACGCCGCCGCGGTCGTGCCGATCGCCGCCAGGATGCGCCCCCAGTTGGGGTCGTTGCCGAAGAACGCGGTCTTCACCAGGTTGTTGCGGGCAATCGAGCGGCCCACCTCGACCGCGTCGGGCGTCGAGGCCGCGCCGGTCACCTCGATCGCGATCTCCTTCGTGGCGCCCTCGGCGTCGGCGATGAGCTGCCGGGCCAGGTCGGCGCAGACGGCGGTGACCGCCTCGGCCAGTTCCTGCTCCGTCGGCTCGATCCGCGAGGCGCCGCTGGCCATGATCACAACGGTGTCGTTGGTCGACATGCAGCCGTCGGAGTCGATCCGGTCGAAGGTGACCGAGGTCGCCCCGCGCAGCACGGTGTCCAGCGTGGACGCGTCGGCGACGGCGTCGGTGGTGAGCACCACGAGCATGGTCGCCAGGCCCGGCGCGAGCATCCCGGCGCCCTTGGCCATGCCGCCGACGGTGAAGCCCTGGCCGCTGTGCACGGCGCTCTTCGGCACGGTGTCGGTCGTCATGATGGCCTTCGCCGCCTCTGGCCCGCCGTCGCGGGCGAGCGCGCGGCCGGCCGCGTCGACGCCGGACAGCAGCTTCGTCAGCGGCAGGCGTTCGCCGATCAGCCCGGTCGAGCAGACCACGACGTCGCCGGCCCCGACCGGGAACCGTGACGCCCGCCCGGACAGCACGGCCGCGGTGTGCTCGGCGGTGGCATGGGTGTCCTGGAAGCCGGCCGGCCCGGTGCACGCGTTGGCGCCGCCGGAGTTGAGGATGACGGCGCGCGCGATGCCGGCCCGCAGCACCTGCTGGCTCCACAGCACCGGCGCCGCCTTGATGCGGTTGCTCGTGAACACGGCCGCGGCGGTGAAGTCGGGCCCGTCGTTGATCACGAGCGCAACGTCGAGCGCCCCGGCCGTGGCCTTGATCCCGGCCGCGACTCCTGACGCCCGAAAGCCCTTCGGCGAGGTGACGGTCACGGTGCGATCCCGTCCACGCTCAGGCCCGCGGTCTCCGGCAGGCCCAGCATGATGTTGGCGTTCTGCACGGCCTGGCCGGCCGCGCCCTTGACCAGGTTGTCGACGGCGGTGACGACGATGATCCGCCCGCTGTCGACGTCGAGCGTCGCCTGCAGGTGCACCGCGTTGGAGCCGAACGTCGCGCCCGTCTGCGGCCACTGACCCTCCGGCAGCACCTGCACGAACGGCTCGGCGTGATACGCCGCGCCCAGCACCGCCCGCGGGTCGGCGTGCCCCAGCGGCTTCGCGGTGACCGTCGCCAGGATGCCCCGCGGCATCGGCGCCAGCGTCGGCGTCATGGACAGCGTCCGCGCGCCGCTGGCCTGCTTGATCTCGGCCACGTGCTGGTGCGCGCCGACTCTGTACGGCGACATCGACCCCATCACCTCGGAGGCGAGCAGGTGCTGCTTCGCCGACCGGCCCGCGCCCGAGGTGCCGGAGGAGGCCACCACCACCACGTCGTCGGGGTCGGCGACACCGGCCGCGATCAGCGGAGCCAGGGCCAGGATCGTCGCGACCGCGTAGCAGCCGGTGTTGGCGACCCGGGTCGACGCCTTGATCAGGTCCCGCTGGCCAGGCAGTTCCGGCAGCCCGTACGTCCAGGTGCCGGCGTGCGAGCCCGGGTAATACCGCTGCCAGTCCTCGGGGTCCTCGAGCCGGAAGTCGGCGCCGAGGTCGACGATGCGCACCGACTCCGGCAACTGCGCCGCGATGGCCGCGGACTCGCCGTGCGGTAGCGCCAGGAACACCAGGTCGGCCTCGGCGAGCGCGGCCGGCTCGGTCTTGGCGAGCACGACGTCGCGGAAGGATCGCACGTGCGGGTGCACGCTCCCGATCGTCGATCCGGCCTGCGCGAACCCGGTGGCCACGGCAAGCTCGAGATTCGGGTGCCCGGCGATGAGCCGCAACAGCTCACCGCCGGCGTACCCGGACGCTCCCGCGACGGCGACACGTATTCCCATGCGCTCGACTGTATCGCTATGCAACCCCCCGTTTCAAGGAGGTTGCGGCGCCCCTCACTTTCCCAACCTTCCTAGGAGGCTAGCTCGAATGAATCATGCAGAGGTCATCCAGCAGGAATGAGGCCCGCACCTCACGGGGGCCCGCCTGCTCTTACTCGGGGTCCAGGAACCGGGCCAGCTGCGAGCGGTTGCGGACGTTCAGGCGGCGGTACAGCCGGGTCAGATTCGCCTCGACGGCCTTGATGGACAGGAACAGCGCCCGGGCGATCTCGCGGTTGGTGCCGCCGGCCCGCACCAGCTCGACGATGCGCCGCTCGGTCTCCGACAGCCCCGCGCCCCGGCCACCGTCGAGGCGGGACAGCTCGGCCACGGCGACCTCGCGCCACGGGTGCGCGTCGGCCATGGTGTAGCGGCGGACCGCCTCGGACAGGGCCGCGCGGGCTGCGCCCCGGCGGTGGGCGCGCCGCTCCAGGCCGCCGAGCGTGTAGTAGGCGCGGGCCATCTCCAGCGGGTACGGGTGGTCCGGCCACTCCTCGATCGCCCGGTGCAGCGCCTCCGCGCCCTCGCGGGCCTCGCCGGTCGCGGCGGTGAGCACGGCGCGGGCCCGGGCCAGGCCGAGCAGCACCACCCGCCGGTCGAGATGCCGGGCGCGCTGCTCGACCTCCTCGAGGACCTCGGCGGCCTCGGCGCGGGCGCCGGCCCCGACGAGGGCCTCGACGAAGTCGGCGTGCCAGGGCAGCACGCCCGGGTCGAGCCGGCCGAGGCGCTGATCGAGGTTGTAGGCCTCGCGCATCGCGTCGGCGGCGGCGATCGGGTCGCCGCGCAGGACGTGGACCAGGCCGCTGGTCGCGTATGCCAGCTTGATCCAGTCCTCGTCACCGGCGGCGAGGCAGGCGGCGACGCCGCGCTCGGCGTGCCCGGCGGCGGCCGTGGCCGTCCCGCCCGCGTACTCCACGAGCGCGGCCACCAGGTATCCGGGGCCGGGGGTGGTTTCGACGTCGACGTAGAGGCGCACACAGTCCCGGCCGGCGGCGAGCGCGTCGGCGCAGCGGCCGGCGCGCCAGTAGACGCCGGCCACGGAGACCAGCACCGCGGCGAGGTCGCGCACGGTCCCGGCCCGCTCCACCGCGATCCGCAGCGCCTCGATACGCCGTACCGCCTCGGCGGTCTCACCCTTGAACAGCCGGCTCATCGCGGCGACCTGCCTGGCGGCGACGGTGGCCGGGGTGAGCGACAGGCCGCGGGCGAGCTTGCCGGCGCGCTCCAGGTATTCGTCGCCCTCGGTGCCGAGCAGGATGTTGCCCCGCCAGCTGAGCACCTCGACGAGCCGCTCCATGTCACCGCACAGCTCGGCGGCCTCCTCGGCCCGCTTGAGCTCCGCGAGGGCCGCCTCGCTGTCGCCGTCCCAGTACGCCTTGACCGCCTTGTACAGCCGGACGTGGGCGAGCAGGTCCGGGGTGTCGACCGCCTCGACGAACGCCGCGTCGAGCAGCGGGCCGGAGTTGGAGTGGTCCTCGCCGGACATCTCCACCAGCAGCAGCCGCGCCCCGACCCGGGTGCGCCGGTCGGCGGCGTCGCGCAGGGCGGCCGCGGCGTGGCGGCGGGCGTCCACCGGCGAGCCGGCCGAGTACGCGTACTGGGCGGCGCTCAGCTGGCGTACCGCGGCCACTCCCGGCGTGTCGCGCGGGGTGCGCTCCGCCGCGAGCGCGGCCAGGTCGGCGGCCATCGCCGGCGCGCCGCGCAGCCGGGCGGCGGACGCGGCGGCGGCGAGGCACTCGGCGAGGGCCTCGTCGGGCTCGGGCCGGGCGGCGGCGAGGTGCCGGGCCCGGTCGACGGGGTCGGTGACCGTCTCGGCGAGCCGCTCGTGGGTCTCGCGGCGGGCCGCGGCGGTGGCGTCGGCGTAGACCATCTCGCGCAGCAGCGGATGGGAGAACCGGATCGCGCCGTCGGGCTCGACGTGCAGTACACCCGCGGCTATGGCGGCCTCGACCAGCCCCTCGGCGAGCCCGCACGCGGCCAGCAGGGTCAGGCTGGGGCGGGCCGCCGCGGCGACGACCAGCAGCGCCGGCCGGTCGGCGGCGGGCAGCGAGGCCAGGCGGGCGGCGAGCAGCTCGCGCAGGCGCTCCGGGACGGGCAGCGGGTCGGTGACCGGGAACGAGTTGTTGCCGATGGCCCGCCCGAGCTCGACCGCGTACAGCGGGTTGCCCGCGCTGGCCTCGTAGATGCGCTGCACATGCGCCCGGCCGGCCTCGGCGCCGAAGCGGGCCCGCAGCAGGTCGGCCACGTCGCTCTGGGGCAGCGGCGGCACCGGCAGCGTCGTGCTCGGCGGCGGGCACAGGTCCAGCCGGCTGGGCGCGCCGCCGTCGGGCACCCGCTCGGCGGCGAGGACCCGCACCGGCACCTCCCCGAGGCGGCGGGAGACGAACCGCAGCACCCCGGCGCTGGGCTCGTCGATCCACTGCACGTCGTCGAGGATCAGCAGCACCTGCCGCTCGGCGGCGAGGCCCCGGAACAGCTCGAGCACAGCCAGGCGCACCGCGAGCTGGTCGTGCGGCGTGGCCGGCAGCGCGCTGCGCAGCAGGGCGCCGTCCAGCGCCGCGCGCAGGTGGGCCGGGAGCAGGTCGAAGGCGTCCGGTGTGCCGTCGAAGAGATCGACGAGCGCCAGATACGGCAGGTCGGCCTCGGCCTCCGCGGCGGCGGCGCGCAGCACCAGCGCCTCGCTCTCCGCGGCGGCGAGGGCATCGAGGATGGTGGACTTGCCGATCCCCGCGGGACCGCAGAGCACGACGCTGCCGCCCGCCGCGAGCCGCTCCCGGGCGTGGTTCAGGAGATCGGCTCGGCCGATGGGCGCCGACGAGGTGCTCACCACGACGCCGAGTCTCTAACGAACCACCGTTCGTCGCAACGGCCGGAGAACGGCGCGAGACCATCCCGTGAAGCCCGGCCGACCGCGGATCATCGCAGCCGGGCGCGGGGCAGGACCGCTTCCCAGCCGAGCACGGGCCACTGCGCGATGTGGACGGTCACCCGCGTCAAACCGGGCTGTACAAGGCATTCCACCCGATCCTGGGCCACTGCGACACCCGGAGCGGCGCGCCGTCGCGAGGCCCGGCCGGGCGCCGGCTCACGGCCGCGACGACCGTCAGAAGTGTCGCGAATACGACAAGTGCCGTTCGACCCAAGACAACCGTAAGCGCCATTTGAACGTTTCGACCGGCGGCCCGGAGCCATCCCACGGAAAAGGCCCCGCCGGGCGGTGGGGCCTTTTCTCGGCGCCGGATCTACAGACGGCCTTCCTTGACCGCCTCGGTCACCCACGGGATGACCTCGTCGAGCATCTCGTCCAGCGACGTGGTCGCCTCGAAGCCGAGCACCTCGCGCGCCTTGGCGCAGTCGGGCACGCGCTTCTGCACGTCGTACTCATACGGATCGTCGGACACCACGCGCAGCGGCACGTCCGGGCCCTTGATCTTGCGCCAGATGACCTCGGCGAGCTCGGTGACCGTGGTCGACTCGGCGGTGGAGATGTTGAAGTCCTCGTTGTGTGCCCGCTCGGACTCCATCGCGACGACGATGCCCTTGGCCAGGTCGCCACCATACGTGTAGTGGCGCACCTGCTCGCCGGAGCCGAGGATGTGCAGCGGGTCCTGCCCCTTGACGATCTTCTGCACCAGGTCGGGCACGACGTGCGACATGGCCAGCTTGACGTTGCCGGAGAGCACCTCGACCTCGCCGAGCGCCCGGCCCTCGCCGACGCCGACGCAGTTGAACGGGCGCACGATCGTGTACGGCAGCCGATACTGGTCCCAGGCGGCCTTCGCGAAGTACTCCACGGCCAGCTTCTGGAACCCGTAGGACGACAGCGGCGGCGGGACGACGCGCTCGTCGCCCTCCTTCGACGGCCAGTGCGTCGTCGACTCGAAGACCATGGACGAGGACAGGTACGTCATCTTCTTCAGCGTGCCGGCCTGGTGCGCCTTGATCGCCGCGTCGCAGGAGGAGGCCATGATCCGCTCGTTGGTGGCGAGCAGGTCGTAGGCGTACGCGTGGAAGTACGAGATGCCGCCGATGAGCGCCGCACCGGCGATGAAGTGCTCGCAGCCCTCCAGCAGCTCGGTGACCAGGTCCACGTCGCGGGCGTCGCCCTCGACGAAGCGGTAGTCCGGGTGGGAGTCGTAGCTGCGGGTGACCGGACCGTACTTCGAGTAGTTGTCCAGGCCGACGACCTGGTAGCCGCGGGACAGCAGCTCCTCGACGACATATCCACCGATGAAGCCGGCCGATCCGGTGACCAGGACCTTTGCCACAAACACTCCTTAACTTCGAGTTGCGGATGAGCTCTCGCGGGCGGCCTGCGCGTCGTGGCGGGCCGCGGACGAGGCCGGACGCTTCGCCAACTGTTCCATGCTCAGTCTGCGGCCGAACGCGAATCGGTACCACTTGAGGTAACTCGGCATAAAACGGCCCACGTCGAAGCGCGACTCCCCGAGCTGCCGGTCGAGCCAGATCGTCGGGATCTCCGCCACGGGCAGCCCCAGCCGGGTGGCCTTCGCGGTCAGCTCGATGCCGATCTCGAAGCCGGTCTTCGACTCGATGCCGACCTCGCGCACGAACTGCGTCGAATACGCCTTGAAGCTGTTCGTCGCGTCCCGGGTGCCGACCCGGGCGAACCAGTGCAGCGTGCGGCCGGCGGTGCGGGACAGGAACCGCTTGAACCGGGGTCCGCCCACCTGCTGACCGCCGGGCATGTACCGCGACGCGGCGGCGACGACGACACCCCGGTCCACGAGCCGCGCCAGGTCCTCGATCTGGCGCGGGTCGTCCGAGCCGTCGGCCATGGTGACCACCGCGACCGGCGCCCGGGCCACGTCGATGCCGAAGCGGATCGCGTTGGCCGGGCCGCGGCCGTAGGTGTTGAGCACCGGACGGACCCGCGGGTCACGAGCCTGCACCTGCAGGGTGTGCGGCACTGTCGTGTCCTCGGGCATGTCGTGCACCACGAGGATCTCGGCCGGCATCATCACCTCGCGGAGGATGCGCTCGAGGCAGCGGACGATCGCTTCGCCCTCGTTGTAGACCGGGATGACCACAGAGATCTGTGGTGCCAAACTCATATACGCACGCCCTTGTTCGTCACGCCCCACATGTCCGCAACGGGGATCTCGGTCTCCAGGTCACGGTACTGCGGGTGGGGAGCGGCGATGATGAGCAGGTCGGCGCGGGTGAGGACCTCGTCGAGCGGCACGAAACGGTCGTCCTTGACATACGGGTCGGTGCAGAGCGTCTCCTTCGCCCGCAGCATGACGACCTTGCGCAGCTTGTAGGCCAGCGACTCGCGGATGTCGTCGCTGCCGCCCTTGAACGCCATGCCGAGGATGCCGACCGTCATCTCCGACAGGTCGAAGCGCTCCTGCAGCTTCGACACGACGTAGAGCGGCAGGCCCTCGTTGATGAGCATGGCGCTGTGGCCGAGGACGAAGTTGTTGTTGTTGAACGCCGCGAGCTGCATGGTGTCCTTGAGCAGGCACGGCCCGGCGGCGAAGCCGGCGCCCGGCATGTCGGACGCGCGCGGATACTGGAACCGGATCGCGTGCCGGATCCGCTCGAAGTCCAGGCCGAAGTCGTTGGACATCATCCAGAACTGGTTGGCCGCGGCGAACTTGATGTATCGCCAGGTGTTGGTGAACAGCTTGGCGAGCTCCGCCTCCTCCGGCTCCAGGATCACGATCTGGCCGGCCAGGTTGCGGAAGAGCTTCTCGGCCCGCTCGGTGGCCTCCGGGGTGCGGGCGGCGACGATCTGCGGCAGCTCGAACAGCTCGGTCATCGCCTTGCCCTCGGCGATGCGCTCCGGGCAGAACGCCACGTCCGCGTTCACCCCGAGCTTCTTGATGAGCTTCTCGGTGAGCGCGGTCACCCCCGGGTGAACCGTGCTGCGCAGCACGATGAGCTGGCCGTCACGCAGGTATTCGGCGCAGCGCTCGATCGCCTTCGGCACGGCCGCGATGTTCGGGTTGAGGTGCTCGTCGACCGGGGTGCCCACGATCACGATCAGGTGCTCGGCCGTGGCGACCGTGGCCGGGTCGGTGCTGGCCTTGAGCCGGCCCTCGGCGACGGCGCTCGCGAGCGGCGCCGCGGCGCCCTCCTCGTCGAACGGCAGCCGCCCGCTGTTGACCACGGCGACGGCGGCCTCGTTGATGTCGTACAGGGTCACCTGCAGGCCGCGGGAGGCCAGGGCGATGCCGAGCGGAAGCCCCACCCGGCCGCAACCACCAATCACCACGACGTCCGTGGTGAATCCCGCCGATGCACTGACGTCTGACACGCGCTGCCCCTTCAGGAAGATCGTGGTCGATACCGGCGCTTCGCGCGGGCCGAGCCTCATGCAACGCCGCGAGCTGCGCGGAAAGTTCGGCTCAGCGCCGTGACGGTACCATCTCCGGCGAATCCGGACCGGACCATGCGTGAGCCGGAGAGTCCGATATCGGATGCACGTGACGGCGGCCACACAGTTCCTAGCCTGGCGCGCGCTTCGCGCGGGCGCTGCCGGGGGGTTCCCACCCCGGAGCCCCCCATGCCCGCTCCGCGGCCACTTTTGCCTCCGCTGCGCGCCATCGCGTCCTGGGCACTGCCACCAGCCTGGCGCGCGCTCCGCGCGGGCGCAGCCGGGGGGTTCCCACCCCGGAGCCCCCCATGCCCGCTCCGCGGCCACTTTTGCCTCCGCTGCGCGCCATCGCGTCCTGGGCACTGTCACCAGCCTGGCACGCGCTCCGCGCGGGCGCAGCCGGGGGTCCGCCATGCCCGCTTCGCGGCCACTTCCGCGAACGCGCACAGGGGACGCCAGGCGGATTCCTCGCCTGGCGCCCCCTGTGCGCAGCGGTGGCGTTACGCGCCGCGCAGCACCGCGCCGAGACGGGAGGCCGCGGCCGCCACCGCCGCGTCGCGGGCGGCGAGCGCCTCCTCACCGGTGAGTGTGCGGTCCGGCGCCCGGAACGTGAGCTTGTACGCCAGGGACTTGCGCCCCTCGCCGAGCTGCGCCCCGGAGTACACGTCGAACAGCCGCACCGACTCCAGCAGCGGCCCGGCGCCCTCGGCCAGCGCCGCCTCGACCTCGCCGGCCGGGGTGGCCGCGTCGACCACGAGCGCCACGTCGATCAGGGCGGTCGGGAAGCTCGACAGCCGCGGCGCGATCGACACGCCCGGGATCGGCAGCGCGTCCAGGTCCAGCTCCATCGCCACGGTGCGGCGGGGCAGGTCCAGGTCGGCGCAGACCGCCGGGTGCAGCTCACCGGCGTGCCCGACGACGGTGTCGCCGACGAGCAGCGCCGCGCAGCGGCCCGGGTGCCACGGCGCCTGCGCCGCGGCGCGGACCGTCAGCTCGACGCCGGCGGCCGCGGCGACGCTCCGGGCGGCCTCGACCGCGTCGGCCCAGTCGGCCGGGCGCCCGCCGCCCCACCAGCCCGCCGGCTCTGCGTCGCCGGCGATGACGGCGGCCACGTGCCACGGCTGGCGCGGCAGCAGCTCGTCGACCGCGGCGAGCTCCTCGGCGCTCGGCGGCCCGTCGGCTCCGGCGGCCGGCGCGACCCCCAGCGGCCCGTTGGGCAGGAAGACCAGCCCGATCTCGAACAGCGCCAGGTCGCGCAGTCCCCGGCCGAGGTTGCGGCGAAGCGTCGCGAGCAGCGGCGGCAGCAGCGTGGTGCGCAGCGCCGGCTCCTCGTCGGACAGCGGGTTGCGCAGCAGCACCGTGTCGCGGCGGGGATCGCCGGCCGGGATGCGCAGCGCGTCGAGCGTGTGCGTGCCCACGAACGGGTAGCACAGCGTCTCGACGTAGCCGGCGTCGGCGAGCGCCCGCCCGACGGTGCGCCGGCGGCGCTGGGTCGCGGTGAGGCCCCGGCCGGGCGGCGCGATCGGCAGCACGCTGGGGATCCGGTCGTACCCGTCGAGGCGCAGCACCTCCTCGGCGAGGTCGGCCGGGTCGTTGAGGTCGTGCCGCCAGCTCGGCGGGGTGACGGTGAGCAGGTCGCCGTCGGCCACCACCTGCGTGCCGATCATCGCGAGGATCTCGAGGACGCGCTCCTGCGAGTACTCGACGCCGGCCAGCTCCGACGGGCGTGCCACGGACATCGTGATCGGCGCCGGCGGCACCACCGAGGAGACGTCGGTGACGCCGGTGGACACGGTGCCGCCGCCGTACTCGGCCAGCAGCGCCGCCGCCCGCGCACAGGCCACCGCGGTGATCTGCGGGTCGACGCCGCGCTCGTAGCGCTTGCCGGCCTCGCTGGGCAGCTTGTGCCGGCGGATCGTGCGGGCCACCGAGCGCGGGTCCCAGTGCGCGGCCTCGAACAGCACGTCGACCGTCGCCGGGGACACCTCCGTGGTGCTGCCACCCATGACCGCGGCGAGCGAGACCACGCCGGTGTCGTCGGCGATGATGATGTCCTCCGGGTCGAGCGCCCGGGCGACGCCGTCCAGCGTCGTGAGCTTCTCGCCGGCCTGCGCGCGGCGCACCACCAGCGGGCCGGTGAGCCGTTCGAGGTCCCAGGCGTGCATCGGCTGGCCCATCTCGATCATCACGTAGTTGGTGATGTCGACCGGCAGCGAGATCGAGCGGACGCCGGCCGTGGCCAGCCGCTGGCGGATCCACTGCGGGCTGGGCGCGGCCGGGTCGACGCCGCGCACGGCGACGGCGGTGAACCGGTCGCACGCGACGGAGTCGAGCACCTCGATCGGGTACGCCGGTGCGCCGTCACCCTCCAGCGGGACGACCGCCGCGACCGGGTCGCGGTAGGCGCCGCCGAGGGAGTGCGACAGCTCGCGGGCGATGCCGCGGACCGAGAAGCAGTACCCGCGGTCCGGGGTGACGTTGACCTCGACCACGACGTCGTCCAGCCCGACCAGCGGGCGGGCCTCGTCGCCGGGCTTCGCCGTCTCCGGATTGTCCGGGCCGCAGGGCAGCACGATGATGCCGTCGTGGTCGTCGCTCACCCCGAGCTCCTGGCCCGAGCAGATCATGCCGTTGGAGACGCGGCCGTAGGTCTTGCGCGCCGAGATCGCGAAGTCGCCGGGCAGCACGGCGCCGGGCAGCGCCACCACGACCAGGTCGCCCTCGGCGAAGTTGCGGGCGCCGCAGACGATGCCCTGGGGCTGGGCGCCGCCGACGTCGACGAGGCAGTACCGGATGGGCTTCTTCAGCCCCTGCAGCTCCTCGATCGACTCGACCCGCCCGACGACGAGCGGCCCGGACACGGTGGCACCCGCGTCGATCAGCTCCTCGACCTCCAGGCCGACCTTGACGAGGGCCTTCTCCAGCCCGTCGGCGTCGAGGCCGGCCGGCAGGTCGACGTGCTCACGCAGCCAGGAAAGCGAAACGCGCACCTCAGGCCTCCCATCCGAACGCCCGCGCGTACCGCACGTCGCCCTCCACCATGTCGCGCATGTCGGCCGCCTCGTTACGGAACATCAGCGCCCGCTCGATGCCCATGCCGAACGCGAAGCCGGAGTACTCCTCCGGGTCGATCCCGCACGCGCGCAGCACCCGCGGGTTGACCATGCCGCAGCCGCCCCACTCGACCCAGCGCGGGCCGTCGCGGTGCTGCGGGAACCACAGGTCGATCTCGGCTCCCGGCTCGACGAACGGGAAGTACGACGGCCGGAGCCGGGTCTTCGCCTGCGGCCCGAACATGCCCTTGACGAAGTTGTCCAGCGTGCCCTTGAGGTGGCCCATCGTGATGCCCTTGTCCACGACCAGGCCCTCGACCTGGTGGAAGACGGGGGTGTGGGTCGCGTCGAGCTCGTCGGTGCGATACACCCGGCCGGGGCAGACGATGTAGATGGGCGGCTTGCGGGTCGTCATCGTGCGCGCCTGCACCGGCGAGGTGTGGGTGCGCAGCACGACGCGCGAGTCCTCGTCGCGGGCAGGCGCACCGGCGCCCCCGGCGGCGACGAAGAACGTGTCCATCATCGAGCGCGCCGGGTGGGCGGGGTGCATGTTGAGGGCGTCGAAGTTGTACCACTCCCACTCGACCTCGGGCCCCTCGGCGACCTCGTAGCCCATGCTCACGAACAGGTCACCGACCCGATCCATGATCTTGGTCAGCGGGTGCTGGGCGCCCACCGGCCGGCGGCCGGTCGGGAGCGTGACGTCCACCGCCTCCTCGACGAGCACCCGCTCCTCACGCTCGGCGGTGAGCACCGCCAGGCGGGCGTCGTAGGCGCCTTGGATCGCGACGCGGGCAAGGTTGACGCGCTTGCCGGCGTCGGCCTTGGCGGCCGGGGGCAGCGAGCCGATCTCGCGGCGGGCCAGGGACACCGGGGCGCGGTCGCCGAGGTGCTGGTGCTTCAGCGCGGCGAGCGCGTCGAGGTCGCCGGCGCCGGAGAACGCCTTGTCGGCCGCGGCGACCGCGTCGTCGAGCGCGCTCTGGTCGAGCAGCGCGGCCTGCTTCGGATCGTAAGGATCATTGCGGTACGTCATCGGACTCTTCCCACGGGAGATTGGCCTCGGACAGTGTAGTGAGGTCCGCCCGCCGGTCGTGGGAAGGTGTCAGGAGGGGTGAGGTCCCGTCCGCCCACCGTCACCGGCGGGCTGGATAAACAGGTTCACAGCTGCCTCCTCAGTGCCTTCGCAGAAGTGTACAGGCAGACGGCCGCGGCTGCCGCCAAGTTCAGGCTCTCGGCTCCCCCGTAGAGCGGCACCCGCACCCGCCGGTCGGCCTCGAGCTCCTTCGGCAGGCCGTGCGCCTCGGAGCCGAACAGCCAGGCGGTCGGCCGGTCGAGGGTGGCGAGGTCGAACAGGTCGGTCTCGCCGTAGCCGTCGGCGGCGAGCACCTGGACGCCGGCCGCACGCAACGCGGCGACGGTGGCCGCGGCGTCGCGGGCGCGGACCACGTCGACGTGGAACAGGCTGCCGGCGGAGGACCGCACGGCCTTGCCGTTGTACGGGTCGACGGAATCGCCGGCGAAGACGACGGCGGTGGCGCCGGCCGCGTCGGCGGTGCGCAGCACGGTGCCGGCATTGCCGGGGTCACGGATGTCGACGCAGACGGCGAGCAGACGCGGGCCGCGATCGAGGGCGGCTGCGAGCGGGACGTCGCGCTGCTCGCAGACGGCGACGAGGCCCTGCGGCTGCACAGTATCGGCGAGCGCCTGCATGGCGGCGTCATCGACGAGGGAGGCGCCGGCGGTCAGCTCCGGATAGCGGGCCACCGCGTCGGCGGTGGCGAAGACCTCGGCGACGGCGCCGGTCCGCAGCGCCTCCCGGACGGCCTGCGGGCCCTCGGCCAGGAAGCGACCGGTCTCGTCGCGGTCGCGGCGGCGGTGCAGGCGCCGAGCGGCCACGACCCGGGGTGTCCGAACGGTGAACACCCCGGGTCGCGACTGCTGTGCGTGCGGATCAGGCTGCGGCAACGGCCGACTTCGCCACCTGAACCAGGCCACTGAACGCCTTCGCGTCGCTGACCGCGAGCTCGGCGAGGATCTTGCGGTCCACCTCGACGCCGGCGAGGCGCAGGCCCTGGATGAGGCGGTTGTACGTCAGGCCGTTCGCGCGGGCCGCGGCGTTGATGCGGGTGATCCACAGCTGGCGGAAGTCACCCTTGCGGTCGCGACGGTCGCGGTAGGCGTACTGCATCGAGTGCAGCACCTGCTCCTTGGCCTTGCGGTACAGGCGCGAGCGCTGCCCGCGGTAACCGCTGGCGGTCTCCAGGACGGTGCGGCGCTTCTTCTGGGCATTCACTGCCCGCTTCACGCGTGCCACGGTTCGTTACTCCTCATGCGAGACCGGCCCGGGGCCTGGGCCGGTCGAAAAGTCAAGGAAGGTCGGGGGGAGAGCGCCGCTGGTTATCGGCCGAGGAGCTTGTTGACCTTGCGGGTCTCCGACTGGCCGAGCTCGACGTTGCCGCTCAGGCGCCGGGTCCGGCGGCTGGGCTTGACCTCGAGCAGGTGCCGCTTGCCCGCCGGCTCGCTGAGGATCTTGCCGCGACCGGTGATCTTCACGCGCTTCTTCATCCCGGAGTGCGGTTTGAACTTCGGCATGCTTGTGCTGCCCTTCATTCATCGGGTGCGCCGGCACCCTGTCGTCACGTGGCGTCAGGGTGCCGTTGCGTTCCGGCGCGCAGCCGGGAACTCCGCGTTGTGCGGGTCCCGCCCGCACGACGCGGTGGTTGATATGACGATGCTGTGCGTGCCTTGTCGGCGGCGCCGCCCCAGCGTGGTTACGCCTGGTCGGCGGTGACGACCTCGGGCAGCTCGGCGACCGATTCGCCCTCCGAGCCCGTGCCGCCGTCCGCCTTCTCGCGGCTTTGCGTCGCCGCGGCCTTCACGTTGCGGTGAGGTGCCAAGACCATGATCATGTTGCGGCCGTCCTGCTTGGGCGCGGCCTCGACGAAGCCCAGCTCCGAGATCTCCTCCGAGAGCTTGCGCAGCAGCCGGAAACCAAGCTCCGGGCGGCTCTGCTCGCGGCCACGGAACATGATCGTTACCTTGACCTTGTCGCCCGCCTTCAGGAACCGCACCACGTGACCCTTCTTGGTCTCGTAGTCGTGCGGATCGATCTTCGGGCGGAGCTTCATCTCCTTGATGACGGTCTGCTGCTGGTTACGCCGGGCTTCCCGGGCCTTGAGCGCGCTCTCGTACTTGAACTTGCCGAAGTCCATGAGCTTGCAGACGGGCGGGCGTGCCATGGGCGCAACTTCGACCAGGTCCAGGTCCACGTCGGCGGCCAGCTGGAGTGCGCGCTCGAGCGGGACGATGCCCACCTGCTCACCCTCCGGGCCGACCAGCCGGACCTCACGTGCCCGGATCTGCTCGTTGACGCGTGGCTCGACGCTGATGTGGCCTCCTCGATAGGTGTTTCAACTCATGTGGTCAACGCATCCCGCGTGTCCGGCATTTCCGGCCCCGCCCGCCAGCACCCAGCCCCTTCAGGCCGACGCTGCGGCAATGCCAAAAACCCCCGCCGCGCGTGCGCAGGCGAGGGCCGTTTCGACCCATCCACACGAGGCGGACCGGCCGGACCGGACCCGGCCGCCTACAAGCTGCACGGGTGGGGACCTCAGCGGTCCCGCTTCGAACACCCCGTTTTGGGGACGGGATGCGGTCGACGCGACTACTCTACCACGGCCGGCGTCCGGCTCGCGGTGTGCAGGGCGCGCAGCCCACGGGCGGCCCGCACGGCGTAGTCCTTGTCGGCGATCTGCACCGCCATGACCGCGACCCGATCGTCGTCATGCAGCTCGAGGGTGAGCCACGGGGCACCGCGGCCGAAGGTGACCGCCCGCACCGCGTCCCAGGGCAGGTCGTAGGTGCCGATGATGTTGCGCACCCGCACCCCGTGCTCGTCGGCCACGGCCCGCGGCCGGGTCATCAGCAGGATGCCGGCTGCGGCGCACAGGCCCAGGCCGATCATCGCCGCCTGGTCACCGCGCTGGAAGAACCCGGGCCCGTCACCCGTCTTGCCGTGCAGCCCCGTCGCGATCAGCGTGAAGACCACGACGACGACGAGCGCGAGGACATAGGCGATGATCCGGGCCCGCTGGGGCCGTGCGGTGACCGAAGAAGGCGTGCTCACGGCCCCAGTCTGCCACTACAGCCGGCAGGCGTGGATCCCGGTCACCAGGATGGCGCGGGCGCCCACCTCGTAGAGCTCGTCCATGATCCGGTGCACGTCGGCCTGCGGTACCATCGCCTGGACCGCCACCCAGCCCTCGCGGTGCAGCGGCGAGATGGTGGGCGACTCGATGCCGGGGGTCAGCGCGACCGCGGCGTCGAGCGAGTCGGCCCGCACGTCGTAGGCGAGCATGACGTACTGCCGGGCGACGAGGACGCCCTGCAGGCGGCGCAGCAGCTGCGGTACACCCGCGGGAAGTTCCTCGCCGGCCCGGCGGATCAGGACCGCCGAGGACTTGAGGATGGGATCGCCGACCGTGTCCAGCCCGGCCTGCCGGAGGGTCTTGCCGGTCTCGACCACGTCGGCGATGACGTCGGCGACGCCGAGGCGGATCGCGTTCTCCACGGCGCCATCGAGCCGGATGACCTCGGCGCGCACGCCGTGCTCGGCGAAGTAGCGCTGCATGACGCCCGGGTAGGCGGTGGCCACGCGCAGCCCCTCGAGGTCGGCGGGGCTCGTGCCCTTCACCGAGCCGGGCACGGCGGCGAACCGGATGGTGGCCCTGCCGAAGTTGAGGTCGAGCACCTCGGCGGCCGGGCTGCCCGCGTCGATGAGCAGGTCGCGGCCGGTGATGCCGAGATCGAGGTCGCCGGAGCCGACGTAGGTGGCGATGTCACGCGGACGCAGGTAGAAGAACTCGACGCCGTTGGGCTCGTCCCGGTAGAGCAGGTCCTTGGGGTCGGAGCGCTGGCGGTAGCCGGCTTCCTGCAGCATCTGGGCGGCGGGCACGGAGAGGGTGCCCTTGTTGGGCACGGCGATGCGAAGCATTTGGTTGTCTCCAGACGGGTGGCGGGGGTTTCGGGGAAGGACGGGACCGAACTACAGATGTCGGTAGACGTCTTCCAGCGAAAGCCCGGTCGCCAGCATCAGGCACTGCACCTGGTACAGCAGCTGCGAGAGCTCCTCCGCGGTGCGCTGCGGCCCCTCGTGCTCGGCCGCCATCCAGCTCTCGGCGGCCTCCTCGACGACCTTCTTGCCGATGAAATGCACGCCTTTCTCCAGCGCCGCCACGGTGCCGGATCCGGGTGCGCCCGCTGCCGCCTTAACACTCAACTCGGCGAACAGCTCCTCGAAGGTCTTCACGGGCTCGAATTCTCGCAGGTCTGCGACCCGAAACGGAATCCGGTTACTGACAGGCGTGTCGCGCCTCACCCGAGCAGCCGGTGTACCGGCCGGAGGCGCGTCAGCGGGCACACACGCCTCCCCCACCGTCGCATGCCGCTACCGCGCCCTACCCAGGCGCCGGACATCACACGCGGACGACGCGCGAGTGCCGCCCGCATGCGCGGCGAACACGCCGACGCCCTCCTCGACGAGCCCGCCGACCTACCCGCACCGACCGGTGCACCGATCGCCACCGCCCGCACCCACCCGGACCGGGAGGAGGTCCGCGACCTGCCGCACCGGTTCTACCGCCGCTACGCCGACGCTGACCTCCCCGAGCTGGAACGCCTGGCCACAACCGTCGAGACGTGGCGGCTGGAAATCCTGGCATTCCCGCACTCCGGCATCACCAACCGGGTCATCAAGACCATCGCCCGCGAAGCCTGCGGCTTCCGCAACCCCATCAACCAGCGACGACGAACCCGAACCGCCACCACCCGCAAAGCCCGCGGGCATCTCGGCCCCCGCGAATTTCGAAGAGCGCCCATGGTGCGGCGGGCGACAACTGTCTGGCCCGCGGCGATCATCACGTCCCGGCCGGCACGAGGCAGTATGGGTCGACGGTCGACTCGATGCCAAAGCCAGCCGGCCAGACCGCCTTGAAGCCGGTCGTCTCGATGACCCAGTACGGGTGGTCCGGGCCAGGCTCCACGTCCACGATGCCAGGCACGGTGTGCGCGGCCGACAGGTCGACGAGCGCCTTCGCCGGCCCGTCCGGCCGCTAGTGCGCCACCACCACAGCGCTCGAAGCTGTACGGCTGATGCGGCGCCAGCACCAGGCCTTGACCAGCGAGGCGAGCGAATACGTGTCTCCTGGCCGCGCCTTCGCGTCGGCGGAGAGCGTGGCACCTGACACCGGCTGCAGCGCCGCCGAGCGATCCGGCCCGGATCGAGCCTCCCGGCACGGAACCCTTCGGAGCGTGGGTAGCCGCTACTCGCACATCCGGCCCAGTCTTCGAGTCGACAAAACACGGTCCGACGATCCCGATTCGCCACGAGCACATCCCCGCGGCGTGATCGCACAGTGGTCCACCGGGGCGAGCCCGGACCTCGACAACCCGCCCGCCGACCATGAGACCGCCTATTTGCTACTCAGAGCGGTACACGCTGTCGACGTGTGCGTTGCGCGGGCCGTCGCCATTGTCGAGACATTCGGGAAATCGGCACCGGCGGTCCATGGGGACAGCGGCTGCTTGTTCCCGCCTTTCGGGGAATTCGGTAGAGCTTCCGTCCGGCCGTGCACGGCATTGTCGAAAGGCGGCCGTGATGCACCGGGCGCCGTATATTGCCGCGAACCATTCGATGCGTTGCTGGACCGGCGGACCGGCGCAGTTGTGGCGTGGATGCGCGGCGACGCTTCGGGACGGGATGGGGCTGCCCGGCGCCGTCGGCTTGGCACGGGGCGGGATCGCAGTCGTTTGCCGCGGTGCTGCTCGCGGGACGTCGCGCCTGGTCATGCCGTGCCTGGTCATGCCGTGTGACCGTGGGAGGCGGCGGAGGTGGCACCGGCCCCTGTACCGGCCCCTGCATCTGGCCGTCCCGCTGGTCGCTGACCGCTGGCGGGGTGTCACCGCGCACGCGACGCAGCTTCTCGGCATGCCGTCTGGCCAGGCCCCATTCCCGATGCCGGGCATGCTCCCGGCGGAACTGCTCATTCGCCGGACAATAACGACGTGACCTCGTCCGGTCACGCATGGCGGCCAATTCCGTCCTGGAAAATAATTGCAGCTGCCCCATGCATGCCATTATCCCGGAACCCGACCGGAACCGCCGCCCCGAAGGGCATTCCAAAATGTCAAATGGTGCACGCTCACGCCGCTGATAATGAGCCATTGCGAGTAACGACGGGCGACGCTGGGTAGTCGCTCGCGCTACCGCGCTGGTGACACGCCGAACCCGATGCGGTGTAACGAAAAAAGCGCAGCACCCCGGTTTGAAGGTGGTCCTCTCACAGATCAACTTCATAGGGTGCTGCGTCGACGATGCGTGTCACATGCACCTCGGTCCTGCCGGTACGCGACGAGACGGTGGACTTCCTGACCTCGCTGCTGAGCGCGGAGCGGGTGCGGCGGGGTACCCGCGCCGGCACGCGGGCGTTGACCTGCCACGACCAGGCGGTTCCGGTCCTGCGCTGGCTCCTGGACGGCACCCGGGGCCCGGGACAACGCGATCGGCCGGTCCACCGGCTACGCCTACCCGCACGAAGGCATCGACGTCCTCGCAGCCCGGTCACCCAGCCCGCACGGTGCGCTGCCGGCGGCCAAGACGGCCGGCTACAGCCACGTCACCATCGACGGCACACTGATCGAAACGGACCGGTGCCGCACACCAGGGCCCACGCCCGGGGTGGATCCGTGGTGGTCGGGCAAACACGCCAACCACGGCGGCAACGTCCAGGTCATCACCGTGCCGGACGGCTGGCCGATCTGGACCTCCAAGGTGCGACCGGGCCGTGAGCACGACACCACCACGGCGGTGCGCACCCATCCCGAGATCCTGCCCGCCCTCACCGCGATTGGCGCGGACCTGCGCACGCTCGGCGACCTCGGCTACGAAGGCGAAGCCGACACCATCACCGTGGCATTCAAGACACCCAAGAACGGCCGGCTCACCCTCGCGCAACAGCAGCTCAACCAGGCCCACAACGGCGTGCGAGCCATCACCGAACGCGGCAACGCACTGTATCGGCGAGGTCGAAGTAGGCGTTGTGCCGGACGGATTCAATGTGCCAACGCCTGGATGGGGGCTTTGCTGCCCTTGCCAGCGATCTGGCCGGCCGCCGGGCGACGGTGCTCTCGGCGTAGCCCAGCGGCCAAACGCGGGCGGTGAGCAGGTCGCGGGAGTCGTAGCCGGCATCCAGGTGCATGGTGATGACGTCGGGTAGTGGGCCGAAGCCGATCCTGCGCGAGATCGCCGGCGAGATCCCGGCGACCGTCGCGCACGTGCACGTGCTCGGCGGCCGGACGCTCGGGCCCATGGTCATGCCATGAGGCCGGTTCAACGGTACGAAAGGATGGCCCGACGGGTCCCGGCGGAGAGCCGGGTCCTGGCGCTCAGCGTGGCCGTCCACCGGGCTGACCGTCCGCTATGGACCTTCCGGGTGGGCGAGGGGGTCGATCACCAAGACCTTCACCGCCGTGCTCGTCATGCGGTGCCGCGACGACGACCAGATCGCCCGGCACCTGCCCGTCAAGGCACACGGCGCGCCCATCGGTTTGCCGGTCTGATCGCATGGTTACCCTGCCGATCGTGGATACGGAGCCGAAGTACACCGACGAAGAGTGGGGCCTGCTCGTCGGCCTCCCGCAGTCCGTCCTGATCGCGGCGTCCCAGGCGGAACGCGACGGCAGCCGGCGCACCCGCGAGGAGTGGACGGCCGGCATGACCGCCATCGCGGACGGCCGCGGCTCGTCCAGCTCCCTGGTCACGTCCGTCGCATCGGAGGTGGTCTCCCGCCAGGGCGACGTCACCCATGGCGACGAGCCGCCGATCATCGAGTTCCCGGACCGCGACGCCGGCCTGGCCGACGTGATCTCCCGCGCCCGCGCCGCGCACGAACTCCTCGCCTCGAAGGCCGAGCCGGGCGACGCCGAGGCGTACCGCTACTGGGTCGTCACCGTGGCCGACCAGGTGGTCGGCGCCGCCCGCACGGGTGGCGTGCTGGGCCTGGGCGGCGAGCAGGTGACACAGGCGGAACGCACCTTCCGCGACGACCTGGCGAGCGCCCTCGAGATCTGAACTGTTCCTGCCTGACGGCGTCTTCGGCGCCCGGCCCGTCACGCCGCTCGGGGTGTGACGGGCCGCGCGACCGCGTTCAGGACTTGGCGATCACGCGCAGCGCGACTGCCGCGTCCAGCGCGGCCAGGGCCGCCCCGTAGCCCTTGTCCTCCGCGGAATCCTCGAACCCGGCCCGCGTCCGGGCCTGTTCGTAGTTGTCCACCGTCAGCACGCCGTGCGCCACCGGTGTCGACTCGTCCAGGGCCACCCGCGTGAGGCCGTCGGTCACGGACTGGCAGACGTACTCGAAGTGGGCCGTGTCCCCCCGGATCACCACGCCCAGGGCGACCACCGCGTCGAAGCGACGCGCCAGCGCCTGCGCCACGACCGACAGCTCGACCGCCCCGTCGACCCGGGCGACCGTGATGTGGTCGACGTTGGACGCCTCGCCGGCCTCGATCGCCCGGCTCAGCATGTGGTCGACCAGTTCGCCGTGCCACCGGGTGGCCACGATCCCCAGGCTCAGCCCCGTGCCGTCCACCCGTTGCAGGACGGGTGCCCCACTACCAGCCATTACGCAAGTCCCTCCGCGACCTCGTCGAGCTCGTCCAGCAGGTGCCCCATCCGGTCCCGCTTGGTGCGCAGGTAGCGCACGTTCTCCGGGTGCGGCCGGGTCGGCAGGGACACGCGGTGCAGCACCGACAGACCGTACCCCTCCAGGCCCGCCCGCTTCGCCGGGTTGTTCGTGAGCAGTCGCATCGATGTGATGCCGAGGTCGGCGAGGATCTGCGCGCCGACTCCGTAGTCGCGGGCGTCGGCGGGCAGGCCGAGGTCGAGGTTGGCGTCCACGGTGTCGCGGCCGAGGTCCTGCAGCTGGTACGCCTGCAGCTTGTGGATCAGGCCGATCCCCCGGCCCTCATGCCCGCGCATGTAGAGGACCACGCCGCGGCCCTCGGCGGCGACCATCTTCATGGACGCCTCCAGCTGGGGGCCGCAGTCGCAGCGCACCGAGCTGAACACGTCGCCGGTGAGGCACTCGGAGTGGACCCGCACGAGCACGTCCTCGCCGTCGTCGAGGTCGCCGTAGACGAGCGCGATGTGCTCGCCGTTGCCGAAGTGCTGGGTGTACCCGACCGCGCGGAACACCCCGTGCTCGGTCGGCAGCCGGGTCTCGGCCACTCGCTCGATCTGCTTCTCGTTGTGCCGGCGGTACGAGATGAGGTCGGCGATGCTGATCAGCGCCAGGTCGTGCTCGGCGGCGAACTTGCGCAGGTCCGGCAGGCGCATCATGGTGCCGTCGTCGTTGACCATCTCGCACAGCACGCCGGCCGGGCGCAGGCCGGCCAAGGTGGTCAGGTCGACGGCCGCCTCGGTGTGGCCGGCCCGGCGCAGCACGCCGCCCTCCTTGGCACGCAGCGGCACGATGTGCCCGGGGCGGGAGAGGTCGTGCGGCTGAGTGTCGGCCGAGGCGAGCAGCTTGATGGTGCGGGCGCGGTCGGCGGCGGAGATCCCGGTGGTACCGCCGAAGCGCGCGTCGACGGTCACCGCGTACGCGGTGCCGCGGCGGTCCTCGTTCGTGCGGTACATCGGCGGGAGGTCCAGGCGGTCGGCCTCGTCCTCGGTGATCGGCACGCAGATGTACCCGGAGGTGTAGCGCACCATGAACGCGACCAGCTCGGGGGTGGCGAACTCGGCCGCGAAGATCAGGTCGCCCTCGTTCTCGCGGTCCTCGTCGTCGACGACGAGGACGGGGCGGCCGGCGGCGATGTCCTTGACGGCCCGCTCGATCGAATCGAGACCGGCAACCGGGGCGCTCATGACTGCCGCGCCTTCCCGAGCAGCTTCTCCACGTACTTCGCCATGATGTCGACCTCCAGATTGACCCGCTCGGCAACGCCCTTGGCGCCGAGCGTCGTGAGTTTGAGCGTGGTCGGGATCAGCCCGACTGAGAACGTGTCGTCGGTGACGGCGGTGACGGTGAGCGAGATCCCGTCGACGGTGATGGAGCCCTTCTCCACCACATACCGGCCCAGCCCCTCCGGCAGCGAGAACGTGACCGTCTCCCACTGGTCGCCGGCCTCGCGGGACAGGACCGAGCCGACCCCGTCCACGTGGCCCTGCACGATGTGCCCGCCGAGGCGGGTGGCGACGGTCGCGGCCCGTTCGAGGTTGACGGCCGCCCCGGCGCGCAGCGATCCGAGCGTCGAGCGCTTGAGGGTCTCGCCCATCACGTCCGCGGTGAAGACGCCGTCGGCGTTGTCGACCACGGTCAGACAGACCCCGTTGACGGATATCGAGTCGCCGTGGGCGGCGTCGGAGGCGACGGTCGTGCCGCGGATCGCGAGCCGGGCTGAGTCGCCCAGCTCGTCGATCCCGACGACCATACCGAGCTCTTCGATGATGCCGGTGAACACTGCTCACGCACCTTTCACTGTTGCCGTCAGGCGCACGTCGGGCCCGATCCTGGCGAGGTCGACAACGTCTAGCGTCAATGCCGCGGCGATGCTGGAGATTCCCGCGAAGCCCAGCGCCGCGGGGCCGGCGCCGAGCAGCTTGGGCGCGAGGTATGCGACGACCCGGTCGACCAGCCCCGCGGCCAGGAACGCGCCCGCGAGCGTCGGGCCGCCCTCCAGCAGCGCGACGCGGACCCCGCGCGCGTACAGCTCGCGGAGCATGGCCGGCAGGTCGGCGCGCCCGTCCTCCCCCGGTGTCACGACCCAGGTCGGCGCCGAAAGATCAAAAACCCGCAAGCCGGATTCGGTACCGCGGGTGCCCGCGACGACCACGCGCAGCGGCTGGCGCTGCGCCGGCCCGCCCTCCGGCGAACGCACGGTGAGCTGCGGATCGTCGGCCAGCACGGTGCCGATCCCGGCGATGATCGCGTCGACGCCGGCCCTCAGCCGGTGCACGTCGGCCCGCGCGTCCGGCGAGGTGATCCACTTGCTGGTCCCGTCCGCGGCGGCGGAGCGACCGTCGAGCGTGGCCGCGAACTTCCAGATGACGTAAGGGGTGCCCCGGGAGACGGCGGTGAGCCAGCCCTCCATGGCGTCGTGGGCGAGCTCGTGCAGTACCGAACCCATGTCGACGACGACCCCGGCGGACCGCAACGTCTCGGCGCCGCCCGCGGCGACCGGGTTGGGGTCGCGGACGCCGGCCACGACGCGCGCCACCCCCGCGGCGACCAGGGCGTGCGAGCAGGGTCCGGTGCGGCCGGTGTGGTCGCAGGGCTCCAGCGTGACGTAGGCGGTGGCGCCGCGGGCCAGCTCGCCCGCCTGTCGCAGCGCCCCGACCTCGGCGTGCGGCCCGCCGGCCGGCGCGGTGCGCCCCTCGCCGACGATCCGGCCGTCCGGGGCCACGATGACGCAGCCGACGTTGGGGTTGGGGCTGGTCTCGCCGAGGCTCAGGCGCGCCAGCTCAATGGCGCGTCGCATGAACGTCTCGTCGTCTGCCATGGCCCTCTCCCGCGTGGTCCGTGATCACACGCGGGGGGATACCGGCGATCCCGGCGAAGATGCGCCGGGGTAGCGCGCAGCAGCCCACCGGCTCACCCGACTCGGGCGACACCGGATCCCGCGCGCTGAACTCCCATCCGGACTATGACCGTCGGCCCTGGATTCACACCAGATCCACCGGCCGATGGCTTCGACCGGGTCGCGGGCTTCCGGCCCGTGATGGGCCGGTTACCGCCGGTTCGGAATTTCACCGAGCCCCGCCAGCGCGTGGTGGGTACTTGTCATGAGTCTTACACAGAAATCGCGGTCCTTACCGGATCACACCCCGGGATATGCGTCACAACTCGACGGCGCTGCGCCGGTCGACCGCCACGTAGTTGCCGTTGTGCTTCTTGGCCACCTTCTTCATCTCGGTGGCGATGGCGATGATCTCGCGCGGGTCGGTGAAGTTGCCGCTCTCGGGCGTGCCGATGGCCACCCCGATCGACAGGGTCACCAGGTTGGGCTGCTGGACCTCGCCGGCGCGCGAGAGCACCTCGATGTAGCCGCGCTCGGCGTCGACCGGGTCGTACAGCGCGTCGGAGGCGGCCTGGAATTCCAGGATCGCCTTCGTCGTGAGCTCCTTGAGCTGCTCGGGCGCGCACACGATCAGGAAGTCGTCCCCGCCGATGTGCCCCAGGAACGCCGGCGGCAGCCCGACCTCGACCACGGCCCGGTGCAATGCTCGGGCGAGCGCGATGATGAACTCGTCGCCGCGCGCGAACCCGTAGACGTCGTTGACGGGCTTGAAGCGGTCGATGTCGACATGCGACACCGCGAAGTCGCTGCCGGCCCGCGCCCGGTCCGTGATCTCGCGCAGGATCCGGGTGTTGCCGGGCAGCCCCGTCAGCGGCGAGACCTCGCGGTTCTCCTGGTTGCGCCGCAGCGTGGAGCGCACCCGCGCCACCAGCTCCAGCGTGTCGAACGGCTTGACCAGGTAGTCGTCCGCCCCCGCCTGCAGCCCGATCACCTTGTCCGCGGTCTGCCCGCGCGCCGTCAGCAGGATCACCGGCATCGACGCGGTCATCGGGTCGGCGCGCAGCCGGCGGGTCAGCTCGAGCCCGTCGAGCTGCGGCATCATCCAGTCGACCACCGCCAGCGCCGGCTTGTACTCCTGGATCAGCGACAGCGCCGTGGCCCCGTCGTGCGCCAGCAGCACGTCGAAGCCCTCGAGTTCGAGGTTGAACTCGATGAACCGGGCGATGTCGACGTCGTCGTCGACCACGAGAATGACGTCGCGTTCGCCCACTGCCGTCCTGTCTGCTCGTTATGTGCTCTTCCACCGCTTTCGCGGCCTTGCTGTCCGCTTCGCTCGGGTTGTGCCTCGTGTCGCGGTGCGGTGGGCGCCGCTTCCGTCCATGAGGCGTTTCATCCGGATCCGCCACCTTTGAGCCGGATGAGTCGCTCTTGTCCGTGCCTAGCCGTGCCTAGCCATTCGTGGCGATGGCCCGCAGCTTGCGCACGGCCGCGGCAGGGTCCTGCGCTCCGTACACAGCGGTCCCGGCCACGAACGCGTCCGCCCCCGCCTCGGCACACGCCGCGATCGTATCTTCGGCCACTCCGCCGTCGACTTCAATGCGCAGCTCGAGGTGGCCGGCGTCGACGTGCCGCCGAGCGGTGCGCACCTTGTCGAGCATCTCGGGCAGGAACGCCTGCCCGCCGAAGCCCGCCTTGATCGTCATGATGAGTAGCAGGTCGAAGTGGGGCAGCAGCTCGAGGTATCCGTCGACGGGCGTGTCCCGGTCGATCGCCAGCCCCGCCCGGCTTCCCGCGGCCCGCAGATCCTTGGCGATCGCCACCGGATCGGTCGCGGCCTCGGCGTGGAAGGTGACGTTGTACGCCCCCGCCTCCGCGTAGGCGGGTGCCCACCGAGCCGGATCCGCGATCATGAGGTGACAGTCGAACGGCAGCGTGGTCGCCTTCCGCAGACTCTGCACCACGGGCAGCCCGATCGTGAGATTCGGGACGAAGTGGTAGTCCATGACATCCACGTGCAACCAGTCCGCGGCCTCCTCCACGGCCCGTGCCTCATCGGCGAGCCGAGCGAAGTCCGCAGCAAGAATCGAGGGCGCAATCACGTTGTCCGACACAGCGTGATGCTATCGAGCCCGCCCACCGCCCACGTCAGGTGCACGTCCCCCGGCCACCCGGCCGCCGCCTCAGCTCAAGCCGGGCGGGGGATGGACGGGGGATCTTGGGCGATGGGTGGAGCGGTTCGGTCGATGTCCGGCGAAGCGGCCGCCAAGGCTGCAAAATGGTCACCATGGATGTCGTCGAGGCGATCATCGCCGATCACGTGCGGTTCGAGCATCTGTTGCGGGTGTTGCGGGCGCGCGACGTGGATGCCGCGGCGGTGCGCCAGCGGCGGCTCGCCGGGCGGGCGGAGCTTGCGGACCTGCTCGTCGGGCATGCCGGCGCCGAGGAGTCCGAGGTGTATCCGAAGCTGCGGGAACTCGCCGGCGGCGGCAGGCACGTCGAGCACGGGGCGGACGAGCATGCCGACGGGCACCGCAAGCTGCTGGCGCTGCTCGACGTGGCGGACGTGCTGTCCGCCGAGTTCGACCGGGTGCTGGGCAAGCTCGCGAACTCGCTCGCCCACCACGTCGACGAGGAGGAGCGCACGCTGCTCAACGACGCCCGGCTGCAGCTGGACCCGGCGACCCGCGAGGCGCTCGGCACGGCCTGGACCGCCGAGCGGGACCGGCTCGTCGCGGCCCGCTGCGGCAGCCGTGCCGCCGTCGCGGCACTCATCCCCGACGCGCGCCCCCCGGCGCTTCCGCACCAGCGTGACCCGCTCACGCACAACTCGGACACGCTCAGCTGAGCAACGCACCAGGACCAAGCTTGTTGTTTAACCTTCGCGCTGCTTGCGAGCTTTGAGGGTCTTGTCTCGTTTGGTGGTCTTGCCGACGTCGTGGTGGGTGGCGCGTAGGCGG
>NZ_JBFAZX010000044.1:0-35825 GCF_040689395.1 Dactylosporangium sp. NPDC051484 | reverse complement strand
TCGATGGCTCCACGCCCATCTCCAGCATCGCCCGATTCGGGCGTTATATCCGTGTCGTCCGTGGAGACGACTCATTCCTTGCTGAGATCACGTCAGTGTCGCAGCACGGGTCGGTCAGGGTCGAGCAGCGGGTTGCAGCGGTCGACGTGAGCATTGACCGGGGTGGCGTCCTACGCCCGCCACGGCGTGCGGCCGGGCTACTCGAATTGTGAACCAACGGATTAAAAGTCCGAAGTGGACGATCAACTATCTAAAAGTCAAGCATAGCAAGAAAAAGTCCGTTAAGCGCGTGGCGCGTCCGAGTTTATCCGGCAACGTCCGCGCTGGTCAGCGGGCTCAGCTCCCCGCAAACGCCAATGCCCACTTTGGATCGGACGCGGAAGTTCCTGAACCGTACGGCTCCGGCCGTGCCAGGTAGCGAACATCCGAGCAACCAGCGAGCAACCGATCATGTGCGAGCCCACGCCCTCGGCCTCCTCGTTGCCGACGACACCGCGCGGCCCGCGAGCGAGTTCGCTTGGTCGCGGAATCCGGCGAATCGTCTTGATCAACAGTCGTGCCGCGCCGCGAGTGCCCGTGTCCCTGGCATGGGTCGGCACCTCGTGGAACCTGTTCACGCTGTGAATCAGGTGGCCAGAATCGCGAGGTCGATCGGCCGCTATTTGTACAGTCCTGCCGTACCAGGAATCCCCTCTATGTGGGCCCGCTCTGAGCCAAGGGCAGCGCCGCGTAGGTAGGCGGCGAGAATGGTCTCTAGCGAGATGGCTTCGTTGATGGCCGTTCGGTGGAACACCAGTGAGTCTGTGAGGGCGATCAGTTCCTCGACTCGGTCATCTGAGTTGGGGAGACCTGCTCTGGTGAGGGCCGACGCTGTCACCTGCTGGGTTACGGCGTGGACTTCGGATTGTGTCGTCAGCTTGTGTCGAAGCAGGGGCGCGTCGTCGAGCTCGAGGATGAGTGCGTAGCGGGCTCTCATGTCGTCGCGCCGAGCCGCGAGGGTCTCGACGAGTCCGGCGATCGCCGCGGCAAGCTCTGCGATGTCGAGCCGGTGTCCGTTGTCGAACGTCGTGTTTAGAGAGGCTGCGAGTTTATTGGCGTCGGCCATCGAGCGGTCGGCGAGTGCGTTGACGATGAGTTCCAGGAGCGCGTGCCGCGTCTTTGCATGGTAAGAGGTCGATCCTTGCGGTATTCCCGCCTCGCGATCGACGGCTCGGTGCGTCAGCGCGCGCACACCGTCACGGGCGATGATGCGGATGCCGCTGTTGGCGATCGCCTCCCGTCGCTCACTGCCACTCGCCGCACTCGCAGACACGACTTGATGCTACAGGTGTAGAGTCGCGATCAGAAGGCTCTACATCTGTAGTGGAAAGCTGTTGTCCAGGCAGGTGGGGGCGCGGCGCAGGCCATGAGGAGGGCGCGATGATGATCGACTTCGTTCCGGACGAGAGTTTGTACCCTTTCGAGTCACGCTGGTTCGATTCGTCGGCCGGTCGGCTTCACTACATCGACGAGGGGACCGGGTCGGCGCTGCTGTTCTGCCACGGCTCGCCGACCTGGAGTTTCCTCTATCGGCACATCGTGAAGGGCCTGCGTGACCGGTACCGGTGCATCGCTGTGGACTACCTGGGCTTCGGGTTGTCCGAACGGCCCCAATCCTTCGGCTACACGATCGCCGAGCACACGACGGTCCTGGGCGAATTGATTGACCATCTACGGCTGGACGGGTTCATCCTCATGGGGCAGGACTGGGGTGGCCCGATCGGGCTGGGCGCGGCAAGCATGCGGGCCGATCGAGTCAGAGGGATCGTGCTGGGCAACACCGTCTTCTGGCCGATCGAACCGTTGGCGAACCGGGCATTCAGCGCGATCATGAGCAGCCGCCCCATGCAACGGCGCATACTCGAACAGAACCTCCTCGTCGAGCAGTTCCTGCTGGGAAAGCTCGGCCCCACCCTTACCCTGGCCGAGGCCGACCACTACCGCATGGCGCAACCCACGAGAGAAGCGCGACGCGGCCTCGCGGTCATGCCCAACGAGATCCGCGTCGCACGCCCACTGCTGGAACGACTCGCCCAAGACGTGCCTGCCCTCCTCGGTGACAAACCGACTCTGGCGGTGTGGGGAATGAAGGACATGGTGTTCCGGCCAAAAGCGTGCATCTCGCGGATTCGCGCCTCGTTCACCGACCTCGACGTAGTTGAGCTACCCCAGGCGCGACACTTCATCCAGGAGGACGCACCAGACCAGATCACGTCAGCGATCGCCAACCGGTTCCCGTGAGCCGTCATATTAAAGTATCTTTCGATATTTGAGTGATGCCCTCAGAGGCGTAGGCCGGTGTGGTCGAGGAAGTTGAAGCACAGGTCGTAGCTGCTGCCGATGCGGTGCAGGCCGTTGTGCGCTGCGGTGTCGGCTTCGCTGATGTGTTCGGGGCAGAGGTTGGCCAGTTCGGTGGCTTTGAGGTTGCCCCAGACCAGTTCCATGGGGTTGAGGTCGTGGGCGTAGCCGGGCAGTTGTTCCACCACGAGCCAGTGTCGCTGGGTGGCGAGCCATGCCTTCATGTCCTTGGATCGGTGGGCGGACAGCCCGTCCCAGATCAGCGTGACCGGTCCGCGCAGGTGCCGGCGCAACTCGGTGAGGAACGCGATGAGGCTTTCGGTGTTGTAGCTTCCCGGCTTCGTTTGGAACACCAGCTTGGCCCGGCTGCGGTCGGGCCGGTAGGCCAGGACGCCGGCCATGGACATGCGGGTCCAGGAGAACCGGTGCCGCAGCACCGGTGTCTGTCCGCGCGGCGCCCAGGTGCCGCGAACTACAGGCAGGAGCGAGAATCCGCTTTCGTCCTGGAAGCAGATCCAGGCGCCGCGTCGTCGAGCCCCCTTATCTGTTGGGGAGCCCCCGTGTCGAGTGGGGTCCTTGTTCTCCTTCTCTCTTTCCCCCGGGGCAGGTGCTGATGTTGTGTCGGGCGCAGCCGTCGGGTCAAGGTGGAGCGCCCGCAGCGTAGCGAGGACGTACGACCTTGACAGCGGTGAGCACCGGCACAGACTGTGGTGTGTCCGGGGGAAGGGTGGTCAGGCCATTGGTGCTCCTGCGGCGTGACGGGTGTGTTTGGGGTCGTGGTGCGCGGGCGCCCGGCCTTATCTCGGTGCGCGAACCCAGAGCTGACGTGCCATGACGGTTCGGCGACATGATGATCGATAGGGTGTCCCGCAGGGCGGTTGTGCGACCGCTCGGTCTTTTGAGGCCATGACAGCGCGTGGCGCCGTGGCAGGGGGCTTGCTGGGAGCGGGCCGCAAGACATCGCTGACGTGGGCAGATGCGCGCACCAGCATGGCTTACACCGTGGCCAGAGCCCGGTCGCCGAGCGAGCGCAGCAGATGGTAGGACCGTCGGGTGATCTTCCGGGCCATGGACAGGGCCGCCCGGTTACCGCTGACGCGGTCCTTGACCGTCGCGTAGTACCCGTGGTCGGGACTGCCTGCTCGGGCGGCGCATTTGGCCGCTTCGTACAACGCCCACCGCAGCAACGGGGAGCCCTGCCGGGACAGGCGACCGGGCGCGCGTTTGTCGTCGGATGAGTAGACGGTGACGTCCAGACCGGTCTGGCGCACCGCCTTACGCGAGGCCGAGAACCGGCGGGCGTCACCAAGCTCAGCCCAGATCACGGCGGCGGTGACCGGGCCGACCCCGTACTGACTCAGCAGTGCGGCGCAGCCGGGTTGCCGGCGGGCGAAGTCGGTGATCTGCCGCCGTAACGGGTCCAGCTCAGCGTCCAGGGCATCAGTCATCCGAAGCGCGGCAAGCACCGCCTGGTGACCGGCCGGGGAGAGCACGACACCGGCCTGCAGACGTTGCCGCTGCTGGCTGTTGAGCAGGTCACCGGCCGCGGGCGCTCCGTGGTGGAACAGGATCGCATGGATACGTTGCACCCAGCCGGTGTGTTCGTCGCGCAAGTCCTTGAACAACTGAAGCAGGCCGCGCGTCTCCAACACGTGCTGCGGGGCGATCCACGACTCGGGTAACCGATGCTCGGTCAGCAGTTCACGCAGCCGCCGGGCGTCGGTCCGATCGGTCTTGGCCCGCCGTTTCGGCCCCCGCGCGGCGGCCGTGTCAGCCGGCTCGGCCAAGGATGCCCGGATCCCCGCTCGCTGCAGTTCCTCAACCACCAACCGCCACCCGGTACACGCCTCCACGGCGAACACGGCCGGCCGCCCGGTCACCGACCGCAGCCAGCCACGCAGCAATTCCCGATCGGCTGGCGCTATCCGACCCCGCCGGACCAGCCCGGTCTCGGTGTCCACGTAATCAAAGGTGATCTGCCGTCGATGCACATCCAACCCACCTACGATGGTCATGGGGACCTCCTCATGTTCCTTCGTTACGCACTCCATCGTGCGCTGAGCTGAGGGGTCCCTTACATGTCATCTTTTGATCCTCGGCCAGTCCCGCTTAGCCCAGGCCTCGATCGCCGCGTCATCACGTTCCACCGCCCGCCGAGCGGGCCGCTGCCGGCTCCAGCCCAGACGCTGGCGCAGGATCAGCCAAGTCTGCGACAACGTGTACCGCACCCCGGTTATCCGCTCGATCACCTCCGAGACCCGGGCCAAGGTCCACATGTCCGTGCCGAACCCGTTAGCCTTCGGCCCTTCCAGCAGCACCGCCTCCACCCCGGCCAGCTGCTCGTCCGACAGCCGCGGCGTCCGGCCCAACCGTTCAGCACCGGCCAGGGCGTCCCGGCCACCGCTCTGCCACGCCCGATGCCACCGCGACGCGGTCTGCGCCGACACCCCCAACTGGACGACCACGTCCACCTGCCGGCGCCCAGCCTCGAACAGCTCCACCGCCCGCATCCGCCGCTCCCGCAACGCATCCACGTCACGACCAGGACCACGACGCGAGCTCGTCGACCGTACGGCAGTAGGCATGGTCATGATTGTCTTACCTGCCAACGGCATCGGCCCGCAACGACTCACCGCAAAATCGAAAGATCTTTAACGTGTTCGACCGCGGTACCGACGGCCTGCCTGTCATCGCCCGGCAGCCGGACTGCCAGACCTGCCGGGCGGCTCGATCAGGTCGTCGATCTCCACGTACAGTGCGGTCACGAGGGTGTCCAGATCAGCGTCCAACGACGGGCTCCAAGAGTTCGGCGGTTGGGTCAGCGACGCCGATCTTGGACACCCTCTCCGCATCTATCCAGCAGCGACACACGCCCGAATCTTCAAGGCATGAATCATCTAGCGCGGGGCCATCCGTAGGGCACCATCCATCCGGATGGTCTCGCCGTTGAGGTAGTCGTGTTCGATGATCGACAGGGCGAGTTGGGCGTACTCGTCGGGGCGGGCCAGCCGTTTGGGGAACGGGACCCCGGCGGCGAGGCCCGCCCGGAACTCCTCGGAGACCGTGGCGAGCATCGGCGTGTCCACGATCCCGGGGGCGATGGTGCACACCCGGATGCCGTACTGCGCCAGATCCCGCGCCGCCGGAAGGGTCAGGCCCAGGATCCCGCCCTTGGACGACGAGTAGGCGGCTTGGCCGACCTGCCCTTCGTAGGCGGCGACCGAGGCCGTATTGATGATGACCCCACGCTGCCCGTTCCCGTCGGCTTCGGTCTCGGCGATACGCTCGCTGGCCAGGGCGAGGACGTTGAAGGACCCGATGAGGTTGACCTGCACGACCTTGGCGTACAGGGCCAGGTCGTGCACGCCGTTCTTGCCGAGGATGCGCATCGACGGGCCGATGCCGGCGCAGTTGACGACGGTTCGCAGCGGCAGGCCCGAGCCGGCCGCCCGAGCCACGGCGGCCCTGACCTGATCCGGGTCGGTGACGTCGACCGCGACGTACTCGATGCCGTCGCCGTCCTGTGCCGTCTCCACGCTGGCGGGCAGGTCCAAGGCGAAGACCTTCGCGCCGCGCTTGGCGAGTGCCTGCGATGTCGCCGCACCCAGGCCGGACGCGCCTCCGGTCACGATTGCGGCAGTTTTATCGATGTGCATCTCTCTCCCTGGTGATCTGTGTGTGCCGGCCCCGCCGCCGCCCCTGGCGGGAACGGCTGAGGAACTTCTCGATGCGGGCGGGCGATCGTGTCAGCTTCGTCCTCTGAAATGTTGTCAGACGACTCGCCCCAGCCGGTACGCATCAGCCGGTTGGCCTCGCCGCAGGCCCGTGGTCGGGCCGACGGCGAGTTGTTCCGCGATCGCCCTCGCCTGCGGCACAGCCGCCTCGTCGTCCACGACGCCGGCGATCAGTCCCCAGTCTCGTGCCTGTTCGGCGCTCGGTGGGCGGGGTGTGAGCGCCATCCTCCTCATACGCGGCGGAAGAGGGCGGCCATGGCCTGCCCCCCACCGATACACATGGTGACGATGCCGAGTTCGCCGTCGGTGCGGGCCAGGTGCTTGGCCACTCGCAGGGCAAGGATCGCACCGGTGGCTCCGACCGGGTGGCCGAGCGCGATGGCTCCGCCGTACGGGTTGGTCCTATCCGGGTCTAGCCCTGCGTCCCGAATCACGGCCACTGCCTGGGCGGCGAATGCCTCGTTGAGTTCGACCACGTCGATGTCGCGGACGCTGGTGCCGGTCTTGTCGAACAGTTGCTTCAGCGCCGACACTGGGGCGTAGCCCATCAGTTCCGGCTCCATCGCCGCTGTCGCCACTGCCTCCAGGCTGACCAGCGCGGTCAGCCCACGCTGCGCGGCGATGGTCTCCCGGGCCAGCACCACGGCGGCGGCGCCGTCGTTGATCCCCGATGCGTTGCCCGCCGTGACCGTGCCGCCTTTTTCGAACGCAGGCCGCAGCCCAGCCAGCACCTCCAGCGTCGTCTCCGGCCTGGGGTGCTCGTCCCGATCGACCGTCACCGGTCTGCGCCCACCGACCTCGACGGGGACGATCTCCTCCGCGAAGGCCGCCGCGGCGGCATCCGACGCCGCGCGCCGCTGTGACTCCACCGCGAACTCGTCCTGGGCCTGCCGCGAAACGTCGTACTTGCGGGCCACGTTCTCGGCGGTCACGCCCATGTGGATGCCGTGGAACGGGTCGGTCAGCATCATCACCGTGCCGTCGGTCAAGGTACGGTCACCGAGCCGGTAACCCGTCCGTGCGCTGAAGTCGTAGAACGGCATCCGGGTCATGTTCTCGTCGCCACCGGCGACGGTTAGGTCAGCGCCGCCCCACCGCATCTGCATCGCCGCCGACCAGATCGCCTGCAGCCCGCTGCCGCACAGCCGGTTCACCGTGTACGCCGGCGTGGCGACCGGCAGCCCGGCCGTCAAGGCGACCCGGCGCGCGTTGTACGCGTCCGGCCCCACCTGACCGATGCAACCCATCACGACCTCGTCGACCACCGCTGCCGGCACGCCCGCCCGGGACAGGGCCGCCCGGACGGCGGTAGCCCCGAGTTCGTGGGCCGGAACGTCCTTGAACGCGCCGCCGAAGCTGCCCACCGGGGTCCGCGCCCCTTCGACAAGGAGAATGTTCTCCGAGCTCACCATCCACCTCCAGATAGCCGCACCGCACCTGCGGCACGGGGTGTTGTCACCGCCGTGTTGCCGCACTCCGGCGCGGTGTCATTCGCCCATCGCCGAAGCCGGCCGTACCGGCGGGCATGTCGATCTTCTCGAACTGCCTGGGCGCACCGAACTCCGGCGTCATCAGAAGGACTTGTCCATCGGGTACGTCCACGCGTTCAACGCGTGCGGTCGGTGCAGCGTGATCGTCGCCATGTGGTGGGCGTCAGTGGTGCCAAGGACCTCGGGGGCATGGTCGCACCCTACGGTCCCGATCTAGAATCTTCAACAATATTGTTGAAATAGCGCGGGTCGATCGATACGCTCTAACAGGGAAGTTGGAAGCAGGTCTGAAGGGAGCGCGTGGTGCACGACGCGGTATTGGTCGACGTGGTGCGAACGCCTGTGGGCAAGCGTGGCGGCGGCCTCAGTGAGGTTCATTCGGTCGACCTGTCGGCGTCCGTCCTGAGCGCCCTGATGGATCGGGTCGACCGACCTGCGTCGATCGTTGATGACGTCGTCTGGGGGTGCGTGAGTCAGGCCGGAGAGCAGTCGTCGAACATCGGCCGTTGGGCCGTGCTGTCGGCGGGCTGGCCCGACGCCATCCCGGCGACGACCGTCGACCGGGCTTGTGGGTCATCTCAGCAGGCCATCCACTTCGCCGCCGCTGCTGTGATGTCGGGGCAGTGTGATGTCGTCATCGCGGGCGGTGTTGAATCGATGTCCCGCGTGCCGATCGGGTCGGCTCGAGCGCATGGACCGGGTGAGCCGCGAGGACCTCAGATCGCGAAGCGGTACCCGGATATCGAATTCAACCAGGGCATCGCGGCCGAGCTGATCGCCCAGAAGTGGGGGTTCGAGCGCGAGGCCATGGACGCCTTCAGCGTCTCCTCGCACCTCAAGGCCCACGCGGCGCAGGGACGCGGCGACTTCGACCTCGAGATTGCGGCGGTCCAGGTCGGCCACACCACCGTCGTCCGAGACGAGGGTGTCCGGCCCACGACGTCGATCGAGGCGTTGGCCAGGCTCGAGCCGGCGTTCCTCCCCGACGGGCGCGTCACGGCCGGTAGCTCGTCGCCGATCTCGGACGGTGCGGCGGCAGCCCTGATCACCAGCTCGGCGACGGCTCGACGGCTGGGGCTGACGCCACGGGCACGGTTCCACAGCTTCGCGCTCGCCGGCGTCGACCCGGGCATGATGCTGACTGGGCCGATTCCGGCGACGGCCCGTGTCCTGGATCGGTCCGGGCTGACACTCGATGACATCGGCGTGTTCGAGGTCAACGAGGCGTTCGCAAGCGTGACGATGGCTTGGCTCGACGAGACAGGGGCGGATTCGGCACGAGTCAACGCATGGGGTGGGGCGATCGCCCTCGGGCATCCGCTGGGATCGTCCGGGGCGCGGCTGCTGGCGACTCTGCTGAGTCGGATGGAGGCCGGAAGCCACCAGTACGGACTTCAGACCATGTGTGAAGCCGGTGGCATGGCGAACGCGTTGATCATGGAGCGCCTGTGAATCGGCCACTGCTGCACGCTGCCCCTCCGCTGGCGCAGTGGAATGCTCTGCGTCTCGAGGTCCGGCGGTTTCTCCGAGATCAAAGTGATTCGAGTCGATTCACTCCTTGCGCGGACTCCTGGCTGGTCGGGTTCGACCCCGACTTCAGCCGTGAGCTCGGACAGCGCGGATGGATCGGGACGACTTTCCCGAAGGAACTCGGCGGCTCCGAGCTGGGCCCGCTGGCAAGACTCGTTATCGCGGAGGGACTGCTTGCTGCGAGGCGCCGGTGGCGGCGCACTGGATCGCTGACCGGCAGTCCGGACCGACGATCATCCGTTTCGGCACCGATGAGCAACGGCGACGGTTTATTCCGGGCATCGCGGCCGGCGAGCTCTACTTCGCGATAGGCATGTCAGAACCAGAGGCAGGATCGGACCTCGCAGCGGTCCGCGCCCGGGCCGTCCGTAATGCCAGCGGATGGGTCGTCAACGGCCGAAAGGTCTGGACGAGCCACGCGCACGCCGCGGACTTCAAGCCGCGGTTCGGGCCCTCGTGACGGTGCCGTAGTCGATGAGCAGATGTCCACCAGGCTCCGGCGTCCACGGCCGATACACCCGCCGCGCCCGCTTCCACGTGGCTTTCTGCACCGCGACCGCCCGCCGCAGCGTGCGCGCCGACCCCGTGTAGCCGGCCGCGCGGACCACCGGCAACAGCCGCTTCGCGGTGATCCGCCCATCCGTCGCCTTCACCTTCGCAAAGATCAGATCAGTGAACGCGTTAGCCGGTCCCGGGGCCGGGGCCGGGGCCCGCCGCCGGCCCGGCCGCTGCCCGGCCGTGCGGCGCTCCAGCACCCGCTTGACGGTCTTGTGGGTGGTGCCGCAGAGGGCGGCCGCGGCCCGCAGGCCGCCGGTCTCCTCGTAGGCGTTGATGATGTCCAACTCCTGCCTCGCAGTCTTCAATAGAGGGGTCCTTCGGGCCTTGCTGACGTGCTGGTTGGCACCGCAAGTCTCCCGGCCCCGAAGGACACCCAAAGATCAACTCATCCCACGAGAGTTGCCGCGGGGTTGCGCACCGCTCACCGGTCATGCGAGCAAGCATGCTGTCGCGACAATCCGTGTGCTGGGAAAACACATCCCGGTGGAGATCAAGCACACATTTGTGCCGTCTTCGAGGCCGGGCCGTTGGTTCGAGTTTCGACGTCACCGTGCAGGTGGACACGGGATGGGATATCAACAAAGATGTTGACTACCGAGGTTGGTCCCATTCGGTCGCCGCTGAGCTCACTGCTGGAATCGATCTAGATTCGGTTGTCCTACCAGTGCGACAACATCTAGTTCCAGCGTTGTTGCACACGAGAGACGGTGAAGCTGTTGCTCGCAATCCCGCGGTCCCGGTCCTGTGGAGAGGAGTGTCAATAAATGGCTAACACGGCAGCTCTTCGACTCGATGTGTCCGACGAGGTGATGGCGCAGCGGCTGGCTGAGCACGCCGACGTGGCGGAGGACGACGTGAGGAGGCCGGAGTCGAACGTTGGGAGCGACTCGCGGAGGTATCGGCAGCACGTGAATCAGTCGCACCTGGGAGCGGATCTCGACTTCCCGGTCGGTCGACGCAGCAGTGGCGTCGGCCGACCAGCGCACTAGGGGCACCGGCCGGAGGCCGCGACAGTCAAGGGCGCCCGGAGCGCCGAGCAACGGAAACGGAGAACGCGAAATGAACGGTGTCGAGTTGCGCGATGCCCTGCACGCCGATCGACCTGCCCTCGGAGCCTGGTCGACCACGGGAAACCCGTTCTCCATCGAATGCATGGGAGCAGCGGGATTCGACTTCCTGCTCATCGACCTCCAGCACAGCTCGATCGACGTCCGCACAGCCGAGGAGGCGCTGCGTGCGGCGCAGCTCAGAGACTGCGCGACGGTCGTCCGGCTACCGGGGCTCGACCCGTCCTTCGCCGGGAGGGTCCTCGACCTCGGGGCGAATGCGCTCCTCTTTCCGACCGTCGAATCGGCGCGCCAGGCTGCCGACGCGGTCGCGGCGTGTCGCTACCCGCCGGCGGGAGTGCGGAGCTTCGGCCCGTTCCGCGCGTCGCTCGACCTCGGCCGCGAGCCGGCGGCTCTGACCGCCGGCGTGTCGTGCATGGTCATGGTCGAGACCGTCGCCGGCATCGAGGCCGTCGAGGAGATCGCGGCCGTTGACGGGATCGGCGCCATCTGGGTCGGCCCGAGTGACCTGGCGCTCTCGATGGGCCTTGCGCCATCGATGAGCCCGGTGCCCGGTGACCACCAGGAAGCTATCTCCCGCGTTCGCCGGGCTGCGAACGACGCTGGAGTCTTGGCTGGGATCCCGTGCCTGTCGGCCCAGGACGCGTGGGCTCGCTGGTGCGACGGCTTCCGGCTCGTGACGACGGGTTCCGACGTGCAGTACCTGCGGGCCTCGTCCGCCGCGGATGTCGTGACCTGGGGCCGGCTGACGGGCGGGGAGAGCCGCGGCTAGTAGTGCTTTGTTAGGTCTGTCGATGGTTGTTGCGGCGTAACGGTTTCACCGTTTGGTGGCAGGTGGGGCATGCGCCGGTCCAGGTCGGGGAGTGCCAAGATAACGGCTCTCGTGCAAAGACGATGGTCGAGGGCTGATCGAAGTGCGCTGATCATGGTGCGGCAGGGTAGGCGGTGCGCGTCGATCTGATCAAGGTGTTGTTCCCTGGCCTGGCGTCCATGCTCGTCGATGAGATCGTTGACCAGGGCGAGGTAGTCCGCATTCGGGCACGGACCCGCTCGAGGTGGATGGCCTGCCCTGACTGCGGACGACGAACCCGACGGGCGCATGCCTACCACGTGCGGCGTCTGGCGGACCTGCCGATCGGCGGCCGGGGTGTCGTACTCGAACTACGGGTGCGGCGTCTGGCATGCCGCAACAGCGCGTGCGCCAGGCGAACGTTCCGGGAGCAGGTGCCGCGGCTGGCCGCCCGGTGGGCACGGCGCACGCTCCGATCGACGTCGCTGATCGCAGGGATCGGAGTCAGTGTGGCGGGCCGGGCAGGGGCCGCACTGCTGTCCCGGTTCGGAACCCGGGTGTCGCGTTCGACGGTGCTGCGGCAGGCGGACCAGACGCCGGAACCGGGTGACCCACTCCAGGCAGCCTTCGACGACGTACCGATACCGGCCGAGCCGGGCCGATGGGGTGCGTGCCGCGGTGCTCGAGGCGATCGGTGATGCTGTCCCACGCGTAGAAGTTCAGCAACCGCCGGCTACGGCAGCGAACGGGTCTGGGCCGTCGAAGACTGCGGCATCACCCCGGTGCGCCAGCCGGTCGGCCGGCCCCGCAAGCGGCCCGCGAAGCTGCATCCGTCGATCGGGTCCGACTTGCCGTAGGCGCGGGCTGCGTCGCGGACGTGGGCCATGAGCTTCGGCCCCGTGAGGTCCCCCTTTACCGCCCGCACACAGATGCCTCATCATGAAGAACCTAGCGGCCAAAGATCGCTAGCCGGCCCGGTTCGGCGCGGGCGGCTGCGCGGGCCCGACTCATCGCGACCGGGGGCGGTGTTCTCGTGAGTAGTGTTCCTGTCATGGAGAGCCGGGACTATTCATCCAACAAGGTCGCCACCGCACTGGCCGGGTCTATGGTGCGGCTGCAGGCTCGCATTCGCCGCGAGGCCTCCGACCTGGCCGGCGAGTGGAGCTGGCCTCAGCTGATGACGCTGGCTCGCATCATCGATAAGGGGCCGACCACCGTGAGCGAGCTGGCGGATGCCGAGCACGTCCGGCCCCAGTCGATGGCCGAGACGGTAACGGCGCTGAAGAAGGCGGGACTGGTCGCGTCCCAGCGCGATCTCCATGACCGTCGGCGGATGCTCATCACGGCGACGGCGCAGGGCAAGAGGATTGCGCGGGAGCTGACGGAGGCCCGTGAGCACTGGCTGGCCGAGGCCGTCGACTCGGTGACCGAGCCGGCCCAGCGCCGGCTCCTCTGGGACGCCGCGGAGCTGATGCACCAGCTGGCCGACGAGGGCGTGCCCTCGCCGAACAAGGCGCCGCGCCGGGGGAAGGAGCAAGGGCGTAGCGCCGGGTAGCGACGAGATCGAGAGTCACGAGATCGAGGTGGGCTCCAATGCCCGCACGTGGTCTTCGAGCATGTCCTGGAAGCGCCGGTGCGTCTGGATCTCGCGCAGGTGGCGCTCGACGATCGCCGCCACGTCTCCCTCGAGGTGCCACTGGGTCCACCACGTGGCGAGGTCGGGCTCGGGTGCGCGCATCTGGGCGGAGATCGCTGTCGCGAAGGAGCTCGAGCTGATCCGTTGACGAACGGTCAGCGCGAAGTCCGATTCGGGGAACTCCACGAGGATGCGGCATCCGGAGCAGGACACCGTCGGCGTCTGTGCGTCATCGCGCCCCAGGGCGCTTGCGAGACATGCGGCGAGGCCACCTGGTCGGCGCGATCCGAGGTGGGGGCGGCGCGACCGAGCTGCTCACCGTGCCCTACCGCCGTCCGACGACATCGTCATGATCCTGCCGCTCGTCCTGGACGCGCGACTCTTCGACTTCGGGGTCATCGCCACCTCGATCCCTCCGGTTTCTCCCTGTCGCAGATGGGCTACCCGAGGACAATGCTCAGGTGGCCTGAGTATCGCACAGGCACATCGCATTTCAACAGAGATGTTGACATTCGCCAGCCTCCGCTCATAGCCTGCGGACACGAACCACTGGACTGACGCGCGCCGACGGGCGTCAAGCGCGGAGAGAGCGAGCGACAATGAAGACCGGGTTGAGCTTCTTCTTCATGGCAACCGACCGTGACGGCACTGACCAGGAGATCTACCGCGAGGAGCTTGCGCTGGCCGACCTGGCCGAGCCGCTCGGCTTCGACTCCGTCTGGGGGGTCGAGCACCACTTCACCGAGTACTCGATGATTCCGAACCCGATGCAGTTCCTGTCCTACATGGCGGGCCGGACGAAGCGCATCGACCTCGGCTCGATGGTGATGGTGCTCCCGTGGCACAACCCCGTCCGCCTCGCCAGCGAGATCGGGATGCTCGACAACCTGTCCGAGGGGCGCTTCCAGTTCGGGATCGGCCGTGGACTCGGCCGGCTCGAGTTCGAGGGGCTCGGGGCCAGCATGGACACCTCGAGGGAGGTGTTCGACGAAGCCGCCGAGACGATCCTGGCCGCGCTCGAGAGCGGCTTCGTGGAGGCAGACGGCGAGTTCGTCCGCGCTCCCAAGCGAGAGTTGCGCCCCCGGCCGACCAAGACGTTCCGTGGTCGAACCTACGGCGCCGCCGTCTCGCCCGAGTCCGTGCAATCCATGGCGCGGCACGGTGCCGGCCTCATCATCATCCCCCAGAAGCCGTGGGACACGGTGGCGGGCGAGCTTGAGTTGTACCGCGAGGCGTTCGCTCAGCACCACCCGGACCGCGAGACCCCGGCGCCGATCGTGGCGTGCCACGTCTACTGCGACAGCGATGCCGGACGCGCGGCCGAGCGTGGCCCGATGTTCAACCAGGCCTACTACCACCGCGTGATGGATCACTACGGCCTGTCGGGTGACGGCTTCGAGAAGCAGAAGGGCTATTCGTACTACGCGTCGGTCGCCAGCCGGATCAACAGGTCCGGGAAGGACGACGCCGCCGACTTCTACTCGAACCTCCATGTCTACGGCACCCCGGAGCAGTGCCTGGAGAAGATCGAGTGGATCAAGAACACGGTCCAGTGCGACACCTTCCTCAGCTTCTTCTCCTACTCCGGGATGCCGTTCGAGGAGTCGCGCCGCAACCTGGAGCTGTTCAGCGAGAAGGTGCGCCCTGTCATCCAGGCGATGGACTAACGCGACCGAGCCACCAACCCGCGCCCAGGGCGCATCTCCACGGGCAAGGAATTCTCATTTGAGCACCACGGCGGCACCGAGCATCGACAAGAGGACGACAGCGTCCGTCATCGGCGACCTGGCCGCGGCAGACCCGTCCCGGACCGCGCTGGTCGACCAGGTACGGCAGCTCACCCGCCAAGTCCGGGTCTGCGCTCCACCGCCGACGGATCCGCCGAGCGATACCAATGTTCAACGTAGCCGTTGACGTTCCGAGATGCCCGGAGTAGCGTCACCAACTCTGGGCCGTCGACCCGGGCCCACGTGAGTCGCTCCGGGCCCCGCGCCCGCCATCGCCGAATTCGTGCCAAGAGTTCGCTCCACGCACGGCCCGATCTCAGATCAGGGAGCCTGAGAATGACGACCACCCAGGAAGCACCCAGCACTGTTGACCTGCTCGACCTCACGATCGATGTCGATGCGCACGAGATGGCGCCCTCGCACCTGTGGGGCGAGGTCTTCGGCGAAGCGGCCGGTCGGATCGCCGGCCTCGCGATCCCGGTCCTGAAGAAGACCGGGGCCAACGACTTCTACAACCCCGATGTCTGTGCCGACGACGCCGAGGCCAACGAGCACAACGTGTGGAACATCCGCGGCACCCGGGCGCCGGGCTCGTTCGACATGAGTCGACGGCTCGAGGTCATGAACATCATGGGCATCAAGCGCCAGCTGGTGTTCCCGAGCTTCGCCCTCTTCGCCGTGCATCTCTACCAGGGCAACGAGGCGATGCTTCGCGACCGGTACGGCCTCACTCTGCCCGAGGAGGAGATCCGCGCGCTCGGCCTGGCCGGGATGAACGAGTACAACGACTGGGCCGTTCGGATGACGGCGCTCGATGCCGACCGCATCCGCCCCGTCGCATACGTGCACCCGGGGGACGACGTCCAGGAGCTGGTCGAGCGCGTCAAGGACCTGCTCGACCGCGGCATCCTGGCCGTCAACCTGCCCGCGGGGCAGCCGCTCGGGGGCCGGTCGCCGGCCCACCCGGACCTCGATCCCTTCTGGGCGATGCTGGCCGAGCGTAACATCGCCTTCGTCTCCCACGTGGGAGGAGAGGGCGGATTCCTCGGTTCAGCGGCCTGGAGCCGCGGAGTCCCAGCGTTCAAGCCCGGCAAGGTCGAGAGTCATGAGCTGGGCTCGGACCCGTACGCCTTCTCGACGATGTCCCTCGCGATCCAGAACTACCTGACCGTGATGACTCTCGGCGGCGTCTTCGAGCGCCACCCGACGCTGCGGTTCGGCGCCATCGAACTGGGCGCGGGCTGGATCGGCCCGCTCGCGGACAACCTCGACATGTGGGCCCGCGACGTCTACGCGACCCGGATGAAGCCGTTCATCTCGAAGCTCCCGTCGGAGTACTTCGCCCGCAACGTCCGGGTCACCCCGTTCAACAACATCGAGCACATCGACCACTACATCAAGCAGTACCCGCACCTCAGCACCTCCTACTGCTACTCCACCGACTACCCGCACATCGAAGGTGGCATGGACAGCAAGCGGAGGCTGTACGAGAAGGTCGCCCCGCTCGGTGAGCAGGTCACCCAGGACTTCTTCGTCAACAACGGCGACCTGCTTCTCCCGCCGCTGAACGCCTAAGAGTTGAGTCGTATGTGGTCGAGGCGGTGGTTGTAGATCGTGGTCACGGCGGCGACGTCGGCGGCGGGACCTGTCGTACGTGAGTTCTATACCGACGATTTCAGTGCTCATCCACGCCTCCACTTGGGTCGTTGAAGGCGTCACCGTGACGAAGGTGTAGATCAGGTTGTCGGGGGACAACGGGGACACCGTCGCGAATGCCGGCTCGGCCGACACGCCGTTGACCATGTCGATGATCGAGTGCGTCCCCGAGTCCGGCTGCGCCGCGACGAGGATGTCCGGGGCGATCGGCACCGGCCTGGACTTGCGCTCCAGCCGGCAGCGTCGCCTGGCGCGTGACCGTGATCACCTCTGAGGCGAGGTAAGCGGTGACGCGCGCCCGTTGACGGACTGCTGATTAGCTATCTTACCCGGGTGGATTTCCAGGTCTTGGAAGGTGCGCTCGTTGAGGTGCCGACGACCGACGTCACGGGCATGGACCGGCGTGCGTTCGGGGAGTTCGTCGGGCCGCGTGGTGAACTGGCCTCGTACGCCTTCGGTTGGACCACCGGCTCCGACCCGCACGTCGCCCGCCTGTCGATCGGAATCGGCGCCGGCAATCCCGGCGGTGGCAGGTTTCACGCCATTGTCTTCGTAAATGAGGACGGCCATGCGTTCTCGCTTACCGACGAGCCATTCGAGCGGGTACCGCAGGGCGGCCCGGACCTGACCGCGGACCAGGCACGCGCCCATGAAGATCTGCCGTTCGTCTGGTGGGTCACCGACCACGTCATGCAGCACGATCGTCGGGCCTGGTGGATGCGGCACTGGCTTCTCGAGACCACCTGCATCCAGACCCTCGAGGTCTTCGATCACCGAGAGCCCATCCTGCTCGTCAGCCACGAAGCCGACGACGGCATGTGGCAGCTCATCGGCGCATCCGACGCGAACAGCAGCACCGGCAAGATCGGGCATCTGCACCACGCCGTCGACGAAGACCAAAGCCTGATCGACGTGCTCGACCTGCCGCCAGGGCGCAGTGCGGTACGAGCGGCCCTCGGCAAGCCCTGGACCGGCCGCCACTAGTACCCTCATGGCCGCAAGCCGGTCGCTACGGAGCGTAATGGCGAGTTCGGTCCCGGCTCACGGACATACCGAGATCCGCGCGTTCCGTGGTTGGGTGGAACCGAACGGAGGCAGCATCAGGTCTCATCCGACATGATGACCCGATTTTGGCTTGGCTCGGTGTTGATGAGGGCGTCCCTGACGGTCCTGACGGTATGCGGGGCCACACTCGAACCGGCCACCGCAGGATCAGTTGGGACCGCTGAACCCTAGCCGGGTACATCGTCACAGACGAGCCCGGGTGGCGATGCTGCTGTCTGGGATCTCAGTCCGGGCCACAGCCTGCAGAGATCGTCCACGAAGTTCAACGCCCTCGTTTCGCGACTGGGCTGCAACAGCGGGGTCACGGGACGGGTCTTAGCCCCGGAGCTTCACATGAGCGAGTCTGAGGTCGTCGTGACTTTCAACGTCGCTCCCAAGCAGCCCGGTGCCCTAACGTGCCCCGGCAACGATCAAGTTTCTTACGAGGTCGATCTCGGTGAGCCGCTGCGCGGCAGAGCGCTGGTTTGATGGCCAGTGTCTGGCCGGCGGGGAAGCGGTGACCACGTCCTTCTGCGCCACTGGCCCGACGCGCTTCAGGCCGTAATGCCCATTGGGGCGTTCCTCCTGGCGTCCCTCAATGCACTGGCATGCCGCGATCCGGGCGCTACGCATCGTGTGGCCCTGCTGGCGGCTCGATGTGCGGATCTGCTTGATGAGTGTGCGTGTTGGCTATAGGACGAGGTCGCGAACGCGGTCCCTTTCCTCGCCTCGGAGCTCGGCTCCTACGTCACCGGACAGACCCTCCTGCTCGACGGCGGTCTGTCGCTGACCTCTAGCGTCGGCGCCCTGCAGCGGCAATTTTTCAACAGAATTGTTGACTACCGATCGGCTCCGGAGGTACGTTACTTCAGGTAACCTGAGCATTGGGTGATCGTGATCACCTCCATTGAATCAAGGGAGGGCTTCCTCCGATGCGACATCCCCGCCGTCGGCGTGAGCCGCGATGCCATCCCGCCGCCGCACGCCGAAGCGCCGACCTGATGCCACGTCCGGGCAGTCACTGACACCGAACGAGCACCGACCGTACCCGTGGGAAGCGAACCTGGAGGACCAAATGCACGTGACGGACACCGAGCAGCTGGAGTGGAGGACCGTCGCGGTCAACGCTCGCACCGGCGAGGTACAGAACAAGTACATCCGCGAGGGAGAGATCCTCCCCGGGGTCGGCTACGCCTCGGATTGCTACAACTATGTCGGGGGGGCCAACCCGTTCACCGCTCCGCGCCACCGGCACGACTTCGAGCAGATCCGGATCTCGATGACCGGCGACCAGGACTTCGGCAACGGCCAGGTCACGGAGGAGGGGTGGATCGCCTACTTCCCCGCCGCGGCCTACTACGGCCCCGAGTTCATCAACGGTGCCTCGATCTTCCAGATCCAGTGGAGCGACCACTGGGTGTCTCGTTCGCTCCACGAGAGCACCTACGCCGAGCTGTCGAAGACGGGCCGGTTCGAGGGCGGGAAGTACGTCACGGTCGGTCCTGATGGGGAGGAGCACACCCGCGACGCGTTGAACGCCATCTGGGAGCACGTCTACAAGCGTCCGTCATCCTTCCCGCCGGCGCGCTACCCCCAGCCCGTCCTGATGAATCCCGACGCGTTCGAGTATCAGCGGCTCGACGATGCGATCTCGACGAAGGTGCTTGGCCGATTCACCGAGCGCGACATCACGATTACCAAGATCCGCTGGGACGAGACCGCCGCCTGGACCCTGTCGGCCGACCGCACCTACTGCGTCTTCACCACCACCGGGGACATCGTCGTCGGTGATCAGGAGTATGGGTCCCACACGGTCGTGTGGTCCGACTGGGGTGATGCCGACCAGATCGTCGGCCAGCGCGGCGCCGAGGCGCTGTGCATCGCCTTCCAGACGATCAACTTCGCCCCCGACCTCTCCGACCGCGCCTGAGTGCGCCCACATCAATCGCCAAGTGAGGAGCAACTCCGATGGGCTTCATCGACGTCGACTCGCATGCGCTCGAGGTTCCAGCAACCTGGGACTACCTCGACCCGAAGGAAGAGCATTTCCGGCCTCAGGTCCTGACGTTCGAGGCGGGATCGGTCATCCGACTCGGCGCGCGGGCGAACAACACGGCCCTGCCGCGGACGCCCTCGCAGCTGTGGACCGCTGGTGACACGTGGGCCCGTTACACGCCTGCGCACGGGGCCATGTCGCCGCACGTGAACATGTACGACGCGGGCATGCTCGACCTCACTGACCCGGCGGCGCGCGTCGAGGCGCTCGACGCGCTTGGCATCGACGTCCAGGTCATCTTCTCGACGTTCTTCATCGGCGCCGAGTTGGACAACCCCCTCGAGGAGGCCGCGCTGACGCGCAGCTACAACCGATGGGTCGGAGAGAGCCTGAGCGGCTACACCGACCGGCTCAAGTGGGTCGTCCGGCCGCCACTCCGACTGATGGACCGCGCGCTCCAGGAGTTGGAGTACGCGGCGAACCACGGCGCGGCCGGGATCCACCTCCGCGGCATCGAGCACGGCTACTACCTGTGCGACCCGTACTTTTTCCCGCTCTACGAGAAGGCCCAGGACCTCAACCTCGCCATCGTCGTGCACAACGGCGCCACGATCCGCAAGGGTCCGGCGACGCCCATCGGCAACTTCACGCCGCACCCGCCGGCGCTGATGGGCCAGCTGGTGAACCTCATGTACGCGTTCCACGCGGTTCTGTCCTCCGACATCCCGGAGCGGTTCCCCCGCCTGCGCTGGGGGTTCATCGAGGGCGGAGCGACCTTCACTCTTCCCGTGATGCACCAGCACGCCCGACGCGACATGAGCATCGGTGTCACCCCGTTCCTCGACGCCAAGCCGGTGCACCCCGAGGACATCGAGCGGATGAACGTGTTCGTCGCCGTCGAGACCGACGAGGATGTCCCGTACCTGGCCAACGCTCTCGGTGAGCAGTCCCTGATCGTGGGCACCGACTTCGGCCACAACGACCTCGGCACGGAGCTCGGCGCCCACCAGACCATTCTTGAGCGCCAGGACGTCAGGGACTCGCTGGCCCAGAAGATCGTCAACGACAACGGCAGGGCGCTGTACGACATCGACCCGAAGTTCCAGCCGGCGCCCGCAGAGCCGGCCTTCGAGGACATTCCGCACGTTCATGCTGCTGCCGGCGGCCCCGCAATCGTCGTCCCGACCTGGGTCCGCGACAAGAAGCGGATCCAGCGGTCGGCGACGGTCTGAGCGCACACCTAGTGTCCGCGCCGTAAATTTGACGATCGGGCGGATCTGGAAGGACCTCGAGCTCAAGCCGCACCTAAGCGACGGGTTCAAGCTGTCCACGGATCCCCTGTTCGTGGACCAAGGTCGTCGACGTGGTGGGCCTCTATCACAACCTGCCGGAGAACGCGGTCGTGTTCTGCGTCGATGAGAAAAGCCAGATCCAGGCTCTGGACCGGCCCCAGCCGGTGCTGCCCGAACGTGGTCCGTTGGGCGGCGCAGACGACGGACCCAGCGGCGTACGTGATCGAGGATTCGGGGTTCCCGAAGGACGGCACCGCGTCGCCGTGTGTGGCCCGGCAGTACTCCGGCACCCTGGGCAAGACCGGCAACTGCCAGATCGGGGTGAGTGTCCAGTTGGCGACCGACACCGCGTCGGTGGCCGCGGACTGGCGGCTGTTCTGCCTGGCGTCCTGGGACGACACCACGATCAGCGACCCGGACCGGGCGGCCGCGGTCCGGCAGAAGCGGGACCGCGGCCGGCATCGACGAGGGCGTGCGGCACCGGGAGAAGTGGCGCCTGGCGTTGGACATGCTCGACGAGATGATCAACAGGTGGGGACTGCCGGAGCTGCCGGTGGCTGCGGACTCCGGCTACGGCGACTGCACCGTGTTCCGGCTCGGGCTGGCCGAACGTGGCCTGCGCTACGCGGTCCAGGTCGACCCGGATGCCACCGCCCATCCCGGCGACGCGGCGCCGGTCACCCCGCCCTACACCGGCCGAGGCCGCCCGCCCAAGCCCGCCTACCCCGACCCGCCGGCCACGTTCAAGGACCTCGTCCTGGCCGCCGGTCAGGCCGGCGCACGGCGGGTGACCTGGCGCCGTGGCAGCCGACGCACCAGCAGTAACCCGACCGCGGCGATGCGCTCACACTTCCTGCGCCTGTGGGTCCAACCGGCCAACCGCGACATCCCCCGGAGCCCGGACGGCACCCTGCCCGAGGTATGGCTGATCGCCGAATGGCCACCCGGCGCCGCCGAGCCGGTCAAGTACTGGCTGTCCAACCTCGACACCCGCACCTCACTGAAGACCCTGGTCCGCCTCGCGAAGCTCCGCTGGCGGGTCGAACACGACTACCGCGAACTCAAGACCGGCCTCGGGATCGACCACTTCGAAGGCCGCAGCTTCGTCGGCTGGCACCGCCACGTCACCCTCGCCGTGCTCGCCCAAGCGTTCTGCATCCTGCTACGCCTCGACCCAAAAAGCCGATGCGCCGGCCTGACCCTCTACGCCGTGCTCCGTGAGCTGCAACAACTGCTCACCGTCATGGCCGGCGCAGGGCAAACCTGCAAACGCCCATACGACAACGTAACAAAGTACTACTAGGTGGGGAGAGATGTCTCTTAGTTTCGGTACGACCTATCCGACGATGGATCTCGGGACCGAGCCCGCCGTTCTCGCGGCCTGGGCTCGGGGGCTCGAGGAGATCGGGTTCGACGAGATCTACCTTCCGGAGCATGTCGTCGGGATCAATGTGCAAGAGCGACCGGACTGGGAGCCCCTGAACCCGAACACGCTGCAGACGGGAAAGCCGCTCTACGACCATCGGACGCCCTTCCTGGAGCCGTGTGTCGCGATGGGCTTCCTGGCCGGCGTCACCGAGCGGATCACGCTTACGAGCGGCATCATGGTGGCCCCGCAGCGACAGACCGTGCTCATCGCCAAACAGATGGCGATCGCTGACGTGCTGAGCAAGGGCCGGGTCCGGCTCGGGGTCGGAGTCGGCTGGAACGACGCCGAGTTCGAGGCGCTCGGCGCCAGCTTCAAGCAACGCGGCAAGCGGATGGACCAGCAGATCGAGCTCTTGCGGCGGCTGTGGACTGAGGAGTCGGTGACCTACCGCGGCGACTTCGACGCGGTGACCGCCGCCGGCATCTGTCCGTTGCCGGTCCAGCGCCCGATCCCGATCATCACCGGCGGAGACTCGGAGCCCGCACTCGAGCGCGCGGCGCGGACGGCGGACGGTTGGTTCATCACCAGCGACGTCTCCAAGGCCGGCGATCGAGTGCGCCGGTACTGGGAGCGTGTCGACGAGCTTGGCCGGCGCGACGCCCCGTCGTTGACCGGGACCATCTACCTCGCCGCACGCCAGCCGGAGGAGCTCGTCGAGGACGTCGAGAGGTGGGCCCGGCTGGGCGCCACGCACCTGAACATCCGGACGTCGACCTACCCCGTCCAGCTCGTCGGGGGCGAGATCGTCCGTAAGGCTGACGTCGACACCCACCTGAGCGCGCTCGACACCATCCGAACGACCTGGCTCGGTCGCAGGGCAGCTTGACCGAGCCGGGTTCCCACGTCCGTGGTCGGCCGCCCCGAGGCGACCGCGGACCTCTCATCATGCCTGGGTACGACACGTCGAGAGTGTCGTGCCCAGGCATGCCGTCATCCCCGGTCCCGGCGCCCGGACGGGTTCAGTTTCCGTCGTGTCGCAGGGGCCTTCACGTGCTCTCACGGGCAGCCCGAAACGGCAAAAATTTGTTCAACATGAGTGTTGCAAAGCGATGTGACCCGCGATTACAGTCCTCGTTCATCGGCCGAGCACGTGCCGCGGCCGCAACCTGGAGGCTCAGGAAAGATGACAACTCCCCAGATCCTGCGGAAGCGTGCTCGGGGTGCCGTTTGTGCTGCTTTGGCACTCGCAACCGTGCTCACGCTCGCCGCCTGCGGCGGTGGCTCCGGTAGCAACAGCTCCAGAGACAACACCCTGCGCATCGGGTTCGCCCTCAACCAGCGCGCGACTCTGAACCTCGACCCGCGCCTCAGCTCGAGCACCGGCGAGATCTACGTGCTGTCCGCGCTCTACTCGCCGCTGATGCGGTACGTGGCGTCGTCGCATAGCTATACGCCCTACCTGGCGACCAAGGTCGCCGAGGTCGACAACAAGACGATCGCGGTCGAGCTCCGCCCGGGGCTCAAGTTCTCCGACGGCAGCGACCTCACAGCCGAGGACGCCAAGGCGACCTTCGAGAGCATGGCGAAGAACATGGTCGCCGGGAAAGCCGGCGGCCTCAACCCCGGGATCGCCCAGCTCGACAACGTCGAGGTCACCAGCCCGACCTCGTTCGTGATGCACTTCAAGAGCCCTGCCGTCGGCTTCATCTACGACATGCTGTCGGGCCGCGAGTCCTACATCGTCCCGTCCCAGGCGACCGCCGACCAGAACACCAAGCCGGTGGGCAGCGGGGCCTTCAAGCTGAAGAGCTTCGTGCCGGGCTCGAAGATCGAGATGGTCAAGGCCGACACCTTCTTCGATGCGGCCAACGTCAAGCTCGACGGCCTGACCTTCATCAGCGTCGACGAGGGCAACGCCATGCTGAACGCGCTGCGGGCGCACACGGTCGACATCGGTGCCGGCTCCGCCTTCGGCGGCCTCGACCCGAGCAGCTTCAAGACGCTCTCCGGCGACTCGCGCTTCGGCACGCTCACCTACCCGAGCGAGAACTTCGCTTACTTCGACTCGTGCAAAGCGCCCGGGTACGCGATGAACAACCTGAAGCTGCGCCAGGCGCTCGTCTACGGCACCGACCGCCCGGCTCTCGCCGAGGCGATCTACGGCAGCAAGGACCTCCGGGCCATCCAGATCTGGCGTCCAGGCAGCCCGTACTACGACCAGTCGATCGACGACGACTTCGCCTACAACCCCGAGAAGGCGAAGCAGCTGCTGGCCGAGGGCGGCGTGAAGGAGGGGCAGAAGCTCAAGCTCATCCTGACCCCGATCGACCCCGCCGGCCAGCCGCTGTCGCTGGTCCTCAAGGACCAGTGGGCCAAGATCGGGATCGACCTCGAGGTCTCCGTCGGCGACATCGTCACGGACCACTACGTGCCGGCCTCGGAGCACAAGACGAAGTACGATGCCTCGCTCAGCGTCCTGTCGCGCGAGCCGTCCCAGCGCCTGTCGATCAACTTCACGCTGAACACGATCCGCAACATCTGCAACTACAACGATCCCAAGATCCTCGCGATGATCGACAAGCTGCAGGCGATCTCGCCGAACGACCCGGCCGCGCCGGCGGCGTGGGCCGAGGCGAGCCGGTATCTCGCGGAGACCGGGGCGCTCCTCCCGCTGAGCGGTCGCCCGACCCTCGCCGGGTGGGACAAGAAGCGCGTCGACGGGGTCAGCGAGGAGACCCTCGGCCGGTTGGCCGTGGACTCCATCCAGTACGAGAAGCTGTCGATCAAGAACTGAACGCCGTGGACGAGCCGCCGCAGAAGCGGCTCGTCCACGCGCCCCGGCGCGGTCCATCGTGACCGACGGAGCGCGCCGGGGCGCGGCCCCATGACAGGCCGGAGTGGGTGGCCCGGCACCGCGGAGGACGCCGTGCCGGGCCACCCATTCCTGGATCCCAACGCCCGCGAGCACACTTCGCCGTCAACGTCAACGTTGACATAGCTGATGAGCTGCGTCACAGTCGACGCGAGGCGTGGAGGTAGACCCTGATGCTCAATCTGATTGCCCGGCGACTGGCTGCGCTCATTCCGACGATCTTCATCGTCACGGCGGCGGTCTTTGCGCTCTCCCTCGGCATCGGCATGGACAAGGCCGCCGGCGTCCGCGCCGGGGACAACCCGTCCGTCGAAGCCATGATCAAGGCCAAGGAGATCCTCGGCCTGGACAAGCCCGTGACCACGCGGTACGTCGAGTGGGTCGAACGGGCGGTGCAACTGGACTTCGGCCGCTCGTTCGTGAGTCTCGAACCCGTGGATGCCGAGGGCGGCGGAACCACCCTGCGAGGCATCTCGGTGCGAGAACACATCGCGACCGTGTTCCCGCGGACGTTGTCCGTGACGCTCATCGCCGCCCTCTTCGCGCTGCTGATAGGGATTCCCGTCGGCATCATCGGGGGAGTGTGGCCAGGGACGATCGTCGATCGGACCTCCGCCATCGGCGCCATGATCGGGCTCGCGGTACCGAGCTTCTGGCTGGCCATGCTCCTCGTGTCCTGGCTCGCCGTCGGTCTCGGGGTCCTCCCAGCGGTAGGATACGAGACGGTGGCCGACGGCGGACTCTGGGGCTGGTTCAAACACCTTATCATTCCGGGATTCGCGCTCGCGCTGGGCCCGTCCGCCATGATCGCCCGCCAGATGCGTGCCGGTCTGTCGGACGTGATGGGCTCGCCCTACATCCGGACTGCGTGGGCGAAGGGCGCGTCCCTGCCGCGGGTCATCTTCCGCCACGCGCTTCGCAACGCGACCTCCGCGCCGCTGACCGTGTTCGCGCTCGCGATGACCCAGCTGCTCGGTGGCGTGGTCATCGTCGAGTCCCTGTTCGGCATCGACGGCATGGGACGCCTCATTGTCACCTCGGTACGAAGCAACGATGTCCCGATGCTGCAAGGAGTCGTCATGGTCTTCCTCCTCTTCACGGTCACGGTCAACCTCCTCACGGACATCGCGTATGGATTCCTCAACCCGAAGGTGAGGCCCGCATGAACAAGCGCCTTGCCTCGATGCGATCGAAGATCGCTCCCGCGGCCGGTGCCGCCGCGACGACGCCGTCCTCGCCCGCACGCAAGAGCGTGCGCAAGAAGTTCATGCGCGATCGGTTCGCCGTGGTTGCGCTGATCTACCTCGTCCTGCTCGTCCTTGTCGCCGTCTTCGCGCGCCTCCTCACGCAATGGCAGACCGAGCAGCTCAACGCCGGCGGCACCGGGCCCTTCACCGGGCCGTCGTGGGATCACCTGCTCGGCACCGACAACCTCGGGCGCGACAACGCGACACGCATCTTCGCGGGTGCGCGATTCGCGCTCCGTGACGCCATCCAGGTCTCAGCGATGACGCTGGCGATGGGCATCCCGGTGGGGCTGGTGGCGGGCTACCGCGGTGGATGGGTCGACACGATCATCATGCGGTTGACCGACGCCATCCAGAGCATCCCGGCCATCGTCCTCATCCTGGCCGTCGCGCAGGTCAGCAACCAGAGCCTGCAGTGGGTCCTGCTCGCCATCGCCTTCGGGTTCGTGCCGACCATCGCCCGGCTGGTGCGGAGCTCGACGCTCGCGGTCCGACAGGAGTCCTTCGTCGAGGCCTCGCTCGTGGCCGGCACGCGGGAGCGCTGGATAGTGCTGCGGCGCATCCTTCCGAACGTGCTCTCGCCGATCATCGTCCAGGCGACGATCATCATGGGTGCGGCCATCTTCATCGAGGCCGCCCTCGCGATCATCGGTGTGGGATATCCCGTCGGCAGTGCTGCCTGGGGGGCCATGCTGAACGACGCGTTCACCACCGTGTCGTCGAGCTTCTGGAACATGCTCGTTCCCGGCATGGCGATCGCCGTCACCGTCCTCGCCTTCAACCTGGTCGGCGACGGCCTCCGCGACGCGCTGGGGGTCGACCGGTCCAGCCTCTACGGTCGAAAGACGCGGATGGGCCTGACCCAGGCGAAGCACCTGCGGAAGCGGGGGCCTCGGGCTGCCTCGGAGCACTCCTCGGACAATCTCCTCGAGGTGCGGGGCCTCAGCATCGAGGTGCAGAGCGGCGATGACTGGATCCCTGCGCTCGACAACGTCAGCTTCTCCATCAAGCCCGGCGAGGCAGTGGGTCTCGTCGGCGAGTCCGGCGCGGGCAAGACCCTCACCTCGATGGCGGTCATGCGGCTCCTGCCGAGCCCGCCCTACCGCATCGTTGGGGGCGAGATCGCGCTCGAGGGGCGCGACATCCTCCGCATGTCCTTCGACGAGGTGCGGGGGGTTCGCGGACGCGAGATCGGCATGATCTTCCAGGACCCGATGCTCGCTCTCAACCCGGCCTACACCGTCGGCAGGCAGATCGCGGAGGCGATTCGGCTTCACGAGGACGTCAGCAAACACGTCGCAGAGAAGCGAGCCATCGACCTTCTCGAGCGAGTGGGCATTCCCGACCCTGCCCGTCGCGCCAAGGCCTACCCGCACGAGTTCTCCGGCGGGATGCGGCAGCGGGCGATGATCGCCATGGCGCTGTCCTGCTCGCCGAAGCTGCTCATCGCGGACGAGCCGACGACGGCGATCGACGTCACCGTCCAGGCCCAGATCCTCGACATGCTTCGTGACCTGCGCAAGGAGATGGGGCTGTCGGTGCTTCTGGTCACCCACGACCTCGGTGTCGTCGCCGAGTTCTGCGACCGGGCGGTCGTCATGTACGCCGGGCAGATCGTCGAACAGGCCGACACCCGCAGGATCTTCGCCGACCCGGTGCATCCGTACACGCGTGGGCTCCTGAGGTCGGTGCCGCGGATGGGTGCGGCCAAGCAGGACTTCGACCCCATCACGGGCCAGGTGCCACCGCTGCACGCCATGCCGGCGGGCTGTCGGTTCCACCCGCGGTGCGACGTGGCCATGGCAGAGTGTGCGAACGAGCCGATCCAGCTGCAGTCCCGCGGTGACGCGGCCGCACGGTGCATCCGCGCCTGGGACAACGAGCGTGAGGCAGTCGGATGAAGCAGGAGCAGGTGCCGGCACTGGAGTTCGACGCTGTCAGCAAGGTCTTCCCCGTGCGAAGTCCTCTGCTCGGGCGGAGGATCGGTTCGATCCACGCGGTCGACAGCGCCTCCCTTCAGATCGCCCCAGGTGAGACGGTCGGTCTCGTAGGAGAGTCCGGATCAGGCAAGTCCACCCTTGGCCGGCTGGCCGTCGGCCTCGGAGCGCCCACCTCCGGAAGGGTCCTCCTCAGCGGGCGGGACGTCAGCAGGCTCAGCCCCTCGCGCTGGCGTCCTCTCCGCAACCAGTCGCAGATGGTCTTCCAGGATCCGTACTCCTCCTTCGACCCGCGCGCGTCGGTCGGTCAGGCCATCGCCGAGCCGCTCAAGGTGCACACCGACCTCGATCACCGTGCGATCGTGAGCCGGGTGCACGACCTGCTCGGTCAGGTGCAGCTGCCCACCAGCTATGCGGAGCGCTATCCGCACGAGCTGTCGGGCGGTCAGCTGCAGCGGTTGGCACTGGCTCGCGCCCTCGCGGTGAACCCCAAGCTCATCGTCGCGGACGAGCCGCTCAGCGCACTGGACGTGTCGACCCAGGCGCAGGTGCTCCGACTGCTGGAGGACCTCCAAGCCGAACTTGGCGTCGCCTACCTCTTCATCTCGCACGACCTGGCGCTGGTGTCGCACATCAGTCACCGCGTCGCGGTGATGTACCTCGGCCGCATCGTCGAGCTGGGGCCCGGGGACAAGGTCATCAGCAGTCCGCAGCACCCGTACTCGCAGGCCTTGCTGTCGGCTGTGCCGGTGCCGAATCCGGCCCAGCGTCGTCGGGAGCGGATCGTCCTGCGCGGCGATCCGCCCAGTCCGGCCAACCTCCCCTCGGGATGCAGGTTCCATACCCGGTGCGCCCACGCGATGGACGTCTGCAGGGACACCGATCCGCGTGCCCTGACGGTCGGCCAGGTGGCGGTGGCGTGCCACCTTTATGGCGATGCTGCCGCGGAGGCCTCCGCCGGTCCGGGCGGTACGTCGTCCGGCACCGCGTCCGCGCCGAGGTAGACGCTCTGCCTGCTGCTGTCCCGAAGGGTCCGCCAGCTCCCGCGGGCGGACCCTTCGTAGGTCAGCGGGCGTGGACTCGACGGACGAGCTCGAGCACGGCCCGCGCGAACTCGCGAGGCCTCTCCTGGGGAAGGTTGTGGCCGGCGCCCGCGATCACCCGAGTCGAGGAGTCCGCGCCGAGATCGGCTCCGCGCCCCACCGGTGCGGCGGTGCCGGCGGCCCCGACGACGTCGAGCGCCGGCACGCGGATCGCCGGCGTGCGCGCGAGCCTCTGGGCGAGCGCCGCGTAGCGCGGATCGCCGGCGGCGACCCCGTGGCGGTAGCGGTAGCTGTGGACGACGGTGTCCACCCAGTCGGGGTTGTCGAACGACGCTGCCGTCCGGGCGAACTCCGCGTCGGTGAAGCGCCAGGTGGGGGACCAGTCGCTCCAGAGCTGGCGGGTCAGCTCTCTGCGGTGGCGGGCCAGGCCCCTGCGCCCGCGCTCGGTGAGGAAGTAGTACTGGTACCAGAGCGCCGCCTCGGCCCGCGGAGCGACCGGGTGCGCCGCCCGGGCCAGGTCGTGGATCTGGTTCCCGCCGACCGACACCACGCCCGCGCAGCGGTCGGGCCACAGGGCGGCGAACGCGCACGCCGCACGCGCTCCCCAGTCGAAACCCGCCACGACCGCGGTGTCGGCGCCCGAGGCATCGACGAGATCGAGCACGTCCGAGGCCAGCGCCGCCTGCTCCGCGGAGCGGACGGTCCGGGCGTCGGCATAGCGGGTCGGGCCGTACCCGCGTAGGAAGGGCACCACGACCCGGCAGCTGGCGTCGGCGAGGAGGTGCGCGACCTCGGCATAGGCGCGCACGTCGTACGGGAAGCCGTGCAGGAGTACGACGAGCGGGCCCCGGCCGACCGCGAAGTACCCGATTGTCAGGGCCTCGGTCTCGAGGCGGCGCAGGGTGCCGAGCTCGGGATCGTCGAGGTTCGTCGTCGCCACCATGTCATCCATGCAGTCCCTCCAAAGTTTGTCAACATCGCCGTTGACTCTAGTGGGGAAGGTGAATAACCTCACGGAGATCGAGTGTTCAGGCAGTGCGGGAGTGGGGCGCCTCAGTATCGGGCACTCGCCGCTCCCAACTGCTAGATCTTGGAGATGATGTCGGTGAGCAGAATGACCGTGATCTCGAGCGATGGTCACGTGGCCGCGCGGATGCGCGACTACCGCCCGTACCTGGACCCGGAGTTCCGTCAGGATTTCGACGACTTCCTCGGTGAGTATGAGAAGCATGGCGTCGGCACTGTCGACTCCACCAGCATCACGGATCGTCTCGATCCCGACGTGGCCGAGAGCTGGAAGCGTGACGTCGCCGACCCGGGTCGCCTGGACGCGATCTGGAGTCCGGAGCGTCGTATCTCGGAGCTGGGCCGTGAGGGCATCACCGCCGAGGTGCTCTTCCAGGACTTCGCGACCCCGTTCCTGATGAGCTCGCCCACGCGCGCCGCGACGAACAACCTCGCCGACGCCAGCGTCGAGCAGATGAGTGCCGGCTACCGCGCCTACAACCGCTGGGTGGCCGACTTTCGGTCGGCCGCCCCTGAGCGTTGGATCGGCATGGCGGCCATCAGCTTCCATGACGTCGACGCCGCGGTTCGGGAGATCCACGCTGCCCGGCAGCTCGGTTGTGGCGGCATCGCCGTCCCCGCCGTCCCCGACACCGAGCGCCTCTACCAGGCGGAGTACGACCCGATCTGGGCCGCCATGGAGGAGCTCGGCCTCGTCGCGAACATCCACGTCGCGATCGCGAACCGCGTCCCGACCTACATCGACGCGCCCACCCTGACGTCCGGGCGGGCGATGGTCGGTGCCGACATCTTCACCGGCGCTCGCAACCTGCTGCCCACCCTCATCTTCGGTGGGGTGCTCGAGCGGTACCCCGCCCTGAAGGTCGTGTTCACCGAGACGCACTCGGACTGGGTCCGCGGTGCCCTCCTGCGGATGGACCACGCCTACCACCGCAGCGACCTCAGGCGCGACATCCGCGACGTCATCCCGCAGCCGCCGAGCGAGTACTGGAACCGCCAGTGCTACCTCGGCTCCTCCATCTTCTCGCGAGCGGAGGTGGCCGCACGCGCGTCCATCGGCGTCGACAAGATGATGATCGGCATGGACTTCCCGCACAGCGAGGGTGCCTGGCGTCACGGCACGCTCAACTACCTGCAGGCCACGTTCGGCGCCGAGGGCGTGCCGGAGGCGGAGGCCCGGCGCATGCTCCACGGCAACGCGGCCGATATCTACGGCTTCGACCTTCTGGCGCTGGACCGGATCTCGGCCGAGGTCGGACTCGAAGTGGACGCGGTGCTGACGCCGCCGAGTGCGCAGGCCCAGTTCCGCGGCGACCTCAATCGCCCCCTCATCCCCGCCTGAACGCATCGAAATCCACGTTCCACCTGAGGAAGAAGGGCCAGGCACCATGCAGATTGTCGAGACAGACCAGGCTCCGTGGGAGCTGATCGTTCCGAACACTCGCGGAGGTGACATCTACCGCAAGGTCATTCGGGCCGCCGAGGGCGGCGACCGCGTGTCCTATGACGTGCGCATCGAGCGCTTCAGCAAGGGAGACCTCGCCTACACCTCGATCCGCCACCGCCATGACTTCGAGCAGCTCCGTTTCGCGGTTAGCGGAAAGATGGATCTCGGTGTCGAGACCCTGGAGCAGGGAGAGGTCGGCTACTTCCCGGCCAATGCCTACTACGGTCCGCAGCGGTGCGAAGACGCGATCATCCTGATCGCCCAGTGGGGTGACCACTTCATCACCAAGAGCGACAGCGATCGGGCGGTGGCCGAGCTGGCGGCCACGGGCAAGTTCACCGACGGGATCTATCGCTCGGTCGACGCCGAGGGCAAGCCGTTCAACAAGGACCCCCTCAACGCCATCTGGGAGCACGTGTTCCAGCGCCCCTTCAAGCCTCAGCGGCCACGCTACAAGCAGCCGGTCGTAATGTCGCCGGGTGCCTTTGGATGGGACGACGCCGAGAGGCCGATCCGGTCGCGCCGGCTCGGCAGCTTCACCGAGAACGAGGTCGAGATCGAGTTCCTCTCGTGGATCGACGATGCAACCTTCGAGGGCCCGGCCGATGACGTGCGACCGACGCTGCTCTTCACCACCGTCGGCGAGTTCCGTCACGGCGAGCGCCTGTTCGGCTCGCTCACCGGAGTGTGGATCGAGCCGGGTGAGTCGGTCACGCTGGCCGCGACCGCGGGCAGTGAGCTGATGAAGGTGAAGTTCCCGGGCGCGGACAGTCGCATCACCCTCGCCACGACACCCTGACCCGCGTCGCCCGAGCGACTCCCTGCGCCCAGAGTCGCTCGCCCGGGTCGCTCGAGCTAGTGCCGCGTCCGGCCACGTTGGCCTCGTTGTGAGCGACACCCCGGTCCGGGTCCCACTGTGGCCGGGGTTGTCGTTTCAGGCTGTGGACTGTGGCGGAATGGGTGCGGGTTCGACAGATCGATGACGACGAGGGTCGACGGTTGCTGCGGATCGTGCGGCGTAGTTCGGGGTCTGTGGTGACCTGGCGGCGGGCGCAGATGGTTCTGCTCTCGGCGCAGGGCATGGACCCGGCCGGGATCGCCGAGGTGACCTTCACCAGTCCCGACCGGGTCCGTGACGTCATCCACAACTTCAACGCCGACGGGTTCGACTCGCTCTACCCCCGTTACCGCGGGGGCAGGCCGCCGACGTTCACCCTGCCGCAGCGGCGGGAGATGAAGAAGATCGCCAAGTCCAGGCCGGTCGAGCATGGCCTGCCGTTCTCGACCTGGAGTCTGGCCAAGCTGGCCGACCTCCTGGTCGCTGAGGGGGTGGTTGACGACATCAGCATCGAGGGGCTGCGGGAGATCCTGCGCGCCGAAGGGGTGTCCTTTCAACGGATAAAGACCTGGAAGCGCTCCCGGGATCCGGAGTACGCGGCGAAGCAGGCCCGGGTCGAGCACCTGTACGCCATCGCCGACGGCGAGGTCGTTCCCGAGCCCGGCGAGCCCAGCGTGGTGTTGAGCATGGACGAGTTCGGGCCGCTGAACCTGCAACCGCACCCCGGCCGGCAGTGGGCCGAACGAGGCGGCCGGCGCAAGGACCCGGACCGTGACCCGAGGCCGCGCCGGCGGGCCACCTACACCCGCCCGCACGGCGTGCGCCACCTGTTCGCCGCCCTGGACCTGGGCCGCAACGTCATGTACGGGCATGTCAAGAAAACGCAAGAAGCGTGCCCAGTTCCTGGAGTTCTGCCGTTACCTGCGCTCGCTGTACCGCCGAACGTGCGGATCGCGATCGTCCGTGACAACTACAGTCCACACCTGAGCACCCGGGCGGACACCTCCGTCGGGGACTGGGCAGCGGCCAACAACGTCGAGATCGCTTACACCCCAACGAATTCCTCGTGGTTGAACCGCATCGAGGCACAGTTCACCGCGCTGCGGTACTTCACCCTCGACGGCACCGATCACAGCAGCCACGCCGAGCAAGCCAGCATGATCCGCCGCTACATCGCCTGGCGAAACCGCAACACCGACAACCCACGCCTCCGCCGTATCGTCGAGAGGGCAAACGTGGCCTGACACGGCACTAGCTCCAAAATGCATCGTGATTGGGCGGGCGGCAGCGGGAGTGTCAAGATAACTTTTACAGTCCCCCGGCGCACCCGCAGCGACACGCGGCACCCTCGACTACCACCATGAGGGACAAAACGGTCAAGCCGAAACGAACGAGCGGGGATCAAAGCCCTCTGACGGATCGAGGTTGGCACGTACCGTTCCTTCCGGACTCACCGTCACCCTACTTGGGGACGTGTCCGGAGGTTCTGTCAATCCCCTGGAATCGTGGAGGACTCGGTTATGCGGCCTGGTCCTCCAGGACGCGGATGGTTGATCGTTCGTAGTCGATCGGTGAGCGTCCGTCGCAGACGGAGTGGCGTCGTCGGTGGTTGTAGAAGTCGGTGATCCAGGTGGCGATCTTCAGCCGGGCCTCGGCGCGGGTGCGGAACTGGTGACGGTGGACGTACTCGACCTTGATGGTGGAGAAGGTGGCCTCGGCCACGGCGTTGTCGAAGCACGACCCGACCCGGCCCATCGACTGGCGCACCTTCCAGCGGGCGCACGCCCGGGCGAAGTCGGCCGAGGTGTATTCGCTACCGCGGTCGCTGTGGAAGATCACTCCGGCGACGTCACCGCCGCGGGTGACCGCGGCCATGTTCAACGCGGCGACGACCAGCGCGGCGTCGTGGTGGGCGCCCATGGCGTAGCCGAGGATCCGCCGGGAGTACAGGTCGATGACGGTAGCGAGGTAGAGCTTGCCCTCGCCGGTGACGATCTCGGTCATGTCACCGCACCAGGCCACGTCCGGCGCGGGCGCGGTGAACTTCCGCTTGACCAGGTCCGGGGCGGCTGGCCGCTTGCCCTGCCGGGTCAGCCCACGCCGGCGTCGTCGCACTCTGGCGACGAGGCCCAGCTCGGCCATGAGCTGGGCGATCGTGTTGTCCGACACCCGCCAGCCCTGCTCACGCAGCTCGTCACCGATGCGCGGGCTGCCGTAGGTACCGCCCGAGGCCTCAAAGACACGCCGGACCGCGTCCGCCAGCCTGGCCCTACGGTCCTGGCGGGCTGTCGGCGGACGGTCCCGCCACTTGTAGAACCACGACTCGGACACCCCCAGGGCCCGGCAGGCCACCGCGTGCGGCACATCGTGCTCGGTCCTCTGGGAAGCGATGAAGGCGGCCACGCTCACCGGCCCGTCGCTTCCTTGACCCGCAGGACCACAGATCGCTTGAGGACATCACGCTCCATCGCCAGCTCAGCGTTCTCCCGCCGCAACCGCGCCAGCTCGGCCCGCTCGTCCTCAGCCAACTCCCCAGCGGCCGCCTCGCCACGAGCCGCACGATCCTGCTGCACCCAGTTGGCGAGGGTGCCGCTATTGATCCCCAGATCACGCGCTACCTGCGCGATCGACTTACCGGTCTCCCGCACGATCCGGACCGCGCCCGCGCGGAACTCCGGATCGAACCGGCGTCTCGTCTCAGCCATGAACCTCTATCCCTCAAGTCCTGGCCTCCACGTTACGAGGGGAACCGCGTTCCGGGGCACCTCACGTAGCTGCTGCCGATGCGGTGCAGGCCGTTACGTGCGGCGGTGTCGGCTTCGCTGATGTGTTCGGGGCAGAGGTTGGCCAGTTCGGTGGCTTTGAGGTTGCCCCAGACCAGTTCGATGGGGTTGAGGTCGTGGGCGTAGCCGGGCAGTTGTTCCACCACCAGCCAGTGTTGTTGGGTGGCCAGCCACTGCTTCATGTCCTTGGACCGGTGCGCCGACAGCCCGTCCCAGATCAGGGTGACCGGTCCGCGCAGGTGCCGGCGCAGCTCGGTGAGGAACCCGATGAGGCTTTCGGTGTTGTAGCTGCCCGGCTTGGTCTGGAACACCAGCTTGGCTCGGCTGCGGTCGGGCCGGTACGCCAGCACGCCGGCCATGGACATGCGGGTCCAGGAGAACCGGTGCCGCAGTACCGGGGTCTGCC